>NZ_JBHRTA010000001.1:0-875 GCF_042646065.1 Parapedobacter deserti
GCGACCAGAGCAACAACATCTTCCGGTGGGACAACACGACCACGGACAACATCCGGCGCCGGCGGCACATCTACTTCATGGGCGGTGCGCTGGTCAACCTTGGCGAAGGGACGCGGCTTCGGCCGAGCCTGCTGCTGAAGGAGGATTTCCGGGGTCCGACCAGCCTGGATGTGAATGCGATGTTCGTATTCGGGGACCGTTTCTGGATCGGCGGGGGCTGGCGCACGGGTGTTACAGTTTTCCGGAAGGACTACGCGCGTTTCACGGGCAATGCGCTGAACAGGCGCAACTCGGTATCGGCGATCACGCAGCTGTACGTGACGCCGCAGCTGCNAGGACCAGCGGTTGCTGAGCCCGAGGTTTTTCTGAATTGAGTGATTTTTTTGAATAAAAGATAAGCTGACGGCTGATGGCCGGAAGCAGAGAACATAAATACGATACGGATGAAAAATATGTTGATCGAGAAATTGCATCATTACGGCGTTGCGCTATTACTTACTGCTTTTTCCACCATGTCCCTGCCAGTTCCCGCCGTGTACGGCCAGGAGCAGGTCGGTCTCCGCGAGCGTGCGGAGGAGCTGTACGGCAGGTTTGAGTACGCCAATGCGGCGGCGCTTTATGCGAAGCTGGCGGATTCGCGCAAGCCGCGTCTTTCCGATCTGGAGCGGCTTGCGGCTTGCTACGTCCGGATGAATGACTACGAGTCAGCGGAGAACTGGTATGCGCGTGTTGTGGCCCATGAAGGCAGCGATGCGGGAAACTTACTGCGCTACGGTGAAGTCCTGAAGATGAACGGCAGGTACGCGGAGGCAAAAAAGCAGCTGGAGGCCTACGCTTCGGCCACGGGCGACAGGGACCGGGTCTCGGTTGAGATA
>NZ_JBHRTA010000002.1:0-874 GCF_042646065.1 Parapedobacter deserti
CCTGCTGCTGAAGGAGGATTTCCGGGGTCCGACCAGCCTGGATGTGAATGCGATGTTCGTATTCGGGGACCGTTTCTGGATCGGCGGGGGCTGGCGCACGGGTGTGACGGTTTTCCGGAAGGACTACGCGCGTTTCACGGGCAATGCGCTGAACAGGCGCAACTCGGTATCGGCGATCACGCAGCTGTACGTGACGCCGCAGCTGCGGGTGGGTTACTCGTACGATTACATCCTGAGCCAGCTGAGCAGCGTGCAGAACGGCTCGCATGAAGTGACACTGGGCATCACCTTCGGGCGCAGAGACCAGCGGCTATTGAGCCCGCGGTTTTTTTGAGAAAAAATTAATTGACTGCATGAGAAATAGTGTCGAGGTGGATGACAATACATCAAGTACGGCTATGTTATTGGAAAAACTAATTTTCTTTTTAGAGATGAAGCATGGATTTCGCTATACCAGGGGTGATCATCAACTGGAGATCTGGCTGTCTGACAGAGAAGAACTGCCGATTGTTATTTCCCAGATCAACGCGAATCGCTATATCATTTCCTCTGGCGACATCACTTATGAAGTGAAGGACGCGGAGCAGGCCTATCGTTACGTTGAACGGGTGTGCTTTTACATGAGTGCAGTCCCGGATGGTTACAGGTTGTGGAGTAAATACTTTTGAGAACTGGAAAAAGATATAATTATGAAAAAAAGTTTACTGACTCGAGTTTACTGTTTTGCCGGCATCATAGCGTACTCGTTGATGTTTCTGTCGGTACTTTCGGCCTCTGCCCAGGAGCAGGTCGGTCTCCGCGAGCGTGCGGAGGAGCTGTACGGCAGGTTTGAGTACGCCAATGCGGCGGCGCTTTATGCGAAGCTGGCGGATTC
>NZ_JBHRTA010000003.1:0-195448 GCF_042646065.1 Parapedobacter deserti
ACCTATGCCAGACTTAAAATAGATTTCTTTTTCTCTCGCTTTCAGCCTATCAATAACCTCTTCAGCATAGATCAGCTTCCAAGGGACGTAGCCCTTGGTCGATTTTGTTTTCCCTTTATTATGTTGAAGCACCCGCCGCTCAATGTCTGAGGTAATTCCAACATATATCCTCCCGTCCCGCTCGCTCCTAATGGCATACACATAATACATGTCTAAAGTTTAGGAAACTTCCCTGCCTGCCGGCAGGCAGGTATTCTATCCGTTGAACTACAGGGCCATTATTTGTTTGCAAAGATTTCAAAAATTCTTTACCTATGCCAGACTNGTTTTTCCTTTATTATGTTGAAGCACCCGCCGCTCAATGTCTGAGGTAATTCCAACATATATCCTCCCGTCCCGCTCGCTCCTAATGGCATACACATAATACATGTCTAAAGTTTAGGAAACTTCCCTGCCTGCCGGCAGGCAGGTATTCTATCCGTTGAACTACAGGGCCGCTAAATAGTCAATTTGCAAAAGTACGATTTTAGGCAAATAATCGAAAATGATTTTGCCATAGACATTCTATATAGCCCATTGACAAAAGCGATACGCGTTGATCGTAATAAAGCTTACCTTTGCATCAACAAAATTTTAAGGTTTATTACTATGAGTTTTACAGGAAAGAAATTCCCAAACATTACGGTTGATGCAATCGATCACCTCGGTGACAACTTGTCCATCAACGTCTTTGAAGAAGCTGCGAAAAACGGAAAAAAAGTGTTATTGTTTTGGTATCCGAAGGATTTCACCTTCGTATGCCCTACCGAGCTGCATGCTTTCCAAGAGGCTCTGCCTGAGTTTGAGAAGCGCAATACCATCGTCATCGGCGCCTCTTGCGATACGAACGAAGTGCACTTTGCTTGGCTGAACACCGCAAAAGATAACGGTGGCATCGAAGGGGTTACCTACCCCATCCTCGCCGATACCAATCGCAACCTTTCCCGGGTGCTGGGTATATTAGAGGGAGAAGAAAAGGAAAGTGAAGAATTCGGATACATCTTCGAGGGCTCAAACGTGACCTACCGTGCGACCTACCTTATCGATGAGAATGGCAAGGTGTTCCACGAGAGTGTAAATGACATGCCCGTGGGCCGCAACGTGAAAGAATACCTCCGCCTAATTGACGCATATGCACATGTGCAGAAGTTTGGCGAAGTGTGCCCAGCGAACTGGGAGGAAGGCAAAGACGCCATGCATGCCACCCGCGACGGCGTAGCCAGCTACCTAGCCAGCCAGGTCTCGTTGAGCTAATACAGCCAACGGAACATCCATCACATAACCACAAGGTGCACCTGATGTGCATTTTGTGGTTGCTAAAAAGGAATATTATGTTACAGGAACTTGAAAACGATAACCTTGCCGATATCGTAAAGGAAAACGATGTGGTATTGGTTCAATACTCCGCCACGTGGTGTGGCAACTGCAAGATCATGAAACCGAAGTTTAAGAAACTGGCTTCGGAAAATGGACAGGTCGCATTCGTTATTGCTGATGCTGAGCGCTATCCGCAGTCGCGGCAATTGGCCAATGTAACCAACTTGCCTACGTTCGCGGCATTTAAAGGTGGCCAGCTGGTCAATCAGGTGCAGACCAATAAATTTGATCCCTTAATCGAATTGCTGAATGAAGTTACCCATAATTAAGCACCTCGCTGAGTTCATTGAGCAGAACGACCAGGATTATGTGCTCGAAGCCATCGAGACGCTCGAAGCCCTTACGGAGGTGCCTTCGCTGAAAGACGAGGAACTGGACGTCATTGGAGAGCTTATTTCGAACATGTACGGCGCGATCGAAGTGGACAAACTGGTAAAAGGTGGAATGGATCGGAAGGATGCGCTGAACGCATTCATGAAGCGCGTACTTGGTTCTATTGATAAGGGCTGAAAGACTGATTACGTGTTCACCAGAAATGTTGGCAACGCGCTTTTTGTGGAAAATTTTGCGAGACTTGCGATCTGATGACGCAGACATTTTCGTATCTTTACCGTTGTTAAAGGTTAGCTTCTTAAAGCCAGATTTCTGAATGCTGTGAAGCAATTTGCTATTTTGATGCTTGTTGCAGTGGTTTTAAGATTTAAATGATTTTTTAATTGTTAATTTGCAAAAGCCGCCCCGATGCGCATCGGGGCGGCTTTTGTATGTAAAAATTGTATGGAACGTAGGGGAAAAAAGCCGTTTTATACATTATATTTAGGGCATGAATAAAAAACACAGTGCAATTTTCTTTTCTTTTCTTTTCATTTTCTCAACTGCTGCAGCCCAGACACTGCAACCCCAGCACACCGGCGAAATTAAACAAGCCATCAAGAAATTAAATACATTGGGATCCGTATTGTACTTCGCTGCGCATCCCGATGACGAAAATACGCGCCTCATCGCTTGGCTCGCCAAGGAGCGGCTTTACCGGACGGGCTACCTCTCACTTACCCGCGGTGATGGCGGGCAGAACCTGATCGGCACTGAACAGGCGGAGGAGCTTGGCCTGATCCGCACCAACGAGCTGCTCGCTGCGCGGCGGGTAGATGGTGGTGAACAATTTTTTTCGCGCGCCGTTGACTTCGGATTTTCGAAAACGTGGGATGAGACATTCCGCATCTGGGGGCGAGATAGCATCCTTGCCGATGCGGTGTGGGTGATCCGAAAATTCAAGCCGGATGTCATAGTAACCCGCTTTCCTCCCGACGAACGGGGCGGCCATGGGCACCACCAGGCGTCTGCGTTGTTGGCCATCGAGGCGTTCAGCGCTGCAGCAGACCCTAATCGGTTTCCTGAACAGCTCAACGACGTGTCGGTATGGCAAGCCAAACGCTTGCTGTGGAATACGTCGAGTTTTTTCCAGGGGTCACCCCCATCGACAGCTCATCTGCTGATGAATATCGGTGATTATAATCCGTTCCTTGGCCTGTCTTATGGTGAAATAGCAGCGGACAGTCGGTCGAAACATAAAAGCCAGGGCTTCGGGGCAGCCCGCCAACGTGGCAACAATATCGAACGCTTTGAGGTGTTGGCAGGCGACAGACCTCAGCGGGATCTTTTTGAAGGCATCGAGACGTCGTGGAAGCGGGTGGCCGGCAGTGAACGAATTTCGCGGCTGGTTGCTGCCATCGACGAGGCGTTTGATATGGAACATCCGGAGAAATCCATCAATGGCCTCCTTGAACTGCTGGAAACGGTAAACCGCGTGGAAGATGCGTATTGGAGGGCGCAAAAGACAGCAGAGATAAAGGACCTGATACTGGCCTGTGGCGGAATATGGTTTGAAAGCTATGCTCCGGTGGCACAATTTGCCGTGGGAGAGCAGATCCCTGTCAACACCGCATTTATCGTACGGCGACCCGACGTTGACGTAGTGGTTGACGGCACCCCGTTGACGTTTAACGAACTGCATGAGGTGGCGTCGGTGTTTGATGCTACATCCATCACTCAGCCGTATTGGCTGCGCCAGCCCCACAGCCTCGGCAGTTTCGCGGTAGAAAGCCGGGAAGATGTGGGCCGTCCGGGAAGCCACGATATACCCAGCACGCGCATCTCGGTGCAAATCAACGGCAGCGTGCTTGATTTTGAACGTCCGATCGTACACAAATATACGCACCCTGTGCGGGGCGAGGTATATGAGCCGCTGGCCATCGCGCCGCGTATAACGGCCAACCTCGGCCAGAAAGCGCTGGTCTTTAACGGTGATGAGCCTAAGACGCTCGAGGTGGTATTTACCGCACATACACAGGAGCCGCTAACGGCCACCGCAGCGTTGCGTCTACCCCGTGGCTGGCGGGCAGAGCCCGAGCAGGTCTCGCTAAGTTTCTCAGCCAAAGCGGACGAAACCGTGTCCTCGTTTACGATATACCCGGCGGGCGAGGCGTCGCTCTCGGACTCGTTGAGTGTCTTCTTTCGCTATGGCGACTCCGAAGAACCGGCCACGGCGATCCGGTCTATCGCGTACGAGCATATCCCGCGTATCACGTGGTTTCCGCCTGCTGCGGCACGGCTCAGCAAGGTGGAAACCGGTGTGTCCGCGATGCGTATCGGCTACCTCCCCGGAGCGGGTGATCTTATTCCCCAGTCCCTGCGGGAGATCGGACTCCGCGTGGATGTGCTGAGTGAGCAGGATGTGCTATCCGGCAATTTGCCGCAATACGATGCCATCGTAACGGGGGTGCGGCTGTATAATGTGAACGACCGTATGCGGCATTTGCAGCCGCGCCTGATGGAATACGTCAAGAATGGGGGCACGCTGCTCGTACAGTACAACGTGAGCGGCGGCTTGCGCACAGCTGATATCGGCCCCTATTCGTTTAGCCTGAGCCGCAGCCGCGTCACGGACGAAACGGCGCCGGTAAACGTGGTCAATCCCGACAGCCGTGTATTGAACTACCCGAATAAAATCACGGCAGCGGATTTTGACGGTTGGATACAGGAACGCGGACTGTATTTTGTCGGCGAGGCGGACAGCAGGTATGAACGGCCGCTGCGCATGGGTGACCCTGGCGAAGAGCAGCATAACGGTGCACTGCTGGTCACGCCCTATGGTAAAGGTAACTTTGTTTATACATCACTGGCTTTTTTCAGGCAATTGCCCGCAGGTGTGCCGGGTGCATACAGATTATTTGTAAATTTGCTCGCAAAACCCAATTGATTAAAACTGTATTGACATGGAAGATCACATCGAAGCGCACGAAGACCGTTCAAGTAAAAAAAACATCAATAGCTATTTCTACCTGCTCGGCGCGGTATTCGGAGGCTTGACGGGCGGTTTTGTACAGGAAAGCTTTCTGGCTACTGTCATTGGCGCCGTCGTGGGGCTGCTGTTCGCTGGCTTTTTTGTCAGCAACGTGCTCAAAGGCCGCACCCATGACCGATAAGGGACTGCCACCCTTTATCCGCAACTGGAAACGGTTCTACTGGATCGTAGTGGCCTGGTTGCTGCTATTAATCCTGCTGTTTTACTTATTCACCAAGTATTTCGGATGAGTACGACGGATTGGGTGGTGCTGTTCTGCACGTTGCTGCTGATCGTTGCCTACGGCGTCTACCAAAGCCGGGGCATCCGAAACATCGATGGCTACCTGCTGGGCAACAAGTCCTTGCCCTGGTACCATGTGGCGCTGTCGGTGATGGCAACACAGGCCAGCGCAATTACGTTCCTGTCGGCGCCGGGACTGGCTTATTCCTCGGGCATGAGCTTCGTGCAGTTCTATTTCGGGCTGCCGCTGGCCATGATTATCCTGAGCATCTCCTTTGTGCCGATGTTTCATCGCCTGCGTGTGTTTACCGCATACGAATTTCTTGAGAAGCGCTTTGACGTACGCACACGGGCGTTTACAGCGCTGCTTTTTCTCATTCAGCGGGGATTGTCTACGGGCATCACCATTTATGCGCCGGCCATCATCCTTTCCAGCATCCTGCAGATCAACGTGACCTACACAACGCTTTTCATCGGAGCGCTGGTGGTAATCTATACAGTGTATGGCGGCACCAAGGCGGTTTCCTACACGCAGGTGCTGCAAATGTCCATCATTTTCGGTGGATTGGTAGCGGCGGGTGTTTTGGTCGTCTACATGCTGCCTTCCGATATCGGCTTTGCAAAGGCATTGCACATCGCCGGCAAGTCGGGCAAAGCTAACGCCATAGACCTGTCTTTTGACTGGAACAACCCATACACCTTGTGGAGTGGACTCATTGGCGGATTTTTCCTGCAGCTTTCCTACTTCGGCACCGACCAAAGTCAGGTGGGCCGCTACCTGACCGGTTCTTCGATACGCGACAGCCGCATTGGGCTGCTCATGAACGGCCTGCTTAAAGTACCCATGCAATTTGCCATACTGCTCATCGGAATACTGGTGTTTGCATTTTATCAGTACAACAGCCCGCCGATATTCTTCAACAAATATGAGCTTAATAAAATTGAAAACAGCAGCTATGCAGCCGATGTGGATGCGCTGAAGGCGGAACATGAGTCGATTTTTGAGGAAAAGCAAGAACAAATCCACCGGTTGACGGAAGCGCTAGACAACGACGACGAAGCCGCGATTGCCGACGTTCGTAAGCAGCTGCACCACGCTGATGAACGGGCCAAAACAGTGCGGGCGGATCTGGTGGCTTTAATGCAGGAAAACGATAAGCTGGCTGACACCAACGACAACAACTACATTTTTCTGTCGTTCGTGACCGAGCATTTCCCTAAAGGGCTCATCGGGCTGCTGGTGGCAATCGTATTCATGGCATCGATGGGAGCAACAGCCAGCGCCATCAACTCCCTGGCTTCCACTACGGTGATTGATATTTATAAGCGCTTTGCTCATAAAACGGGCAGCGATAAAGGATATCTGTCGGCATCGCGCGCGTTTACGCTGATCTGGGGGATATGCTGCGTCATCATTGCGCTATACGCCAGCAAACTTGGCAACCTGCTTGAAGCGGTCAATATCTTGGGGTCACTCTTCTACGGCACCATTCTTGGTATTTTCGTCGTGGCATTCTATGTGAAGCGGGCAGGAGGGCAGGCGGTGCTCTGGGCAGCCATACTTACCGAGGCAATGGTGGTGGCGCTGTGGTGGCTTGATGCAATGGCGTTCCTGTGGCTGAATCTTGTGGGATGTGCTGGCGTAGTGGTGTTTGCCTTGCTTTTACAGGGTATTTTCGGCGATAGGCGTGGCCCCGATACGGGCGCAAAAGCGTAATTCGGCTTTTGCACTTTCATCCAATTTAGCTATGTTTGCGTGCGATGGATATGTTCGATGACATATTGGCGAGCTATCTGGAAAGAATCTGTGACGCTGAACCAGCGTTGTTGCAGCAGATTAACAGAGAAACCCACTTGAAGGAAACAGCGCCCCACATGCTGTCAGGCCATTACCAGGGCAGGCTGCTCGCCCTATTGAGCAAACTGGTATCACCGAAGCGAATTCTGGAAGTGGGTACCTTTACGGGGTATGCAACGCTCTGCCTGGCAGAAGGCCTCGCGCCCGGCGGTGAGGTCCATACAATCGACAACAACGCCGAGTTGGAGGATCGCGTACGGGGCTACTTCAGCCGGTCAGGGATAGAAGACCGGATCCTTTATCATATCGGCGATGCACAGACTGTAATCCCCCAACTCGCCGGCCCGTTTGACCTTGTTTTTATCGACGCTGATAAAAAAAACAACAGCCGCTATTATGAGCTTGCACTGGAAAAGAGCCGTGCGGGCAGCTTGATTCTGATAGACAATGTGCTGTGGAAGGGAAAGGTGATAAGCGGCGCCGACGATACGCAAACGCAGCAGATCATAACATTAAATGAACAGCTTGCGGCTGATGAACGTGTAGACAAGCTGATTCTTCCCATTCGTGATGGGCTGTTTTTGTTACGAAAACGTTAAAGGAAGCAAAGACATAGCATATGAACACAAGAACAAAGACTACTGCTATCACCCTATGCCTTACGATGTTGTTTACCGCAGTTACTACTATCCAAACTTTCGCCCAGCGGATTTCTCCCCAAGCATATATTGAACGGTATAAAGATGCTGCAATCCAGTATATGGAGGATTATGGGTGCCCGGCGAGCATCATACTGGCTATCGCCATGCATGAAAGTGCACACGGGAACAGCCGTGTGGCAAGATACCTCAACAACCATTTCGGCATCAAGGGCCCCAATAACAGCACAGCGATTCAGTCGGCATACAAGGGGTATGAATCTGTAGAAGAGTCGTACCAAGACTTCATAAACTTTCTGATGCGGCGTAAAAGTACTGAGCGGCTGTTTGAGCAACATCAGCCGCATGAGTATAAGGCGTGGGTACGGGGGATTGCCCGATCGGGTTACGCGCACAGCACGACCTGGTCTTCCAAGGTCATTGGCATGATTCAACGGTATAATTTGCACGAGCTGGACAAACGGCCCGAAGGCGATGCCACAGTAGCCGCCGCCGACGAATCGGATGGGGCGGCAGGGTATACGGTAAAACCCGGCGATACGCTATATGACCTTGCACGGAAACATGGTACGACAGTGAAGGAGATACAGCGCAATAATGGGCTTTCCGATTCGCGACTGCATATTGGACAGCAACTGATCCTGTGAAATGAAAAGGACGTTATACGCATTGGCGACCGTCGTGCTATTCGCTTCCTGCTTATCCAAGCACGAGGTGCTCCAGAATCCGCGCGTAAGCAAGCGCCCGGTGCCTACGCGTACACCCCCGCCGACGCGGATACCGACAGAGCGACCGGCCAAGTCGACTACCGGTTATACCAGCACTTCGGGATACGAGTATATCGAGCGGTATCGGAACATTGCCATCGAAGAGATGGACCGGTATGGCATCCCGGCCAGCATCAAGCTGGCCCAGGCGCTGCTTGAATCCGGAAACGGCAACAGCAAGCTGGCCCGCGAAGCCAATAATCATTTCGGCATCAAATGTACCCCGGAGTGGGTAGGCGGGAAAGCCTATCACGACGATGATCACCGCAATGACTGCTTCCGCGTGTACAAGCGTGCTGAGGATTCGTTTAAGGACCATTCGCAATTTCTTCTCCGCAAACGCTATGCGGCGCTCTTCGAACTGGACAAAGATGATTATAAAGGATGGGCAAAAGGACTGAAGGCGGCGGGTTATGCGACCAACCCGCGCTATGCCGATCTGTTGATAGACCTTATTGAACGCTACCAACTGCATCAATACGATCGCCCGGAAAGCCGGAGCGAAAAACTAAGGCGCGAGGAAGTTGTACAGACCGAGATCGTAGAAAACAAGCCGGAGGAACTTCAGGTTGCGCAGGCAAAGGCACCGGTGCGCATCGACATCCATGAAGTGAAACAGGGCGATACGCTGGCGGCCATTGCCCGCAAGTACGGGATGTCCGCTGCCGAACTAATGGACTTGAATGGCCTGAAGACCGAATCGCTGTTTGTCGGACAGCTTATTCTTGTGTCACAATAACCTATGCCCAAAGGTGAAATGATGTTAAAATTTTCGTCAACTGCAAACTTAACCGTAGTTTTACGACAGTGAAATTAAGGGGTTACTTTGTTGTTGGGCTACTTTTCTGTATCCTGCCTTGGGGTTTGTCCCAGGCTCAGACGGCTATTGAGGGTATTGTATTTGACAAACACACCAAACAACGAGTATCGCAGGTATACATCTACAACACCGCAAACGATGATGGCGGTTACAACAACACCCGGGGGGAGTTTTCCATAAAGGCTACGCCCGGAGACATCCTGATTGCTGCGGCCAAGGGATACTATCCGGACACCCTGGTCGTGTCGGACAAAAAGGTCGTGTTGTTTAACATGGAGCGGTCTACGATATGGCTCGACGAAGTGTCTGTGGTGGCAAGGCGCAGCCCAGAAGAACGATTGGAAGAAAACAGAAGGGAGTACAGCACCGCTTACAGCAAAGGGGACGCCGGATCCATTTTTTCGGTGGGGCCTACCGGAGCGGGGCTCAGCATCGATGCGTTGTATAAGCTGATCAGCCGGGAGGGGAGAAATTCCCGCAGGCTGCAAGAAATCATTGAACATGACTACCGCGAGTCGGTGATTGACTACCGCTTCACACCGGAACTGGTGAGCAGCGCTACCGGGCTTACAGGAGCGACACTGGCGGACTTCATGCGGCAATATCGCCCTTCTTATTATTTTGTGATGAGTGCAAACGATTATAACCTAACTTTTTACATCCGCTCGTCGCTGGCCCAGTATAGGCAGAACCCGGCTGCGCGGCGGTTGCCGCCACTGCCTGTTGCAGATAAATAATAAGGCGGAAAAACAGCACGATATTTGTTAATTTAGCCGCAGATATGAAACAGTTGTACTTTTTACTGACTTTTTTACTGCTCGGGGCGTCGATGGCCAACGCCCAAATCTATGATTTAGACGAGCTGCGGCGGAAACCCGATACCAACAGCCTGAAGGTAGAGATGCCGACGCCTGACATCCGGCCGGTCTCCTTGCCGGTTTCTGCACTGGATCTGAAGGTGATTTATTGGCGGCATTGGTCGTCGTTCGGTATCAACGCCAATCAGGCCTCATTCAGTGAGAACTGGCAGTCCGGTGGTGTCAACTCGATCTCGGTGGGGGCGCTGATCGATCACAAATCAGAATACAAGCGCAACAACACGACCTTTACCACGCAGTTGAACCTCCAGTATGGTAAACAAAAAAATAAAGACCAGCTGCCCCGGAAAAATAGTGACCGGATTTTTTGGGATAATGTGTTGTCCGTTAAAGTGTCCAAGAACTGGTCCGTGTACACCTCGATAAGGTTTGAGAGCCAGTTTGATGCGGGCTATAGTTATAGCAGGACGGACGACGGAAGGGAACGGATCGACACCATCATCTCCAATTTTATGGCACCGGGTCGTCTTATTGAAAACTTGGGGATTGAATACAAGCCGGACAATACGTTTTCGCTGCGGTTCGGTACCGGGGCTGCCATGCAGACGTTTGTTTTGGATGATCGCTTGGTGACACGGGCAGGCGAGCGCCCACGGTTTGGCGTCGAAAACGAGCGGCGATTCCATAACGACCTCGCATTTGACCTCACGGCAGTGCTCGATAGAAACCTAAGCAACACGTTGCATATATTTAGTCGGTATAACCTGTTTGCCGGATACAAGGACCTTTCGGACCCCAGGCATGACCTTGAAGCAAGGCTGACCGCACGTGTGACGCGTGTGGTAAACGTGACGTTAAACGGACGGCTGATTTATAACAGCGTTGACGATCCGAGTGTTCAAACCAGTCAAATGCTGGCACTGGGGCTATTGTTTAAAATGCCCCGTTAATCATGAAAAGCCAACGGGTCCTTGCTAGGCGTGTGGCTATCTTGATTGCACTAGCCGCAGTTTTCGTTTCCGCGTGCACCACAAACCGGTACGCACAAACCAACAAACAGTACAAGCGGCAAATAAAAGCGCTCACCGAGGAGGTGCGGCGGCCCCTTCCTTACGCCACCCCCGGACTCATTGCGACCTATGATACCTCGGGCGCTGTGGTGATAACGGAGGCTATACAACCAAGGCGAAGAGCGCATTGGGCCGGCGCCATTCATTTCAACCTGCGAAAGCCGAATTACGTAATCATCCATCATACCGCGCAGGACAGCCTGGAGCAGACGCTGCGCACATTCACCGTGCCGCATTCGCAGGTAAGTGCACACTACGTGATTGGCCGCAACGGCGAAGTATATCAGATGCTCAACGACTATGTGCGGGGGTGGCACGCCGGTGCCGGCAAATGGGGCAGCGTGACCGACCTAAACTCCGTATCGTTAGGTATTGAGCTGGATAACAACGGCAACGAACCTTTTTCCGAACCGCAGATTTATAGCCTGCTGAATCTGTTGGATACCCTGAAAAGGAAATACAATATCCCAGCGGCTAATTTCATTGCGCATTCGGACATTGCCCCCGCGCGGAAAGTGGATCCGAGTGCCTTTTTTCCATGGAATCGGTTGGCCGAGCGTGGCTTCGGACTTTGGCCGGACCAAAGCCTGGTGGCACCGCCTGAAAACTTCAATCCGGTGGATGCGCTACGGATTATCGGATACGACACCAGCAACCTTGAAGCGGCCATCAGGGCGTTTAAGCTGCATTATATACAGCACGATGTCAGCCCGAAGCTCACAGAGGACGATCTATGCGTCTTATATAATCTGTATCTTAAGTATTAGTTTCAGCAGCCCCTTCCCATACCGGCCGACTTTGCCCGTGCGGGCTTGGATACCCCCCATTATTTCCTTTATATTAAATTTCAATAAATTGTTGCAACGCTTATTAAATATCTCACTATTGCTGATACATTTGCAGGGGCAACGTGGCCATTGATATGAACAGGAAAAAGCGGATACTATTCATTGTTAATCCAATATCCGGAGGGAAAAGGAAGAAGAATTTTGAAAAGCGGGCGCTCGAGGATCTTGACTTGGCGATCTATGATGCCCAATTTACGTTTACCGAATATCCTGGTCATGCACGTCAATTGGGCGAACAGGCCGTGACGGACGGGGTCGATGTCGTGGTGGCTGTGGGCGGAGACGGTACCATCAATGAGATTGCCTCGGCGCTGAATGGCACCGATACGGTCCTGGGAATCGTTCCGGAGGGGTCCGGAAATGGCCTGGCACTGTATTTAGGCATTCCCTTAAACGAACGTGCTGCCGTGCGGCGGCTGAACCGGTTTGAAGACATGACCATCGATAGCGGGACAATAAATGGCCTGTCATTTTTTAATGTGGCGGGTATTGGTTTCGATGCTTCGGTAAGCGACCGCTTTGCAAACGACAACATCAGGGGCCCCATGGGATACCTCAAGGCCGTGCTGAGCGAGATCAGCACCTATAAGCCAAAACGGTATGTGCTGGATATCGACGGAAAGCTTTTCGAGCGCGAAGCGTTTTTGATCAGTGTCGCCAATTCGCCCCAATACGGCAATAACGCTTATGTGGCACCGCAGGCATCCGTGACAGATGGCATATTAGACGTGTGCATTGTTCACAGATTTCCATTGTATACGATCCCCATGATGATTTTCCACTTGTTCAATAAAACAGCTGATCAGTCCGAATATGTCGAAATCATACCCGGCAAGCAGATCCGTATTGAGCGGGAAGCGGCAGATGCCGTGCATGTGGATGGCGAACCGAAAGAGATGGATACGGTATTATCCATCGCCGTTAACCCGGGTACGCTGCGTATACTTTGCTGAATGGTTTTATGGTCAGCGCAATTTATTTGCAAAACAACCGTTTACTAAAACATGAAGAAGAAACAGCGCTATCAGGGTGTAGTCTATTCTACCGATGAAAACTTTGCGTATCAGGGCGCCGATGCGGATGGTGCGCAAACATTGCCGGTGCAGCAGCAAAATCTGCGGGTGATGCTGGACAGGAAAATGCGTGGCGGGAAAACGGTGACCTTGGTGAAGGGCTTTGTGGGCAGTGCTGAAGACCTGGAAGCCCTGGGCAAACGGCTGAAGCAGCGGTGCGGGGTAGGCGGGAGTACCAAGGATGGCGAAATCATCATCCAAGGCGATTTCAAGCAGCGCGTGGTGCAGTTGCTGGCAGATGAAGGATACCGGGTCAAGCCTGCCGGCGGCTAAAACCTATTTATTTGAATGTTTAATTTGCAATTACAAAAAAAAATAGTTTTCATTGTAAAAAAATTGCTTTGGGATTACAGAAGCGATGTTTGTTTAGGGTGTGCTGATGCTGCTGCTGCGCACTCCTTGGTAGAAAGAAAGTTACTAAACAGTTATTGACAAACATTTTGGTTTTAGTATAAAACACTATATTTGCTTTGGCCAATGCCTGGTTAATGACTGACTTAAATTGCACAAATTACTTAAAAATCATAGTTTAACAACATTAAAATCTAAAAATTAAAAAAATGGCAAACGCACCAAAAACAAGTAAAACAAATCAAGAAAAAAGCAATTCGACGTCGAATGTTTTCGCGAGTCTGGCAATTATTTTCTGCTTTATAGTCGGGGCATGTGTTTATCAATTCATTTTAGGTGACCCGTCCAACTTTATTGACAACAACCGGGAGAATCAGCCGAAGCCGGGTAATTATTTCGGCATGATGTACCATGGTGGTCCGGTGATTCCGATTCTATTGGCATTGTTCCTGATGGTATTTATGTTTGCCATTGAGCGCTTTATCGTAATCGGCAGAGCTTCTGGTAAAGGCAACGTAGGCAATTTTGTACGCAAAGTACAATCACTGATCGGCGGTGGCAACATCGACTCGGCCATCACTGAGTGCGACAAGCAGCAAGGTTCTGTGGCAAACGTCATCAAGTCAGGATTGTTGAAATATAAAGACGTATCAGCCAATCCCAACCTGGACAGCGAGCAAGCGACGGTAGCCATACAGAAGGAGATCGAAGAAGCAACTGCATTAGAGATGCCGATGCTGGAGAAAAACCTGACCATTATGGCAACGCTGGTTTCCATTGGTACACTGACAGGACTGTTGGGTACAGTTACCGGGATGATCCGGGCGTTCGCGGCGTTGGCTACCGGTGGTGCCCCTGACTCTGCACAGCTGGCGAATGGTATCTCTGAGGCGTTGATGTGTACAGCAACAGGTATTGCTACCTCGACATTTGCAATTGTATTCTACAACATCTTCACCTCAAAGATCGATACACTGACCTATTCCATCGACGAAGCGGGCTTCTCGATTGTACAGACGTACGCGGCTAATCACAAATAGGAAAAATTTCATGCGGTTTTATGGAAAACCGGGTGAATGTGCATCTTATCAATAACGAGTAGAAAAAAGTACGATTATGCCAAGGGTAAAAGTTAAAAGAGCCAGTACAGCGATAGACATGACAGCGATGTGCGACGTGTCGTTCCTGTTGCTCACATTTTTTATATTGACAGCTACGGCTCGTCAGCCGGAGCCCATGCAGGTAGATACCCCGGCATCTGTCACCCAGGTGAAGATACCGGACGAAAACTTGGCGTTGATTACCGTGGGTGGCGGAGGAAAGCTATTCTTTGGTGTGATGGGTAGGGATGTCCGCGCGCGGACGCTGGAGCTGATGTCTGAAAAGTATTCGGTGCCGTTTACGCCGGAAGAGAAGGCAGAGTTTGCGGTAATGGAATCTTTTGGTGTGCCAATGGGAAACCTGAAGGAAATCATCAACATGGAGACCAGTGACCGCGTGCGTGAAGGGTTACAGCCCGGTATTCCGGCAGATACGACCAAAGAGCTTTCCAACCAGTTGCACCATTGGATCTATTCTGCACGTGTGGCAACGAAGGAATTAAAGAATGAAGACCTCCGGCTATCCATAAGGGGTGATGCTAACGAGAAATACCCTGCTGTCAAGAAAGTAATAGACATTCTTCAAGGCCAAGGCGTAAACAAGTTCAGCTTGATCACCAGCCTGCGGGCAGAGGATTTTTAGTGAGGCAGTTTTAAAACGTTTAAGATTTTAAGCAATGGCAGAATTAAATCAAGATGGTGGCGGCGGTAGTAAAGGCGGGAAGGTAAGAGCCAAGAAACAGGGCGGTCGGGTAGACCTCACCGCCATGGTTGACTTGGCATTCCTCCTCATCACGTTCTTTATGCTGACCACGTCACTGAATAAGCCCAACGCCATGGATGTGGCCATGCCAGACAAAAATGAGGACAATCCGGAAGACCGCCTGGAGATCGCGGATACGCGTACGTTGACATTATTGCTGGGGTCCAACAACAGGATCGAATGGTATATGGGAGAATTTGGCAACCCGATTGAAGGTCCGGAGATCGTAGACTACGGTAAGGACGGTATCCGTCCGGTATTGCTGCGGAAGCTGGAGCAAGTGCCCCAACAGACAGGACAGGGTTTGATTGTGGTGATACGCCCCAGTGAAAAGTCAACTCACCGGAATCTGGTGGACATCCTCGATGAGATGAACATTGTCGGCGCCAAACAATACATGATCGGTACGATCAGTGAGCCGGAAATTGAGGTGTTGGAGCGGGACGGCCTGTACAATGATTGATCACCACAAAACAGTAGATTATGATTGGTTCTAAGTTAGATATTTTCAAAAAGGAATGGCTCGATGTGGTGTTCGAAGGGCGGAACAAGGAATATGGGGCATATGACCTCCGGAAACTTGCACCCAAAGCTACTACCATCGGACTGTTAATCGCATCGTCGGTGTTTGTACTGGGGCTGATGGCACCCACCATTGCAAGTTGGCTGGGGGTTGACACCGGTCCGACGGAGACGGTGCAGCAGGTTATTGAAACAGAGGTGGTGCTCTCTGAGCCTCCCCCGGTAAATGAGGAAGAGCCACCACCACCGCCACCGGTAGAACCACCGCCACCAAGGGTAGACCAGGTGCGGATGCCCGAGCCGAAGGTTGTGCCGGCAGAGGAAGTGCGCGATGAGGAGCCGCCTACCGTGGAGCAATTGAAACTGGCTGACCCCGGTTCGAAAACAATCGAAGGCGATCCGAATGCGGAAATACGCATCGATTTGCCGGTGGGCGAAGGTGAAATAGATGCCGAGGTAACGGAAACGTCGAGCGACCATGTCTTCCAGTCGGTGGAGATTCAACCTGAACCGCCCGGCGGGCTGAGAGCATTCATGGAATGGGTGGCTAAAAACTATGACTACCCACAAGGTGCAATTGAAGCAGGAGTGAATGGGCAGGTGCAGGTGTCATTTATTGTGGAGCGAAATGGCGAATTGACTGACATCAAGGTGGTGAGGGACTTGAAATACGGGACAGGGGAGGCTGCGGTCAAACTGCTGCAGAAGGCACCGAAGTGGCAGCCAGGTATCCAGAACGGACGTCCGGTGCGGGTAGCGTATACCTTGCCGATCCGACTCAACTTACAACAATAGGAAGGAATTGGCGTCGCGATACCACAGAGACGGGAATGGCAGACAGAAATCGCCCACTAAGCGGTTTCTGTCTGTTTTAGGGCTATTCATGTTCGGCTTTTATTTTACGCTGGGAGCGGTGATTATCTTTTGGAAGGGTTTTCCGCTTCAATTGGATAGTACCTACCGGATGTTGTTTGGCGGATTGTTGATCGTGTATTCTTTTTTCCGTTTTGTGCGGCTTTGGCAAAATAGATCGTGATGAAGGCAAGAGGTTGGAAAAATAACGGATATTTTTTCATTGTTATGAAAAAATTAGTATTATTACCGCTCATTATCGGTTTGCTTGCTTTGCTGTGGTCTTGCAATAACCAGCAGCCGAATGAGAACCGGACCATAGTAAGTGGCCAGCTGCAGGTTTTGACCGATGAGACATTGCTTCCCATCATGGAAGAGCAGGTGGCGGTTTTTGAGCATTTGTATAGGCAAGCCGACGTGGCCTTGTCTACGGGGCAGGAAAACCAGATCATCACTAAGCTATTGAATGGTGATGCTGAAGTCGTCATCTTAACACGGTTGTTGAATGACGAGGAAAAGAAGTTCTTTGAAGCGAGGTCGTTCCAGCCTCGGATACATCAGTTTGCTACGGACGCGGTCGCGTTGATTGGCAACCAAAGCAATGCTGACTCGGTCTTGACGGTGGAAGATCTCATTGGTATCATGCGGGGCGAGCAACCGGCCGGGCAGCAGCTCCGGTTGGTGTTTGATAATCCAAATTCCAGCACGGTTCGTTTCTTGAAAGAACTGGCTGGGGTCGACTCCTTGCCTACCGCCAATTTATATGGCATGAAGTCCAACGCGGATGTACTCAGGCATGTGTATGAAACACCACAGTCCATTGGCGTTTTGGGGATTAATTGGATTGTTCGGCCAGATAGTAGCCTACGAAAATATGCCGAAGGTGTAAAAGTGCTTGGTGTACGTAATGAAGCGGGAAAGACGGGCGGCGATGGATATTACAAGCCTTCGCAATCTAATCTTGCTGAAGGCTTATACCCTTTGTCTAGACCGGTCTATGTGATCAATGCCGAGCCGCGCAGGGGTTTGGGCATGGGGTTTGCGGCATTTCTGACCGGACTGTCCGGACAGCGAATTATCTTGAAGTCCGGATTAATGCCGGACAGCTTGCCTCCAAGGGAGTTGTTTATCAGAAAGTGAACATGATTATCAAATAGTAAATAAGTTAAAAACTAAATAAAATGAAAATGATGAAGAAAGCAATGATATGGGGTATATCCCTTGCTTTTGTGGTGACGGGAGTACAAGCACAGAGCTTGGACGACGCGAAGAAAGCGATCGACGCCGAGCAGTACGCCCGGGCCAAGGGGATGTTGGAGACATTGGTAAAGAACAAGTCTAAGGATGGGGAAAATTATTTTTATTTAGGACTTGTGCATATATACAATGATCACCCGGATTCTGCCTCAACAGTTTTTGAGCAGGGATTGGCAGCTGATCCTAAAAACAACCTCAACAAGGTTGGACAGGGTATTGTAGATTTGCATAACGACGACAAAAATGCAGCGGCAACCAAGTTTGCTGAGGCTACCGCGAAATTGAAGCGGCGAGATTATTTGGAATTGTACCACATCGGAAGGGCTTATATCGATGCCCCCGAACCCGATTATCAAAAAGCAATAGAGTATCTGGATCAAGCAAAGGCGAAGAACGCAGAAGACCCCTTGATTTCGTTGGCTTTGGGCGATGCATATTTCGGATTGTCGAATGCCAGCATGGCCTTCAAGAACTACCGAGATGCCGCTGTGTTGGATAATACACTGATACGCGCCCGGGTGCAGATGCAGGTTATTACCCGCGGTTCTCACGCGTGGCAGGAAGCTATTGATGGGTTGAAACAGATCGCTGAAGAAGCGCCGGACTACGCGCCGACCTACCGTGAGTTGGCAGAAACTTATCACGCGTGGGCGAATACCGCGACTACCATTGAGGATTACAATGCTCGTAACAAGCAGGGGGTCGAGTATTATAAGCAGTATATGGACAAAACAGATTATTCTGTGGAGTCCCGCATACGCTATGCCGACTTTTTGGTCTATGCCAAAGACTATGACGAGCTGCAGGTGCAAGCGGCGGAGCTGGCGAAGCTGGAGGACGTGAATCCGAAAATCTTGCGTTACCTGGGATATTCGGCCTACGAAAAGGGGCAGTATCAGGAAGCCAAGGACGCGCTGGATCGGATGTTTGCGCGGATGGAAGCCGACCGGATCATCCCGCGTGACTACCTGCACTTGGGTTTGGTGGACTTGAAACTTGCTGGGCCACAAGATGAAGCCCTGTTTAATGAGGGGATCGAGCTGCTTAAAAAGGCGGTGAAGGCGGATTCTTCCATTGCGGACGACTTGCACGATGTAGGTACCGAGTTTTTCACAGAAAAGAAACAGTACGCTAGAGCGTTGAAGATATTCGATATCCCTGCGTCTACCCCGACGTCCCGTAACTATATCTACGATAACTATTACGTTGGGTTGGCAGGCTATTACGCGGTAGCGACAAAGCCGGCTGATCAACGCGGAGGACCCGAGGATCAAGCAATGTTGCGTCGTGCGGATACCGCCTTTGGGCTGGTTATAGAGAAAGCACCGAACACCAAGGATGCTTACCTGAACCGGGCGAATGTTAACAAGTTCTTGGATGACCAGGAAAATCCGAAGGGGTTGGCACTGCCTTATCTGGAAAAGTTTATCGAGTTGGTGAAAGCTGATGGAGAGGCAGAGGTGCAGAAAAACAAAACCAAATTGGTTGACGCGTATAGCACATTGGCCGTTACGCATGTCAAGCAAGGCGAGTACCAAAAAGGCAGGGAATTGCTTAGTGAAATATTGAAGTTGGACCCCGAGAATGCTTGGGCTAAACAGACCTTGCAATTTTTGGAGCAAGAATCAGCCGCTTCGACAGGCTCTTCAGGACGATAGCTTTATTCCACCGGATATAAATAAAGCGCTGATTTTCTAAATTAGCGCTTTATTTTTAGCTTTGTGGCACACTATTAACGATCGTATTATGGAATCGGAAACTTTAAGCATGCCCAGCGACTACATACCTATTTTGATCCAGTTGGTCGTTGCTGTCGGTTTTGGCGTTGGAACCATTATTCTAACGCACCTCATCGGGCCGAAAGTAAGGACGGAAAATAAACTTGGGGCATTCGAGTCCGGGGTGGAAGTAATCGGAAATGCCCGCCAGCCATTCTCCATCAAATACTTTATGGTGGCGATTTTGTTTGTGATTTTCGACATCGAAGTCATTTTTATGTACCCTTGGGCGGTCAATTTCCGCGAGTTCGGACTTTCGGGATTGATCGAGATGTTTATTTTCATGGGACTACTGCTCCTGGGTTTTATCTACATCATCAAAAGACGGGCCCTTGAGTGGGATTAGACTACGTTAGAACGTTTCTAAATAATACAATAGCCCCGATAAACGGTCAATATTCCGTAAATTTGTAACTCATCTGTATTGATATACTGGTGAGTTTTTTTATGAAAGAAGGGAGTAAGCATGAGTGATATTAAATTGGCAGAAGCACCTCCGGGAGTACAAGGATCGGGCTTTTTTGCGACCACTTTAGATAAAGCAATTGGGTTGGCCCGGGCAAATTCATTGTGGCCGCTGCCGTTTGCAACCTCTTGCTGTGGGATTGAATTTATGGCGACGATGGGGTCTACGTATGATTTGGCGAGATTTGGCGCAGAACGGCCAAGTTTTTCGCCGCGGCAGGCGGATATGCTGTTGGTGATGGGGACGATCGCAAAGAAAATGGCTCCGGTACTCAGGCAGGTGTATACACAGATGGCCGAACCGCGGTGGGTGATTGCCGTGGGTGCTTGTGCCAGCAGCGGTGGCATTTTTGACACCTATTCGGTATTGCAGGGAATTGATGAGGTGATCCCGGTAGACGTATATGTGCCGGGCTGTCCGCCACGTCCCGAAGCCATCTTGGATGGCGTAATTCGTTTGCAGGAAATTGTAAAGAATGAATCACTGAATCGGCGTCAGTCGCCGGAATACAAAGCGTTGCTCGAAAAATACGGAATTAATATCAATGGCTAAACTCGATAACCAGGCTGTTTTGCAGCGTCTTCAAGATAGGTTTGCCGAACATATCCAAAACATAAGTGAACCTTACGGTTTGCTAACCATTGAAACGGATGCCACGCATATTTTAGATGTGCTTGAATTTCTGAAAACGGACGACGCATTGCAGTTTGGCTATTTAACGGACATCACAGCGGTGCATTATCCCGATTTGGATAAGGAGTTTGCAGTGGTCTATCATGTACACAGCTGGGTTAACAACGTGCGTATCCGGATTAAGGTGTTTCTGGATGGAAAGTATCCCGCTATCCCGACCGCGACAGTGCTGTGGGACGGCGCCAACTGGATGGAGCGCGAAACTTATGACTTTTTCGGGATACAATTTGTAGGGCATCCCGATTTACGTCGCATATTGAACGTGGACGACATGGAGGTGTTTCCCATGCGCAGGGAGCACCCCCTGGAAGATCCGAACAAAGTAGATAAGAAAGATTATTTCTTCGGCAGATGAGGTTTTACGATGAGCAACTCGATTTCAAATATATCACCCAATAAGCCTGTTTTCAACGATAGCGGGTCGCAGGATGAGCTTTTTACGCTTAACCTCGGGCCAACGCATCCGGCAACACATGGCGTGTTTCAAAACGTATTGCAGGTCGATGGCGAGCGCATTGTGAGTGGTGTGTCGACGATCGGATATATCCATAGGGCGTTTGAAAAAATCGCCGAGCGCCGGCCTTATTACCAGATTACGCCGCTCACAGACCGACTCAACTATTGCTCATCTCCCATCAATAACATGGGATGGCACATGACGGTCGAAAAACTGCTGGATATCGAGCTGCCCAAGCGGGTACAGTACATGCGGGTGATTGTGATGGAGCTTTCGCGTATTGCCGACCACATCATCTGCAACGGTATATTGGGCGTGGATACAGGGGCTTTTTCAGGGTTCCTCTACGTCATGCAGGAGCGGGAGTTTATCTACGAGATTTTTGAAGAAATCTGCGGAGCACGGCTCACCACCAACATTGGACGCATCGGCGGGTTTGAGCGTGATTTCAACGAAACAGCATTTGCCAAGATTCACGAGTTCCTGAAACGTTTCCCGCCGGTGCTGAAAGAATTTGAAGAGCTTTTCAACCGGAACCGGATTTTTGTCGATCGCACTGCCAATGTAGCCGCGGTGGATCCGGAAACGGCACTCAGCTATAGCTGGAGCGGCCCGATTTTGCGGGCTACAGGCGTGGACTACGATGTACGCGTGAATGAGCCGTATTCGTCTTATGAAGAATTTGATTTCGACATCCCTGTCGGCACGAAGGGTGACGTATATGACCGCTTTTTGGTGCGTAACAATGAGATGTGGGAAAGCCTGAAGATCATCGAGCAGGCGTTGGATAAGATCGCGAAGGAGCCTAAAGGGGTTTTCCACGCAGATGTCCCGGACTTTTACCTTCCGCCCAAAGAGCAGGTGTATAACAATATGGAGGCGCTGATTTACCATTTCAAGGTTGTGATGGGTGAGGTCGATACGCCGAAGACCGAGGTTTACCATTGCGTTGAGGGCGCTAATGGCGAGCTGGGCTTTTATCTGATCAGCGATGGGGGCAGATCGCCTTATCGGCTGCATTTCCGACGGCCGTCGTTTGTCAATTATCAAATGTATGCGCCCATGAGTAGCGGAATGTTACTGTCAGACGCCATCATCAACTTAAGTAGCTTAAACATTATAGCAGGAGAATTGGATGCTTAGTGTGAAAAATAATGAGCCCGTGGTGTTCACGGAAGAGATGCTGGGCAAGTTCGCTGAGATTGTGGCGCGCTATCCAAAAGGACGCCAAAAGTCTGCACTCCTGCCGATTTTGCATGAGGTACAGGCAAAATACGGCTGGCTGAGCGTGCCGGCGATGGATAGCGTGGCGGCGTATTTGCAGTTGGAACCCATAGAAGTGTATGAAGTGTCTACATTTTACACCATGTTTTTTCTCCAACCGCAAGGCAAGTATGCGCTGGAGGTATGCCGGACCGGCCCATGCTGTTTGGTAGGTGCCGAGCGTATCATGAAGCATATCGAAAGCCGCCTGGGGGTGAAAGAAGGCGAAGTAACGCCTGATGGCTTATTTAGTTGGCGGGGTGTTGAGTGTTTGGCTGCATGTGGCTACGGGCCGGTATTGCAGATAGGTCCGGAGTACACATTTTATGAACACCTTAGCGAAGAAAGCGTAGACAAATTGATTGAGGAATTAAAGGAAAGGGCGTCAGCTGGCGGCTGAATGCCGACAGCTGACTTCCTATAGCTGACGATTATGGCTCGAAAGTTATTGTTGACACATATCGATGTACCGGGCATCAACACCTTTGAGGTATACCGCCAGAAGGGCGGATACCGCGCCGTGGAAAAAGCGTTGAAAACGCTGACCCCTGAGGAGGTGGTGGAAGAGGTAAAGAAATCCGGCCTGCGTGGCCGCGGTGGAGCTGGCTTTCCTACCGGGATGAAGTGGAGCTTTTTGGCTAAGCCGGAAGGGGTGCCCCGTTACCTGGTGTGCAATGCCGACGAGTCCGAACCGGGAACGTTTAAAGACCGCTATTTGATGACCTACATCCCCCACGCCCTGATCGAGGGGATGATCGTGTCAAGTTATGCGTTGGGGGCCAATACTTCCTACATCTACGTGCGGGGGGAAATGATGCCCCAGATCCGGATATTGGAAAAAGCAATCGCCGAGGCTAAGCATGCCGGCTTTCTCGGTAAAAATATTTTGGGAACCGGATATGATCTGGAAATGTATGTACAGCCTGGCGGCGGGGCATATATTTGTGGTGAGGAAACGGCCTTATTGGAATCACTAGAAGGTAAACGGGGCAACCCTCGCATAAAGCCTCCTTTTCCCGCGGTGTCTGGTCTTTATAATTGCCCCACGGTGGTAAACAATGTCGAATCCATCGCCGCGACGGTACCCATCATCAACGATGGGGGCGAGGAATACGCCAAAATCGGCATCGAGCGCAGTACTGGGACCAAGCTGATATCCGCAGGTGGAAACCTGAATAAACCGGGAGTTTATGAAATCGAATTGGGCCTTCCCGTGGAAGAGTTTATTTATTCCGATGAATATTGCGGCGGAATAGCCAATGGCAAACGCCTGAAGGCAGTAGTTGCCGGTGGGTCTTCGGTTCCCATTTTGCCTGCTAACCTGATACTGAAAACCGCAAAAGGTGAGCCGCGGCTGATGACCTACGAATCGTTGGCCGATGGCGGTTTCCAAAGTGGTACGATGCTGGGTTCGGGTGGGTTTATCGCTTTTGATGAGGACCAATGTATCGTGCGTAACACCTGGAACTTCACACGGTTCTATCACCATGAAAGCTGCGGGCAATGCTCGCCCTGCCGGGAAGGAACAGGGTGGATGGAGAAAGTGCTGCACAAGATCGAACACGGCCATGGATCACTAAGTGATATCGACTTATTGGTGGATGTGGCCAAGAAAATTGAAGGGAACACGATCTGCCCGCTCGGTGATGCTGCTGCTTGGCCGGTGGCCAGCGCGATTCGCCATTTTCGCGATGAATTTGAATGGCACGTGACCAGCGGACAGGAAGCTCAGGTTCGCAACTATGGTTTGGCACATTATGCCGACCCGCTGGAGCCGGTGGCGTAAAGTAAGAGAACGAATTTAATTAGGCCGAACGCTGATAGCTGAACGCCCAAAGCCGATGGCTGAACGCTGAAAAAGATAGCTGAAAAAAGATGGCTGAAGAAAAATTTAAGGTAAGTATTGATGGTATCCCGGTGGAGGTTGAACCGGGAACAACGATATTGAATGCCGCGCGCTTGATCGGTGGGGATATCGTACCTCCCGCCATGTGCTACTACTCGAAATTGAAAGGTAGTGGCGGCAAATGCCGGACTTGCCTGGTCAAGGTAAGCAAGGGCTCTGAAAAGGACCCGCGCCCCATGCCCAAGTTGGTCGCTTCGTGCCGCACTACGGTAATGGATGGTATGGAGGTGCTTAATGTCACCTCACCGGAAGTGCTGGAAGCACGGCGCGGCGTAGTCGAAATGCTGTTGATCAACCATCCGTTGGATTGCCCGATCTGTGATCAGGCGGGGGAATGCCACTTGCAGGACCTGAGTTATGAACATGGAGCGGCCAATACCCGCTACGAGTTTGAGCGACGGACATTCGATAAAATAGACATTGGAGACAAAGTGCAGTTGCACATGACGCGTTGTATCCTGTGCTACCGCTGCGTGTATGTGGCCGATCAGCTGACTCCGCAGCGTGTGCACGGTATCTTGGGCCGCGGAGATGCAGCCGAAATTTCAACGTATATTGAAAAGACCATTGATAATGAGTTTTCGGGTAATGTGATTGACGTTTGTCCGGTGGGAGCGTTGACTGATAAGACGTTCCGATTTAAGAATCGCGTGTGGTTTACCAAGCCCGTAGAAGCACATCGCGATTGCCCGACATGCAGCGGTAAAGTAACCTTGTGGCACAAGGGAGAGGAAGTGCTGCGGGTGACAGCTAGAAAGGATGAATACGGTGAAGTGGAAGATTTCATCTGTAATACCTGCCGTTTCGATAAGAAGGCTACCTCAGACTGGGTCATTGAAGGCCCCCGTAAGGTGAAGCCTACTTCGGTTATTTCCGCAAACCACTACGAGCAGTTGAACCCGCCTCCGGTGATTAAGAAAAACTTGGCGCTGCAGGCAGCCAATAAGGAGCAGCTTGAGCGCGCGGAACGGCTTTTACCGTAATGATATGATAAAATACCAACGTCCGTCGTCCAAAGTCTATTGTCTTGTGTCCGTTGTCTATTGTCTTCTATTGTCTAACATATGGAATTAGCATTCGTTATAGAAAAAGTTTTACTGGTAAGTCTGATCTTCGTCATTACGCTGGTAATCGCGATGTATTCGACCCTGGCTGAACGTAAAGTGGCCGGCTTCATGCAAGATCGCTTTGGACCGGACCGGGCGGGGCCTTTCGGTATTTTACAGCCGCTGTGCGACGGTGGGAAATTTTTCTTTAAGGAGGAAATAATTCCTGCAGGTGCGCATAAGACGCTGTTTATTATCGGCCCGACGATTGCCATCATTACCGCCTGTATCGGAAGTGCCGTCATACCGTGGGGGCAGGAGTTGGTGATCGGTGAACGGGTTATTGAGTTGCAGGTGGCCGACATTAATGTGGGGGTGCTGTACATGTTTGGCGTAGTGGCGCTGAGTGTATACGGCATTATGCTGGGAGGCTGGGCATCCAACAATAAATTTTCCTTGATGGGGGCGGTACGCGCGGCTTCGCAAAGCATCAGCTATGAAATTGCGCTGGGACTTTCCCTGATCGCTTTGTTGATGATCACCCAATCGCTGTCGCTGAAGGAAATTGTTGCGCAGCAAGCGGGGTTCGTCAATTGGAATATCTGGGTGCAGCCTTTGGGCTTCCTGATTTTTCTGGTCTGTGCGTTTGCTGAATGTAACCGCGTACCGTTTGATTTGCCCGAATGTGAGACGGAACTGATCGGTGGGTATAACGTGGAGTATTCGTCGATGAAGCTTGGACTGTTCATGTTTGCCGAATACATTCACATGTTCGTTTCTTCGGCTTTGATGGCCGCCCTGTATTTCGGGGGCTACAATTTCCCGTTTATGTATGACCTGGGATTGTCGCAAAACTGGATCACCATCATCGGTGTACTGGTGTTTTTTGCCAAGATATTTGCGTTCATCTTTTTCTTCATGTGGATCCGTTGGACCCTTCCCCGCTTCCGCTATGACCAATTGATGAACTTGGGATGGAAGATGCTGATCCCGCTTGCAATAGCCAATATCGTGTTGACAGGGGTCATCACCTTGATTAATGATACATTTTTTTAATGAACTTTGGGATAAATAGGGAGGCAAGATGCAGTCGTTAAGCAATAGGAAAAAGGTATTGGAACAGAAGCCCATGAATTTCTGGGAGCGGATTTACCTTCCGGCAATTTTCAAAGGGCTTTCCATTACCATAAAACACTTTTTCAAGCGTATCCCGACGGTACGCTATCCGGAAGAACAGCGCCCGTACTCGAAAAATTTCCGTGGATTGCACTCGCTTAAACGCGATGAGCAAGGGCGGGAGCGCTGTACGGCGTGCGGACTGTGCGCGCTATCATGTCCGGCGGAAGCCATAACCATGATTTCGGCGGAACGTCAGAAAGGCGAAGAGCACCTGTACCGCGAAGAGAAGTATGCCGCGGTGTATGAGATCAATATGCTGCGATGCATTTTCTGCGGACTGTGCGAGGAAGCCTGTCCGAAGGAAGCCATCTACCTGGATGGGCCCCACGTGACCGCGGATTACGTGCGCAAAGATTTTATTTATGGTAAGGACAAATTGGTTGAACCCCGGTTTGATTATAAAGAAAAACAAGAAACCACAACCTAATGAGCGTTTTCTATTTCGTAGCTTTTCTTTCGATATTCTTTGCGCTGATGACCATTTTTACCAAGAATCCGGTGCATAGCGTATTATATTTGGTAATCACTTTCTTTACCTTTACCGTGCATTATATTTTGTTAAATGCGCAGTTTTTGGCCGTGGTCAACTTCATTGTGTATATGGGTGCCATTATGGTGCTGTTTCTGTTTGTATTGATGCTGCTCAACTTGAATAAAGATACCGAGCCACTGAAGTCTAATTTGGTAAAAATCATGGGGGTGATAGCCGGCATGTGCTTGGTGGTTACCTTGGCCGGATCGTTGCGTGTGCTGGAAGTATCCGAACCCATCGCACTAAAGAATCCGGACATCGGTTTGGTGGGCAACCTGGGCAAGGTGTTGTTCAGCGAGTTCCTGCTGCCATTTGAGCTCTCGTCAATTTTACTGTTAACCGCCATGGTGGGGGCGGTATTGCTGGGCAAAAACGATCCTAAAAAAACATAAATGGAGACAGTCGTACAAAATATACAGGGCGTACCGCTAAATCATTACATCCTTTTTTGCAGCCTAATTTTTACCATCGGTGTCATCGGCGTGTTGATCCGTCGCAACGTCATTATCATCATGATGTCTGTGGAATTGATGCTCAATTCGGTGAATCTGCTGTTGACCGCTTTTTCGGCGCACAGTGGCGACCCGTCGGGACAAGTATTCGTATTTTTCATCATGGCCTTAGCCGCGGCAGAGGTGGCGGTGGGGCTGGCCATCATCGTGATGGTATACCGCAATACGCGATCGGTAGACATAAACGCGCTGAATCGGCTGCGCGGGTGACGGAGACTTGAGGACAATTTGAGGATTTGAACTACTACATAGAAGCATGATAGATTTAATCTGGTTGATTCCATTGCTGCCACTGGTTGGCTTTTTGATCAATGGACTCGGTAGGAACGTGTTGCCAAAGTCACTCGTCGGTGTGATCGGCAGCGGGGTGGTGCTGGTCTCCTTTTTGTTGAGCTGCGGCGTCTTTTCGGTTGTCTATGCGGCTCGCCAAGCTGGAGAATCGGGCGCGTTTACCCAATCTGTTTTTGAATGGATCAGCGCGGGTGATCTGCGTATTGCCCTTTCATTTTTAGTTGATCCGCTGAGTGCCGCCATGCTGCTTATCGTTACCGGCATCGGGTTTCTCATCCATGTGTATTCCATTGGATACATGAAACATGATGCTGGATTCGCTAAGTTTTTTGCATTTCTGAACCTGTTTATTTTCTTCATGCTGTTGTTGGTGCTCGGATCCAACTACATCGTCATGTTTATCGGTTGGGAGGGAGTAGGACTATGTTCGTATCTGCTGATCGGATTCTGGTTCAAAAATTCGTCCTATGCGTCTGCAGCCAAGAAGGCGTTCGTAATGAACCGTATCGGCGATCTGGGCTTTCTTATCGCTGTGTTTCTGATATTCGCGACCTTCGGAACATTGGAGTTTTCGGGGATATTTCCTCAGGCGGCCAATATGGTGTCCGGCGATGCGACGTTGTTATTGATCACACTGCTGCTGTTTGTGGCAGCTACCGGTAAGTCTGCACAGATTCCCTTGTTTACCTGGCTTCCGGATGCGATGGCTGGGCCTACGCCGGTGTCTGCACTTATTCACGCAGCGACAATGGTTACGGCAGGAATCTACATGATCGCCCGGTCCAACATTTTATTTACACTGTCGCCCGTTACCCTCCAGGTAATCGTTGCCATCGGTATTTGCACAGCATTCTTGGCAGCAGCGATAGCGGTTTCACAGAACGACATCAAGAAAGTGCTTGCTTATTCAACTGTTTCTCAGTTGGGGTATATGTTTATGGGGCTTGGAGTGGGTGCCTTTACAGGAGCGTTTTTCCTGGTAGTCACGCACGCCTTTTTTAAAGCGTTATTGTTCTTGGGGGCAGGATCGGTGATCCATGCGATGGGCGACGAGCAGGATATGCGGAAGATGGGCGGCCTGAAGAAGGCGTTGCCGGTGACATTTATGACGATGCTAATCGGTACAATTGCTATTGCCGGGATTCCACCTCTTTCCGGGTTCTTTGCCAAAGATGAAATTTTACTGCATGTATACGGCAGCAATAAGCTGATATGGGTAGTCGGTTTCATCGGAGCGATGTTTACCGCATTTTATATGTTCCGGATGTTATTCCTTACGTTTTTCGGACAGTTTAGGGGTACCGCCGAACAAAAAAGCCATTTGCATGAGTCGCCAGCAACGATGACGATACCGTTGATCGTGTTGGCTGTATTGGCGGCAATCGGAGGCCTGCTGAATATACCGGCCGCGTTGGGGGGGAGCCATGCGCTGGCTGATTTTCTCGCCCCTGTCTTTGCGGATTCTCTGGCAAAGACCGGCGAATTTCATATGGAGCACAGCACAGAGTATCTCCTGATGGCTGCGTCCGCTTTGGTGGCATTGGCGATGGCACTCGTGGCCTATAGGCAATACGTGACCAAAGCAGCGGTTCCGCCTGCGGATGAAGCCGCGCGCGGATTGTTGGCCCGGCTTTCTTACCGCAAGTTTTATGTTGATGAAATATACGATACGCTGATCGTGCGTCCGTTAAATGGTTTAGCGGTTTTCTTTTACCGAACGGTGGATAAGTTGGGGATTGATGGGATAGTCAACGGCCTTGGCAGAGCCGTGGGTGAGTCGGGCAAAGGCGTCCGGCTGCTGCAAAGCGGAAACGTTGGGTTCTATATTTTTATGATGGTCATTGCCGTGGCGGCGATCGTTGCCTACGGTATTTTTAACGGTTAATCGAGACGAAGTTATATCGCGTACATGGACAATCTATTTATACTTTTGTTACTTCCGGTCCTTGGAGCAATAATGCTCGCCTTTGTAAAGCAGGCAAGGACAGCCCGACAGCTGGCGTTGCTCGTGTCACTGGTGTCGCTTGGGCTGACAATCCCTTTCTTGCTGAACTTCGTGCCCGATGCGAGCATGCAGTTCGAGCAGCGGTTTGCTTGGATACCATCGCTGAATATATATTTCCACATCGGTATCGACGGCATCAGCCTGCCTATGGTTTTGCTCACGAATGGTCTGATTCCGCTCATCATCCTGACGTCCTTTAGCTATAATTACAAAGGAGGCTTTTATGCATTGGTGCTATTTATGCAAGCAGGGATGTTGCTCACCTTCACGGCACTGGATGCCTTTGCGTTTTATGTAGGTTGGGAAGTGGCGCTGATACCGATTTACTTCATCTGTGCGCTGTGGGGCGGGGAAAACCGCATCCGGGTAAACCTGAAGTTTTTCATCTACACGTTCCTGGGCAGCCTATTTATGTTGGCGGCGATTATTTACCTGCACTTGCAGGTGCCCACCGACGACTACCAACTGACGTCGTTTTACCAGTTGGCCTTAGACGCCAGCACACAGCGCTGGATCTTCTGGGCGTTTTTTCTGGCTTTTGCGATCAAGATGCCTATTTTCCCATTTCACACTTGGCAACCGGATACGTATACGGAGGCTCCGGCAACAGGAACCATGCTGCTTGCGGGCATCATGCTGAAAATGGGGGTATATGGCGTAATCCGCTGGTTGATTCCGGTTGCGCCATTAGGTTTTGCTGCTTATGGGCAGTTAGCCTTGATTCTTTGCTTGATTGGTGTGGTTTACGCGTCTATAATTGCGTTTAAGCAGCAGGATGTGAAGCGGTTGGTGGCTTATTCGTCCATCGCCCACGTAGGATTGATCGGCGCAGGTATCTTTGCGTGGAACGTACAAGGTCTACAGGGAGCCATTATTCAAATGGTCAATCACGGGATAAGCGTTGTCGGCCTCTTCTTTGCGCTGGATATTGTTGCCCGCAGGGTGGGTACGCGCGATATGGCGGCCATGGGCGGCATCGCCAAACCTGCTCCGGCTTTGGCCATCTTGTTTTTGGTGATTGTGATGGGGGCTGTGGGACTGCCATTGACCAACGGATTTATCGGCGAATTCTTGCTGTTGCTCGGTGTGTATGACTACGGCATCTGGTACGCGGTTTTTGGAGGACTCACCTTGATTTTAGGCGCGGTTTACATGTTGCGGCTATATCAAAAGGTGATGCTGGGCGAGGTGAATGAACGGACCACGACTTTTGGAGACGTCAAAGGGACAGAGTGGCTTGTGCTTTCCATTATCGTGGTGTTGGTTATCGGCATCGGTATTTTCCCTAAGCCGCTGTTGAACCTTTCGGAAGCTGCGGTCACGGAGTTGATAGATAAAGTAGGGGTGATAAATAAATACTAAAGAAGCTTACTAAAACATGAGTGCGATCATTACGCTGACTTTATTGGCTATACTGGTGTTGTATCTGGGACTGTTTAGAGCCCGGAACACGCTGCTGCCTGTTTCTTTGTTGGGCTTACTGGCTGCCGCAGTGCTTTATGTGGTACAATGGGGGGGAGAGGCTGAGCCCTTGTACAGTAATATGGTGTTGTTTGATCATTATGCCATAGCGTTCTCCGTATTGTGTATCTTCATAACCGGATTGGTGCTCTTCCTATCACGGGATTATTTTGATGCGGCCAGTACACATATTGCCGAATACTATGCGCTTATTCTATTTTCGCTGACTGGAGCGCTGCTTGTGGTATCCTTCCATAACCTGGCAATGCTTTTCATCGGGATTGAAATTATGTCTGTGGCGCTTTATATCCTTGCGGGTATACGGAAGAAAGATTTCGCTTCGAACGAAGCCGCTTTGAAGTACTTTTTAATGGGCGCGTTTTCTACGGGGTTCTTATTGTTTGGAATTGCCCTTTTGTATGGAGCGAGTGGCTCTTTCGATCTGGCTGCGATAAAAGAGTACGTTGTGGCCAACCCACAAACTATTTCTCCGTTGTTTTATGCCGGCATCTTACTGCTGATTGTGGGCTTGGCCTTCAAGGTGGGCGCGGCGCCTTTTCACTTTTGGACGCCCGATGTATACGATGGTTCGCCGATACTGATCACTACGTTTATGAGTACTGTGGTTAAGACGGCGGCGTTCGGCGGCTTCTTGCGCCTATTTTATTTCTGCTTTGTGCCCCTGCAGGACTTTTGGATGCCGGTTCTGCTGGTGATAACGGTGATTACCCTTTTCGTGGGCAACATCACAGCCATCGTACAACAGAGCTTTAAGCGGATGCTTGCTTATTCGAGTATCTCACACGCGGGATATATGCTGTTTGCTATTGTTGCTATTGGCTCGGCTTCCGCGGAATCCATTCTGCTATACGCCGGCGCTTACTCCTTGGCATCCGTTGTTGCTTTCGGTTCGTTGATTTTGGTAAAGCGGGCAACAGGAAGCGATCATTTTGAAGCGTTTAACGGCCTTGCAAAGAAAAACCCTTACCTATCGCTTGCGCTTGCTGTGGCTATGCTGTCCTTGGCGGGAATTCCGCTCACAGCTGGATTCATTGGTAAGTTCATGATGTTTTCCGGTGTGCTGGCTGATTACCAGATCTTGTTGATCGTCCTTGCAGTTATCAACGCTGCCATGGGTATTTTCTATTATTTCCGGGTTATCGTAGCAATGTATTTCCGGCCGATGGACCGCAATCCAATTGTTATGCCGGGTGAATATAAGACGGTGCTACTTGTGGCCGTGCTGGTTACGCTGCTTCTAGGTGTGTACCCGGCGTGGCTGATCGGTTTAATGTAATAATCTCTAGTCATATTTTTGAGAGGTCGTTTCGCTGTTACTAACAGCAGCGCTGTGGTATGCCCGACGCTTGTTGCAGGCAAACTATCGGCCGTTGGCTTTACAAAAAAAACCGTCCCGATGTTACTCGGGACGGCCGCCCCAATGGGGTTAGGGGCTATCAACCTAAACCTGTTTACATCATTGCCAAAACGATGCCAAACTTTTCAGGTTCTGAAAATCATATTAATTTTTTCACATTTTTTTTCGATCGTGCATTTTCTGATCGTTAAACTGGTTTCTCGGACGCTACCTTATGCGCGGGATTCACTGGCCAGCGGTTTTGTTGAACGCAACCGGAACATTGCTCGCAAGCGCCATATTTTTACTTACACGTGGATTATATTTGCATGTGGCCGCTGATATGCCTAAGTTAGCGGCACATTGTTCTATGCTTAACATCAACACTATGACGTTTTTCAAAAAATGTATTGTCGCGGTTATTGCCGTGGGTTTCTTGGCTTGTCCTACGGCCGCTGCTCAAGGTATATTTGACCGGTTAAAAAAGGCGGTGAACGAAGGCCGCGGCGATAAGGAAGCGGACGGCAGCAGGCGCAACGTTGACTTATCGGGACTGTCTACTACGGAAGTTTCCGGTGCGTTGAAAGAGGCGCTAAGTATCGGAGTGAGAGAAGGGATACAAAAGCTCGGCGCGGAAGACGGCTATTTTAGGAATGAGCTGGTAAAGATTTTGTTGCCGGAGGAGCTTCGAAAGGTGGATGCCACGCTGCGTCGCGTTGGATTGGGAAAACTAGCGGACCAAGGTTTACTACTTTTGAACCGGGCGGCTGAAGATGCAGTGCAAGAAGGTGCGCCAATTTTCGCTAATGCCATCACATCCATGACGTTTGACGACGCCAAAAATATCCTACTTGGCGACAGCGTTGCAGCAACCAGCTATTTGATGGGAAAGACATCCGAACAACTGTTCGCCGCCTTTAAACCGAAGGTAGAAGGTTCTCTGGGCAAAGTCGGCGCCGACCGTGTGTGGGGGCAGCTGATTAGCCAATATAATGGGCTGACCAGACAGTCGATTGAAACCGATCTGAATGCGTATGTCACACACGAAACCATCAACGGAGTATTCAAGATGGTGGCTGAAAAAGAAAGTGACATACGGGACAATTCGCTATTCCGAACCACGTCGCTGTTAAAGAAAGTCTTCGGCGCGGTTGATTAACGAGTTTACATCTTCTTTTCGGTGCCGGGGAATGGCTATCTTTGCCGCCATGAACGATAAGCTAATGGCCAGTAGCGGCGGAAAATGTGAACTATGCGGAAGACAAGCAGAGGTGGCAGTGTACCGCTTGCCACCTGATGATCGACGGGGAAACGATGTAGTGGTCTGTCAATCGCTCATCGCGCAAATTGAAGGTAGCGAACCACTTAAGCCCGATGATTGGCGCTTTCTTCCCGAGGCGATGTGGAGCGAGATACCAGCCGTGCAGGTCCTCGCGTGGCGCATGCTCAATCGCCTAAAAGGCGAAGCCTGGGCCGCAGAAGCGCTTGATGTACTCTATCTTGACGATCAAACGCTCGAATGGGCCAAGGCGGCGGGTGAGCAATCGGAGCCGGTCGAAGCGATTGTGCATAAGGACGCCAATGGCAACGTCCTTAACAATGGCGACTCGGTAGTGCTTACGAAGACCCTAGATGTAAAGGGCAGTAGCCTGAGTGCCAAACTTGGCACAGTGGTCAGAAACATCCGATTGGTGGAAGACAATCCCCAACAGATAGAAGGAAGGGTTGATGGGCAGCTCATTGTCATCCTCACACGGTATTTGCGCAAACAACATTAGCTTAGGCTAAATCGGATATCGCATGAAAATAAGTAAGGGCAGACTCCGATATCTGCCCTTTTGGCCGCTGAATGCATCTACGACGAAATATGCAGACCGTATAGGTTATGATATCATGGCTTGTAATGGTAAACGGCAGTCTGTATCACACTGCCATCTTCATCCTTTATGGTTGATGAGGTTGGGTATCCCCCGGCATCATATTGGTATTCCTCATTCTGCGTTACGGTGCCCAAACCAGCAAGGACTATCGTGCTTTCAATGATTTCGTTTTCGCTGGAGAAAACCGAAAATAAATCTGGAATAACCAGGTATTTAAACCGTGCCGCGCTGAACGGGGACTTTTTAGTGCCATATTTCCAGGTTAGAACAAGCTCCCCGTCTCCGGTCAAATAGGTGACTTTAGTGAGATTGTTGCCACCATACGTCAATTCATAGACAGCTTCATAGCCGGCTTCATCAGCAAAATTCAACTTGGTGACCTTGCCATTGGATACTTCATAGGTAATTTCTGTTTCCAATACCTCCTCGGGTGTTTCCGGGTTGATCAGTTTTGAAGTGGCACGTACCGGTTCGCCCGCGCTATTATACGTGATTTCGAAGTTTTGCTTTGTCCCTTCGGACTCGATTTCAAATGTTGAAGGGTTGTCATTATCGCCATAAGTCACCTTGCAATGATAGCTGTCTTCTTGACTGTGGTAAGTTACCAATCGGTTTTTATCATCATAGGTTAGCGAGTAAGTTACCGATTGCCCATCTTCGGTGACAACAAAACGTTGAAGATACCGAGTGGCTCCCGCAGCGGAGTTGTCGGTTTTGTCTTTTTTGCAACCCGCAATTAACGCGGCGAACATGAGCCCAAGCACGAATTGATTTTTCATCTGTTTATTCATTTTATTAATACCAATAATTCCTGACATTCGGGCAAAAGTAGGCGCTTAATCCCATCGATTTTTGCATGGCTATACCAAACGATCCATTTGCGTAGTTTTACGGTTAGCAGCTTAGTTTATCGCAAAGAGGCCTTTTAAACTATCCTGTTAAACACCCGTTAAAAACAGCCTAAAAGCTAAAACATTAGTTCTTTGATGATAGGCATATAGTTCCGCCCAACATTGATTTCGACCGCGTTAGGAAGTGCTACAAAAAGTTTGCTGATGTCGCGGTATAGCTCTTGAATATAGTCGATATTAACAATGTATGACCGATGGATGCGGATGAAAGATTGTGGGTTTAATTTCCGTTCTATATGGCCGATACCCTTCATGCTCAGGTAGGACTCGCCGTTGACTGCGTAAATCCAAGTATAGTCCTTGTCCGCTTTTAAGTGAGTAATTTCGTTGACCGGAATGCTGGTCAATCGTTTCCCCTTTTCTACCAAAATGCGTGAGAAATAGCTGGTATTCGGAACGTTTAGATAATCAGGTTTGGCCAGAAGCCCACTCCGCAGTTCCGATCGTTTCAGCGCCGATGCCAGGCGTTCGGCCGTAATCGGCTTAAGCAGGTAGTCCACGGCATGGTATTCAAACGCTCTTACGGCATATGCAGGCGAGTCGGAAAGTAACACGACGGGGGGTGTATGAGCCGCTTGATCGAGAACATCGAATCCGTTTTTTCCGGGTAGCTCTACGGCCATGAAGACCAAATCCGGTTGCAAAGCGTTGAAGTACCGGAGCGTTTCCAGACCATTACAGCATTCCCAAAATACGCCAGGGCGCCCAAAGCTTTTGATCAGAAGTTGAAGCCTTGCCCGGGAATCAGGATCTTTGTCGGCAATAAGTAACGTCGGTTTTCCCATAATGATGTCTTTTCGTTGGAGAACAAAATTAACACAGCGTAATGCCGTGTTCAACTGACGTATGTCAGAAATTGCCCCGGTCGAGATATTTTTCTATTTTAGAGGCGGAATGAGCTGAAAACGACGGCGTTTATCAATGGTACCACGAAAACTATTTCAACATGTTTGTGTCTTTGCCCAACGATATCAGGTATTCTTTACACCCGCAGAATATAACCTTATCGCCACCCACACGCAACACCGGATATTGCCTCCGCATACGATTATCATGGAGCAGGGCAAGGTGGTCAATACCTTGTATTTCCTGAATAGCGGTATCGCCCGTTTATATCGGATCGAAAAAGGGATAGATCACACATTGGGTATCGTTTCCAACAACTACTTCTTATCCACGCCGTTATATCTCCAGAGCGGGCAACTATCCACCTGCGCGCTGGAATCGCTCACCGAGATCGATGTTCTCGTGTGGGACAGAGCAAGTGCAACGTCGCTGAAAGAGGCAATACCAAGGATGTACGACATGGAGTTGGCCATCATGGATCGGTTGCTGAACTGGCTGCAGGACAACCAGATTGATGCGATCTGCATGACGGCGGAAGAACGATATAAGAAAATAATGGAAACCCAGCCGGAGGTGATCCAGCAGGTGCCCCTGAAGTATATCGCTTCGCTTTTGGCGATTCACCAAGACAGCCTAAGCCGGATTCGGAAATCCTTCGGCCAGAAATAGGTCAAATCAGCCCCCGGAGCAGGGCCTCTTTCACCAGTCCAGCTGCCGTTTTAATATTGAGCTTCTGGTTAAGGCTATGTCGATGCGATTCTACCGTACGCACGCTCAAGAACAGCTTATCGGCGATTTCCTGGTTGGAATATTCATTGGCAATCAACGTCAGGATTTCGTTTTCACGCTTAGTAAGTTTAATCGCTACCGATGTGCGTTTGCCCGAAATGGTCTGTTCCAGGATGGCCCGTTCGATCTGGCGATCCAAAAATTGTTGACCTTCATATACTGTGCGGATGGCGTTCAACAGGTTGTATTTATCGGTACCTTTCAGGAGATAGCCCCTTGCTCCGCTGCGCATCATTTTCTTTACGTAAACGACCTCGTCGTGATTCGTGAGCGCAATAATGGGCAGGGCAGGATGTTGCTTGAGGATGGCCGCACACAATTCGATCCCGTTACGGTCTGGTAACTCGATATCGAGTAATAAGACATCAGGTAGCTGGCACTCCAGTTCGGCCATCAGCTGTTTGCCACTGCCCGCGGTAAATAGAATGGGGCAATCCGTTTCATCGCTCAACATATGAGCTAGTCCGCTCACAATCAACGAATGGTCGTCCACGATTCCAATGGTAATCATAAAGGCTTTTTCCTAACGTTTATGCAAATTAAAGCAAATTATTATTGCACTGTATCCGTATCATTACTTAAATTGCGCTATCCGGTATACTGCGCTTCAACTCCAGCACCGGCAGATTGCACTACCTTGCCTGTATCGATTTCGATGTAGATGGACGTCCCTTTTCCCGGAGCGGAGTGTACTTCTTGGCTGCCGTGCAGCAGCTGTATCCTGGAGGCAAGGTTTTTCAACCCAATACCGGTCGCCTTCCGGGTTTTCGGATCAAAGCCCTTTCCGTTGTCCTCGATAGTAATGGAAAGCCGCGGGCCTTCGCCCACAAGTTGCACGATGCCTTCCGTAGCCTCCGCGTGTTTTACCATGTTTGCCACTGCCTCCTGTATGATACGGTAAAGCAAGAGTTCGGCATTTTTACCCAGTTTCGGCAACTCGCCCACCACATAACATTCCAGCTGCATGCCCGGATGGTTCACTCGTCGGCAAAACTCTTGTACGGCATGCTCAAAACCTTCGTCGAGGATGGCTTCAGGTGCAAGATTATGGGAAATATTGCGTATTTCCTGCACGGCGGTTTCGATCAGCTGGCCAAGCATGCTATTTGCATACGGATCCTGTTCTTCCATTGCATTGATGCGAAGTTTCGCAGCCGATAAGATGCTAGCCACGCCGTCATGCAGCTCACGCGCGGTTCGCGCTCGTTCGGTTTCTTCGCCCTGAAGCTGCGCTTCCAGCAGACGATTTGCTTGCTCCGTAGCCTCGGTTTTAAGCTTTTGCCGGCTGATAAGCCTGTTGAAAAGCAGTGTCAAGGCCAATATCGCGACCAGCAAGATAGATAGAATTACCCACGTGTTCTTGCGCTCCAGCTCGCTTCGCTGCCCGCTGATTTTGAGGTCACGCTCTGCCAGTGCCCTTTCTTTTTCAGCTGTTTGGTACTTCACCTCGAGCTCTTGGATCGTATGGTGGGTTTCTTGATTGCGCAAGGAGTCGTTGATTTTTTCGTATTGCTTACGGAATGAAAGGGCTGCTTTGTAATCCCCCATGCCTTCCTTGATTTCTGCGCCCGATAAGTACAATTCAATAAGTTGAGGTTTAGCAAGCTCCTTTTCAGCAATGGCGAGTGCTTTCTCAAAATACACGTCGGCTTGCGCATGCCGACCCATTTCTTTGTATACCGAAGAAATTCCGCTTAATATATATACTTCATTGCCGGGTGGTGCCTTCTTTAAAAGCCTCTGCGCCTTTTGGTAGGTATCGAGCGCCAGTTGATACCGTTTCTGCCGGCGATAAATGTCACTTAAGTTTGAGTACGCTCGCAGCTCCATCTGCACATCACCGAAGGACTGCCCGATGGCCAAGTATTGTAAGCCGTGTTCCTCGGCATCGGTCAGTCGATTTGCCATGGCCTCTGCCACCATCACATTGACCAAACTCCTACCCATGGCTAATGTATCTTTCAGCTGTTCTGCTATTTCGAATGCCTTCCAGGCATAGCTCAGTCCTTTGTCGAGATCGTTCATGTCAAGCAGTAACGAACTCAGGTTGTTGTAGTATTTTCGGCGATCCGATAAGTCTTTCTCGGAAGGTTCGACGATTTCTGCTGAAATTTCCAAGGCCTTCATCAGGCTTTCCGCGGCTTGCTGCAATTTTCCCTGCGCTTGGTATTGTAAAGCCATGTTATTGTAACCCGAAGCGGCCCGTTGCCTGTTGTTGAGCTTCAGACTGAGTGCCAATAATTCTTTCGCGACCGCTAACGCTTCCTCATACCGGATCTGCTCATATAAGAAAGCGCTGTAGTTGTTCGTGTAGGCCAACCGCCCATTATCAAAGTCAAGTTTTTCGGCAAGCGTTCCAGCTTGTTTGAAGTAGTACTCCGCAGAGTCAGCCTCTCCCCGCTGTTGTTTTTCCTTCGCAACATCGATCAGGCTATAAACGCGGGTAGTATCGTGTCTGGCGGTCTGTCCCCTGGCCCCGGCAAGTAGAAAAATCGATAAGCACAGAAGCGTAAACGGTTTCATTGGCGCACGTCGTTCGCGTAAAATTACTCAATAGACGTAACGATGGTTCGGAATGTTACAGCTGGTTAGATCTTCTTGGATTTTAGGGTAGTGCGGATCGTGTGCGTCCCTTTGGAAGATTGGTGGTTTGTTATTAATACAATTTGACTTGCCGATGCAGACGCTAAGCGGGCTTCAACAGGTTTGCCGCCGTCGTATTTCTCAAAAAGCAGTGTCTTTGTCGTCGGGTCATACGACCAAGTTCCGGTTTCCTCTTCCTCTTCTTCGTCCGCTTCGCAACTTGCCGAACCCCGGGAGGTTAAGATGGTGCCGTCGTCTAGGTAGCGGTCGGCATCGTCTCGCTCGCAGGGCGGTATCAATATCAGGAGGTCTGTGTCCGGCTTTCCGTCCATATCTACGTCAAGGGCTGGCTGGATGGTAGACGATGCAACCACCCAATAATGACTGCCGAAAGGCGATTCCTGCACGGTGGTCATAGGGATGCTTTCCCAAGCCCCCGCTCCAATGGCGATAGACGTTATGGATATGAGTAAAACCCGTAATGCAATTGTCTTCATTTTATTTATATTTTTTTCATCACAAAAGTATGCAGCAACGCGATTGCAGTTTTCATCATAACCACGGAACGTCAAAATTCAGTAGTAGTTCGCAGAAAAAGGCTTTGTTGACGGTCGGTTTGAGTAGTACTACTTAAATGCTTTTTCCGGCATAACTTCGATGAACAGGGTGTAACCGGTCCTTTACTTTTGCGTTGACATGAATACAATCTTAATTGCGGACCCGGAACCGATGTTTCGCCTGCAAATCCGACAACATATTGGTAGTCGTCCAGGATTCCGTGTGGTTGGCGAATGTGGCAATCAGCATGAAACCATCCGCTACGTCAATGCACTGGAGCCAGATGTTCTTTTTCTGGACGTGCAGTTGGGAGGCGGTAAGGCGTTTTCTTTGATTCAGCAAGCCGATCACCTGCCTAAGATTATTTACACTGCTCAGAGCGAGTTACACGCTTTACAGGCGTTTGATCATCAAGCTTTGGATTACTTGCTGAAGCCGTATGGTGGTGCGCGGCTGGACGCTGCGTTGCAGCGAGTGACTGGTCGGCCCACAGCGGATAGTTTGCCGGACAACGCCTTTGCGGCTCAATCCTATCGTAAAAACCTCTTTGTTGGAGATGGCGTCCGCTTGCAATGTATTGCGGTAAACGACATCCGGTACCTCAAGGCTGCAGGCGACTACACCGTAGTGTATACGGAACAGGGGGAGTTCCTGAGTTCCTCGGGTATCGGGAATATCGAACGGAGATTAGACCCTACATTATTCATCCGGGTGCATCGGTCATTTATAGTCAATGTAGAACGTGTCGATGCCTGCTACCGGGATATCGGCAAGTTGTATTTGGTTATGAAAAACGGACAGGAAATCAACGTTGGCAAGCGTTACCTAAATCATATCAAGTCATTAATCTTGTAAGGGCAACATGTGGTGGTTGCAAGCAGGAGAACAAGCTCAATGAGAAAGGCCATGTGCTGGTCGGTATAAGCCTACGCAAAGACACCGATACCCCGATTACCGCTCCCAATAATATTCCAGTTTCATGCAGTTGTCACAATGCTCCGCAATCCGGGGCTTAAATTGTAGATCGTATTCAGCTGCAAATTCATCGTCCGAATTCCATCGCCTGAATTCAACAGGTTTATTTTGATAGGTCGCACTCAGTTTATAGCGGCCTAAAGGAATATCCTTGATGTGATAAGCATCATCTGCTCGCCGGCGTATTACGTCGCCCGCACTGCCGTCAATGAGCGTGCCTACTGGCGTGAAGACGAAATCAATTGCGGTTTCGTCAATGTAGACTCCGGGAAAGTTGTCAATGGTCACCAACCCGCCGTAAATGCCGGATAACGGTTGTGGCATGGTACCGGATAGCTTCCATACAAAGTTCCGGACCCCGCCCTCCCCGCCGAATCCGGCAGAATTCTCCGGGTGGAGATACAACGAAAAACTGTTGCCCTGATAGCTAACATTATGTGTAGCAAAGGCATACCACGAGCCACTCGGCAACTTAATTTTATACCTGCCCTCAGCATCAGTATATGTCGAGAGATTGGAGTTAAAGAAAATACTGTTGTCCACGAGGATGCGTACGCCTTCCAGCGGATTGCCGGCCTGGTCCTTTGCCGTCCCGCTTAGGTAGCCGGCCTGCGGCGAGCCGTTGCCATCGCCTTCGGCCCCACCTTTGGCCTTTGAGCAGTTGGTAAGCGACTGAATGATCAGGCCCAATACCAGCATAAAAAAAATCCATCTGATATGCGTCCTTATTTGTTTCATATCGGCTTTTTTTGAATGGATGATCAATTGCGTTTAATCTTAAACTTAAGCTCCACGGCCGTCGCTTCGGGGAGATCACAGTTTTGAACATCAATGGGAAATAGGCTACCTGTGAAAGTCCCTTCAATATAGTCCCCCGCCGTGCTGATGACCGCCGTGCCGTTGAAGACTTCCTCTTCGGTTTCACAAGAGCGATAGAAATTGTTAAAGAACCGGCGAGTTTGCCCTTGCGACCTGGCCAACGAAAGGAACGACCGGTTAGTTCCAAACCCACCGATATAGGTGCCCGGTTCGGTGCCGTTGCATTGGAGGGTCAAGTTTATCCGCTCGTTATTCGCCCGGATATACAGGCTTCCGTTTACGATGCGGGCATCGCCGGTCTGGGGCAACCCTTGATCCGTGCCATTCAGCTTGAGCTGCACGAAGTTTTCGGGTACCAAACGGATGGTTGTAAAGAGGATCATTTTTCCGAATTTGCGTCGCCCATTGGGTGAGGCAGGGTCGCTGATGTAGCCGTTCTTGCTTTCAACCTCCACTTGGATTTCTACATCAGTCGCTTCATTGACCATCGTCGGCGCTGTGTAAATGGCGTCACCGTGCAAAAGGTGAGTATTGACTTTCGGTTCCAGTTTACCAGGGCCGGACAGGATCTTCCAGCCGCTTACTGTGACGTCTTTTGATAAGCCGATGTCGTCCATTGCAGCCAGCGGCACGCTGTCAATAGACCTTGACGGCATGAGCGCACCAAGCACCTGTTCCATCAGCTTGAGGTTTACCGTTTCTCCGGCTGCTGCGGTCGCCTTCTCCCGGCGTAGCGATAGTTGGTCAAACCATACCCAGTCGCTGAAATGGTTTGTTTCCACGGTCAACGTGTGTTGCTGTTCATCGAGCACGGTCGGTACGCCGCACCATACGCCGTCGTTCCGTTGGAAGGCAACCATTCGAGTTCTGGTGTTTTGTTCGTTATCAGGGTTATATAGAAATGACACCTTGATGGGTTTTTTGAATTGAACACCTTCTGGCGTCAGTCTGAATGCCTGTGCGGTCGAACCATCGTCCAGCGTGTTAGCAATGGGCTGGATGGCAAAGGTTGTCGGCTGTGCTACCGCCCCGGGGAGAACCTCCACTTTTACCGCTTCGCTAAATCGGAGAATCCCACCGGCGGTGCCGATAACCGCTGAAACGGCATTAGCAGTGGGTTGGCCTTTTGGCTTGGCCACCGGCTCACCAAAAACGGCCGGCGTTTCTTCATCTAACGGTGCAGACGTATCCTTATTGCAAGACGACGTCAGTGTGAGCGAAAAGAACCCCATCAGAGTAAGCAAGCATATGTTATGGCGTTTCATGATCATTTTTGACACAAGTATCGCCGCTTTTTATGTTTATGAAACACGGCTTTCGACGAACCGCCGATAATGTCGATGAACCGCTTTAAACAGCGACGGAAAATTCCATGACTTTCGTCGAAGCTATAGTACGTTCATGCCGCTATATTGCGGTTCATCGAAACGGACAAAGGCGATAAGGCAGCGGAGGTAACTTTGTGCCCATTAATGATTTGTGTTATGAAGTGTTTACAACGAACAACAGCGGCGATTGCCGCGGCTATGGGAATCGTATTCGGCGCCATGCCCCTTCCTATACAAGCCCAGTCTATTCTGAACAAAATAAAGAACCGAGCGGAGCAGACCGCCACCCAGAAAGTATTGAACGAGACCGACAAGGCGGTATCGAAAGGGATGGATAAAGCCATCGAATCGGCAAAAACTAAGCCGGATGGAGATACCCCTGGCATAGACAGCGTATCCGCTGCGCCCGGGCCGGATACGGCGGCCAACAAGCAGCCTGCCATCCACGCCTTCAGCAGGTATGATTTTGTGCCTGGCGATTCGGTACTGTATGCCAACGACTTCAGCGGGGAGGCCATCGGCGAATTGCCTACCGGATGGAACAGCAACGGCAGCTCGGTCGTGGTCTCGCTGGATGGACTGCCGGGGCAGTGGCTGCGCATGGCGCAGCGCACCGTGGTATTGACGGACAACGAGCAGGCATTCGGGCCTGATTTTACGGTGGAGTTTGACATGGTGCTGCAAATTGATTTCAAGGGCTGGCTGCCGCCATCAATCAAATTTGGCCTGTTGGCTTCCGGGGCCGAGTCGACAACCGCCAACAAGCTGCTGTCCGACCCGAAGGGCGACAAGTCATTTTACCTGGAAATATCGCCGTTGTCGGATGCCGCCAACCTGATGCTGGAGAGTTATGAGAAGTATACCCGCCACTTTTACAGCCCGCCTAACAAGAACAAGGTAGCCCGCACGTGGTATGGTAAATCTTCGCATGTCGCCATCCAGGTGCAAAAGGAGCGGCTGCGCCTCTGGGTGGATGGCGAGAAGTTATACGATGTACCCAAGGGCATTCCGAAAGACGGTCAGCTCAACCAATTGTTTTTCCAGCTGGGGAGCAGCCCCTATGAAGACGAGCAGATAGGCGTATACGTCGGCAACATCAAAATAGCCAAGGGGTTGCCAGATACCCGGCACAAGCTGGTAGAAGAAGGCAGGTTCAGCACCACAGGCATTTTGTTTGACACCGGTTCGGCCACCATCAAGCCCGAATCTGCCGGGGTGCTCAAAACCATCGCTGCGGTGCTTACGCAGCATCCCGATATCCGTGTTCGCATTGTGGGCCACACCGATGCCGTGGGTGATGACGCCGCCAATCAAGCGCTCAGTGAGCGGAGAGCTGCCGCGGTGAAAGAAGCGCTGCAGGCCCAGTACCAAATAGCCGGTGCCAGGCTGGAGACCAGTGGCAAAGGAGAGCTGGAGCCGGTGGCTGACAACCAAACCGCGGCGGGCCAGGCACAAAACAGAAGGGTTGAATTTATCAAATTGTAAACTAGTATGAATACGTTAATGAAAAGGACTAGGATGCCACGTTACCTCTTGGCGCTGTTGCTGTTGGCTGGGTGCGGCAAAGGAGCGGGGCCGGGCTTGCCTGATCCACTTGAAGAGGGAAACGATTGGGATATCGTCATCCCTTCATCAAAAGACCAGCCGGGATTCGGCGATACGGAAGGCATTCCCGCAGGGACGCCCTGGCAGCTGCCCGAAGGCATCGAGGTAGTAGCCCGGCCGGACAAGCCGTTCAATCCGGACCTTGGACTGCTGCACGGGAGCCTGAACACATTTTATGCAGACGTAAATTTTATTAACCGCTTGAACGTAACGGTGACCGTTGAAATACCGGGAGGGCTCGTTTGCCTGTTCAAAAACGAAGGACGCACCCAGAACGGCATCCTCACGACAACCGTGCGTATCCAAGTGCCCCCCACCTATGTAGACGTAAGCACGCCCGCAGACACCACCACCGTGTACCTCGGCTTGGGGTGTCTCAACTATTCCATGGCCTTCCCGTGGGAAGAAAATCAGCAGTGGGACACGCAGGACTATCCCATCGGTAAGGATATGTACGAACCCGGTATGGTCACCACAGACCCGAACATCCGCAAGCTGCTGGATTTGCTGAAAAACTACCCCAAGCTAAGGCTTACCCAGCATTACAATCCGCAGGAACTCTTCGACGAAGATTATGAAACTCCCGAGTGGCAGATTATCTATACGCTGATTCAGGGTGCGCTATGGGAAATTACCGATGGGCCGGGGCTGACGCGCAAGGATTACCGAGAACTTGTATCCGCATTAACACCCTATAAATGACGATACGATCAGCTCCTTTTGATGATAAAAGAAGAACGAAAATTAAATATCGTTACATTTTACACAACCGCACAGTCTCCATCCAGAGGCATTTGACGCCGTCAAATCGGGGTGGCCGAATGCTCGCTACGCCGCTTTTTATGAAGAGGTGCCGATAGAACACTCGACCGGTTGGCTGCGCTCCGCTTACATTGCTCTTTCTGGCGATGAAACGACCTCCGACGGAAGAACAAATGTCATCTTAAACTGAATTCTGATTTGTTTGCATGATGAAATGAAGCGGACACACCGAATCGGAATCCAAATCTCGAATCGAGATAGGGGTTTCCGGCTACCCACCCCCCGGTCTTTCCTTCTGCCACCGCGATGATGTTCCATGTCTTATCAAGCGCATAAGCACCGTGTAGACGGAGCAATCCGCCCGGTCTGGCTCCTCGGTCATAGAAATCCTTGGGCTGCAGCCACAGCATCGCCGCCGGTTGCAGCAATATTCGGTCTTTACCCCCTATGTCAAATACATAAGGGCTCCGTTCCATTTCAACGCCGGGTAGTAAGCGATGTTTATTGCGGTATCCATGAAGGCTGAAGAGGTATTGTTTATCCCGATGGCCGATAAAAAAATCAGCCGTCAGGTCGTAGCCAAACGAATTGAGGTAATGCCTTACTGCAACGTTGAATGCGGTCTGGTCATTTAATCGGATACGGCTAATGCCGATCATAAAGGGCGAGAGGAAGTTGAGGTACTGCATTCTACCCATCTTTTCGAGATACCGGTACTCTTCATCAGTAAGCGAAGAGGTCTTGATAGCCCGGTCTACTCCTACCCCGCTCGGGTGTGTGCCCCGTGCTTCATACGGTTCATCCGGGCGGTGCAGGTCATACACCCACGGTGTAAAGTCCCATCCCACAAAGTCGCGGTCGGCCACCGCCAGCCCATGCGCGTTCATGCTGTCGATGCTCGCGTTGTAGTCGCCTCGTTTGAATTGGTTCACATAGTCGACGGCGTGTTTCGTAAGCAGGATGTTCAATGCGATGTTGGCATGCTCAGCACCACTGAAGAAATTATCCTTTTGTAACCCCCGCAATAGTAAAAACTCACTTTCGATCCCGGCGGCGAAGCTGCGCACCAATTCCCGGGGCGCATCCTTTTTCAGCCGGATGAGATCTTCATCCTTCACGCGGCTCACTGAACCGTTGGCTATCCCACCGTTGAAGCGGTTATACGTTTCATCATAGGAAGGAATGCCGCGAATAGTCAATCCTGTTCGATGAAATTCCTCATGCAGCCATTGAGCTGAAAATACCACCCCATAATAAGTGAACACATAGTCTACCAGCCCCGAAGTGACGTTGGCAGCAATGCGGTTGTACACCCGCTTGCGTCTGCTGTCAGGGCGGATGGCGCTATGCCAGAGTTTGTTGTTAAAGTGGTAGTTTACACGGTGTAGGTTCTGGGTTACGGCAAGCGCCTGTTGCATGGAGTAACTGTCAAACAGTTCGCCAGCCCGTGCGGCATCCCGTTGGAAAGGCAGGTCCAGTAGGGGGAGGTCAATGTACAACGGGTATCGGTCAATGGTATCCTGCGGTGCGCCGTATCCATCGCTTATATAAACGAACATATACGCTACTATGACTGCTGCCAACTGTTTTAAACACTTGCATCTCGTATCGTGCGTTGACATCAGTCTAAAACAATTAGGGAAACCAAATGTGCCTCTGGGCTTTCTATTTCATCAAAACCCGCCAGTTCAATCAGGCGGGAAGGTGCCCCGCAGTGACTTACAAGATTCTGGTGGTGGACGGCGTTTGCTTCTGCAAGCCTCCCGAACATTTCGATAAAGGGGCTCGGTGCATCTATTGCTTCTTCGATCATGATTGTCTGATTTTCGGCAAATTTAGGCGGATGGATGTTCCGAGTCGGCGCCTTTCGACAATGCGTTGCAGGAGTCGACAAACCGTCTATGACGCGGATGAACGGTCGTATCAGTGGTCGAGCCACTAATGCAAAAGCTGCCCCTTAGGTCTTCCGCTACGGTAGAAGACAGCAAGGATTGCACACATTCAATTTAGTCAATCGTGGCTATTGAACGGATATGGATGCCCGAAAAACAGTCATCCATGCAGCCGTTTGGCACGAAGCCGGCAGAAGAAATCATGCCATCGTTTTTCGCTTCGAAATAAGTTTCTGCATCACCGCGCTTTTTCAGCCATACCGAGCGGGCCGTTTCGTATACCTCATCCAGGGTCTGCAAGCGGCTGGCTGGTGTTTTCTCGTGGAGTCCCAGCTCGGCTTCCGTTTCTGTCCATTGCAAGGCCTCATGAAACGGCTTGCCTTCCTGTTCCAGGAAATCTTCGGCATTAAACCCAAGTCCGTGCAAAAGTTCCGCTATCGGAATCGACGCCCATCCGTCATCCGGCATGCGGACGTCGTTGAACACCTCATACCGGAAATCCCGTTGCACCACCCTTCCTTCTTTGACGGTCAGGGTAGTCAGCCAGGATGATCCCGCCCAGGTGGCGCCCGATACTTCGTATCGGTAGGTATTGCCGTTGGCTGCTTTGAATTTCAGCCAGGTTTGATAACTATGTTCAAAGCTGCTTTCGTATTCGATATCTCCCTTTTCACATGCCCCGAAAAGGGCAACGCTGAATAAACATAAAAAGGTATACGTCTTGCTCATACTGGTTTTTGGCTATTAGACGCGGCTAAACGCGCATTTGCTACAGGGATGAGAACGAATTTTCAGGATCGTCACTTATCCTCAGCACCTCCGACGGGAATACCGGTCGGGAAATTCGTCACTCATCCCTCAAACTTTTTACCGGATTGGCCAGCGCGGCCCGCACAGCCTGCCAGCTTACCGTTGCTAACGCAATAGCCACCGCTACAGCGCCTGCCGAAGCAAACATCCACCACTGGATATCGATGCGGTAAGGGAAGTCTTCAAGCCATTTGCTCATGATCCACCAGGCGACGGGTAAGGCCACCACTACGGCGATCAGTACAAGCTTGACGAAATCTGTGGAAAGCAACCGCACGATGCCGACCATCGATGCGCCCAGCACCTTGCGGATACCGATTTCCTTGATGCGCAATTGCGTCATCAACGATACCATGCCCAGCAATCCGAGCACACAGATGATGACGGCAACCGCGGCGGTAATCCAGATAAGCCGTTGCTGCAAGATTTCTTTTTCATACAGGGCCTCAATTTGTTCATCGAGGAAATGGTATTCGAATACCGCATCGGGGAAGTGGGTTTTCCATTGCCCTTGCAAATCAGCTACAATGCCTGTGACGTCTTTTGTAGCCAGTTTGACGGCCAGCATGGTCTGCATATCCGCTTTAAAACCCGCCAAGGTTGGCTCGATAGGCGTCAGCAGGGATTGCGTGTTGAAATCGCGCATCACGCCTACAACCACCCCTTTCATTTCATCGTTCATCCCCCCGGCAAGCAATGGCTTGCCCAATACATCATCAGCATTATCAAATCCGAGTTTCGATACCATCAGTTCACTGATGAGGTATTCAGGCATTGCGGCATCCTGGCGGATATTGCGTCCGGCCACCAACTGGATGCCAAATGTGTGGACGTATGCCGAATCCACATACACATAGCGCGCGGGCCATGTTTCCCACGCTTCCCTTTCGTCAAACCGTACCGTTCCCCCGTACCGCGACCGGCTTGCCGGTGGTTGGAAACAGAAACTGAACGCCGCCACGCGGGGATTGCTGTCAAGATACTGGCCAATGGCATCTCGCCCGTCACCGGCCGTTTTGGGCAACGGTATCGTTACCACCGATTCGCGGTCGAAGCCCACATCCGTATGGCGCAGAAAGCGCACCTGCAGCACGATGACGATGGTGGCCATCAATATGACCTGTGCCACCACATTCTGCAGGACCACCAACGCTTGTCTGCCGGTGCGGTTTCTTATCGGAAGTCTGTTTTTCAAGGCATCAAATACATTCAGCCTGCCCAGCAGGTATGCGGGATATGCGCCAGCGGCAACGCTTACGACGATCCAAAACCCAATTGAGAATGCCGAGAACCGGTACCATGACAGTACTTGGATGGGTTCGCTGAACAAGAGGTACTGGTTGGCCAGCGGAAGCATCAAATAAATCAATATAAGGGCTATGCATAAGGCCGTCAGTGTCACAAACGTGGATTCGGTCATAAACTGGGCAAACAATTGCCGCCGCGATCCTCCTAGGATCTTGCGGGTGCCGATCTCAGTAGCCCGGCGGGCTTGGTGCGCAATAGAAAGGTTTACATAATTGATGCCCGCAACCACCATGATACAGCCACCGATGATGGCCAGCACCAATAGCAGCGGCCGTTGCACCGTGCCGCCGTATCGCGTGTCGAAATGCGTATCCGTTAAGGGCAGTAGTTTAAAATTAAATATTCGGGCAGTTTCCTCTCCGAAATGTTGCACGGTCATGCGATTCAACCGGCGTTCGACGGCATCCTTTTGGCTGGTATCGTGGAGTGAGACAAATACAGTGTTGGAAGAATTGATATATCCCCAAGCAGTAAAGAAATCATCAAACAAGCCCGGTTGGAGCGTTTTGATGGATGTGAAAGACAGGTACAGTTCTGCACCGAGACTGGTGTTGGTACAGCTGTCGTCGACGATGCCCACCACTTTGAAGGGATGCTTGCTTTCTACAAGGACAACCTGCCCAATGGGGTCGGTATCACCAAAATACTGTCTGGCAGCCTTGCGTGTCAGGGCAAGCGTATTGGCCTCATCCAGTTCTTTTGGATTCCCTTTTAGCCAAGGGAAGTCAAACAGCTTAAACCATTCGGAAGACGTCAACGCAGCCCGCTGACCGGTATGGTATAGCTGCTCCCCGATACGGATGGTGAATGCCTGGTTGCTCAACAGGAAAGCAGCCTTATCCACCTCGGGCATTTCGCTTTTCAATGCCGTGTACATGGCGTAGGAAGCCCCTTTGCTATATTCTGTGGTTTCGAAGTGCAGTTCATTGACCAGCCGGTAGGTTGTTTCCGCTTGCGGATGGTAGTTGTCGAAACTGAGATGGAAGGTGATGTAAAGGAAAAGGAACAGGCAGCAGGCTATTCCCAAACCCAATCCAAAAATATTCAGCAGGGCATACAGCTTGTTCTTGATGATGTTGCGCCAAGCTGTTTTGAGGTGTTGTTTGATCATCTTTTAGTGTTCGGTGGCCTGTGAATCATGTGCTGCTCGAATTTTCAACCGCAGTTATTGCGCCAAGAAAACAACGTATTTATAATCAATAAAATAATCGAATGTTTGCTATCAAAAGTGTCCGATATCGAACATTTTTTGTTCGGAAGCGGGCAATTTAACCGATTCATCTTCTTAATCCACCTGCGGCACTAAAGTCAGGTGGCCATATAAAAGTGTGAGCAGCTCGCACGGGTCCATATCAATGGCTTTGGCAATTAAGTAAAGCTCATCCGCACGTAGTTTGGTTGATGGGTTAAGCGTGAGTTCATTTATCCGGGCTTTGCTCAATCCTGTCCGTCTGGCCACCATCGACTTATTCACCGACCGTTTGGCTAAAATTCCACCCAGTTTGGTCATATATACTAATCATTAGTTAAGGTAAAATTACTATATGTATAGAAATTTTGTACAAATTTTACAACTCGTCGATCGGTTAACCGCCCGGATGGACCTAGACCGTATCTTTCTCTTTTCTTACCCCACGCTGGATAGTGAGCAACAACACCTGCTGTTGGTCGTCAATCCGGTGAAGGGGCTTGCGCCGAAGGCCCTGGCACCCATTGTCTCCCTTTGCTTTTCGGACACCGAGGCCATTCCCTTTGATATGATCATTACCGGAGAATGGCAAAATCAGTTAAAACATGGAAGCCTCTATTATACATATGCTTCCCTGCCACAGCACGAACTCTATGCAGACCCGAAGAAGAAAAGCCCATTGTTTTCACGTAAGGTGATAAGCAGTTTGTTGGAGCTTTCGGCACTCAACTACGCGAAATGCCGCAAGAATTCCGACGAATTCCGTAAGGGCGTGGACAACTACTTGATCAAGGGTGAATATGGGCAAGCTACCTTTATGCTGCATCAATTTCTGGAGCTTCGGCTGAAAGGCTTAATGGCGACCATCGGGATGAATGGAGGAAAATCGCACAACATTGAACACCTGATGAAGTCCGTGCGCAGCTTTGTACCACAGCTTACAACCCTTTTTCCGTACGACGACAGTCACTCGGTCGATCTACTCCGGCTGTTGGACCAAAGCTATGTGAAAGCCAAGAAGCAGGAATCGGTCGATATTTCCCTTGATGAATTTAATATTTTGTTGGATAAATGCGAACAGGCGAAATTCACGATGGATGAAATGGTTGCTACCATGACGGAACGCATCCATGCCTACCGGGAGCAATTGCCTAAGGAAGCCGAAAAGCAGCCTGATACCAATCCTACACAGCAGGCAACGGGAGCTTCAGCCGCGCCAACCGCCTCGACCCAGCTTACCTGTGAGGACTTTTCCGGCTTTCCATGGCCGGAGCAATACAAAAAGGATGTCAACGCGTTGCTGGATCGTATCCATCAAACGCACCGGCCTGAGCAGGTGATGATGCTGAATTATCACACAGGCGGTTTTTCGGGAGTGAGCCCGTTCCAGCAAGAACAGGCGGAAGAACGGGAAGGTTCGAAAACTGAGCTTTACCTGGTCGTACTGATGAAAAACAAAGGGCCGTTTCATTTTAAATGCATGGAGGTAGGAGAGGTAAGCGCGATGGTCGTGTACCTGAGTGTAGATCAGGTAAGAAAGAAACTGGCTGAAGGAAATCGCTTCGTCTACACGCTCTGGACAAGAGGCCAGGTGTTGCGCAAGAAGTCAACCTTCTCCCCTGCGTTTACGCTGGCTGAGCCGGATTGGATGACAGAGCGGAAGGCTGTAGTTGAGCTATGGGAAAATGCGAAAGCATGTATGGGCAACCTGATTGGGGTTATCCAAAACGCTTCCGTATTGAAAATTGATACCGGACTACTGTTGTTGCGAAATCTGTTAGAGATCGGCGTTAATACCTATCTGCGCTGTGCGGTGGGGTATGTGCCAAAAACGGCCAGCTTGGCCGAACTGATCGACTGGAGCGGCATAACGGACAGAAGGCTGCTGGATTTCATTTATCCGACGAGTAAAACCGATAAGGTGCGTTTGCACCTCGTATTATGGCCTGAAATGATCTGGTGGAAAAATGTGGAAATCGGTTTGTCAAAAGTATCGCAATCTTTCTATCGGGATAAGGCGAAGGAAATATTTAGCTTTTTCGAAAATCTTTGTGCAGATGTCCGGGCTGAGATGGAAAGCAAAGTGGAAAAAGCTAAAGACCCGGAACAGGAGGTTTCTGTATGAGTGTGCTGTTCGAGGAAAACAAGGTAAGCGTGTTTTCAGCGGAATGTTCGCTTACCTATTCGAGTTTTATCTACTGCATTATGCTCAATCGGATGGCGTGGGGCTACTCCGCCCTGGAACTATCCTTTCTTCTTGGTCAGGATGATGACTTTGTGGCAAATCTGGAGCGGTTCAAGAGATTCGACTTAGGTATAGAGTTGTATCAGCAGTTGCGCAAAGTTTTCCATCACGCATCCTTTATCCAACCTCAACATCACGGAGAAAAGGAATTGCGACATGAAATGCATATCTGGAAGGCGGGTGAGACTATTTTCTACCGGATGGAATGTTACAAGAGCGAGTTCGAGAGTATAACCTTATTTCAAGTAAGTGAAGAAGATCCGGAAGTAGGTAAGTACCGATATAAGAATTCTGTGCAACGTTATCGTAGGCAGTCACAGCAAGCACTGCATACCATGCTGTTGGAAGGTTTTTTTGACAAACCAATTGAGGCACAGCAACTCTATCGGCACTTAGACTACATGGCAGAAAATCAGATAGACCCCATCTACTTCAAAAACGAACTGGAAAAACTTGTAGACCGAAAGGGAAAAGCTCCACTGAAACGTACCAAACGCCGAAGTTATAGTTACAGATACGTATTGCATCCCGGGGTGGATTTAGCGGATGCGGTTGATTTCGTTCACCAAAAGTTCGATAACGTATGACAAAGATTGAAACAGCATTTATCGATGTGCCAAGGGACTTCAAAGTCTCCTGCGAATTGGTCGGGATTGCGGTGCCTGATTTCTTGCAATTGATCATCAATCACTTTAGCTACGCCCATATCCACATGCACGACACTTCGGAATATGACATGGCAACGAAAGCATTTTTGGAGGCAGATCGTTCACTTGTAGAAAAGGAAGTTAAGCCCGCCAAGCATTTGTCAACTGATCAACAGGAACGCTTCCTAAAACTATTCCAGCAAGTGCTCAAAACAACCATGAATCGGAATTATAGCTTTTCGGCGCGTAGGAATAAAGTAAAAGTCCTTGCCGGTAAAATGCTGGAGATTTACGCGAAGGGACTCGACGTCAAACGTGTGATTTACTACGACGAGGAAACGAAAATCAACTTAAGTAGCGAGTTCCTTTTAATGTCTCTTATCTACCATCGGACACCAACGGAATTGCTGAACGCCATGATGAAACGGGTTTCGTATGCGGAATTCTTTGCGCGATACCATTTAAAGCAAGAAGAGCACAACCCCGCCATGTCTTTTTTCATCCGCGTGTTGGACGGTTACGGCAATATACAGGATAGTACTTATCTGAGCTCAGTACCGTTCAAAGAATTTTTTCTATGGGACACACAGGAGTTTCGGACACGTTACTTCTTCTATCGTAACCTTGAAGACCGCATTGACGCCTACCGTGAACGGCTTGAAGAAAATTATCAACGAATCAATAAACCCACTTTTGACTATGACTAATTTGAAAGAAATCACCATTACACACGAGTTCCAACAGGTGTGTGACATCTTTAATTTAACCCCGAAAAAAATCGTCCAGGATTTCATCGATAACGTGTCCATTGCCGACTTCATGTGCAATCCCTATTCCCCCACACGTTGGGCGAATACCTTTGTCCTCGAATGCGTCATCGCGCAGGTGGAGTCGGAAGCCATTATGACCAAATATGGCGAATTCGCAGAACGGCTGATAAAGACCATACTGGCCAATCCCAAAAATGCAGAAGAAACCGCACAGAAGATGGTCGATGAATGGCACCAAGCCGTTTTGGAAGACCGGATTAAGGAGGTGATGGGGGAAAAGGACCAATCAAACGATAAATAACGTTAAAGTCGAAACATTATGCCCTTTGCCAACCACACCCCGTACGACTACTTCCCACGCCGGTTGCACACGCGGGAAATCGGCAACCCTTACCTTGCCATTCACCAGTTTTTCGATTGGGAAAACCTGCCGGAATGGCGCAACCAGCTTGATAAATGGCTGCAAGCCGCCCTAAAATCCGGTTTTCAATTGAGCCGAGATGAGCTCGTAGAATTGTTCGTCCGTTATGAATTCATTGAGTATCTGGTGGAAGGTCTGTCACTTATTCGGCGGTTGATGGACAGCACCTACATGCCAGATCAAAAACTTTACCGCCAAATGTGCAACAATAGCGACACACTTCTTCCCGACGAAATCAACACCGCGCATGGTTATTTTAATAATAATCACAATCCGAAGAAATTCGAACGTGATGAATATTACCCGTTCCATCTGGATGCCGACGAAAAGAAATATCCGCATGGCGTCATCTGTGATTTCTTCAATCATCAAAACCTGCCCCAATACCGTGATGCGTTATACTGGTGGTATATCGTCGCCATTGATTTTACAAACGCAGATGACAGCAGGGGCAGCAGTTACGTGTATAACCTGCATAAATACCTCACGAAGGTTATAGAGGCGGCACATTTGATTCATATCCGGTCGGCAAGCAGGGAAGGGAATGAAGTAGAGGACGATGACAATTAAAGAAAGGGGTTCAATATGTGTAGTTTCTTATTAACCAGCAATGTATGCTGCATATCTTCAGTGTACAGTGTTTCGCACCCAGCGGCTAATGCGGATGCAACAATGAGGGCATCGAAATATTGGAAATGGTATCGCGTTATCAAGGCATGGGCGGATTTAATGTGTTGCATCAACAGGTACAATTCGCCCGTTTTCCAATCAGAAATCAGCTACACGAATTAATTTTTCCTTACTGAACTTCCAGCGTTTCCTACAAACATTCAGCACCTCGTTAAGGGTTTGGGAAGAAAAGTACGGTGAGTTTTGGAATAAAATTAAGGCAGTTTGCTTTCGGCCGCTTTCTTGTTCATCCAATGCATATAAGACTACATTGGAATCCAAGGCGATTTTAGTCATAGTCATTGGCTTCGTCGCGGTCAAAGCGATAACCTTCCATATTTACGGTAAGACCCTCCAGTTCAGCTTTCAACTCCGCAATGGTTTTCTTTTTGGAACGGCTGTCTTTAGCAGATTTTTCCCTTATGGTAACCTCCAGCGGCTTCCCTATCATCGCGTCCGGTACAGTGACAGTGAGTTGCCGTTTGGTTGGTGTAACTACTTCGCGTACTATCATATACAAACTTAGCTAAAAGCCACCTTATCTCCAAATAAAGATAGGATTTGCCCGTAGAGATTAGATTCCTTAACCCCTTTGATAAAACCACCATACAATGAATTCAACCACACCACTACCAAATGAAGGTATACCCATCGACCAGCCAGCAGAAAACAAACAAGAAATCAAAAAGCGCCGCGCTTCGGAACCCTTTCAGATACCCTGGGAAGGCGGTGAGCTCTTTACACTCAGCGAAGCCTATGTGCGTTCATGCTACACCGGTACGGCGAATCTCGACAACCACCCCTTTTGGGGATCCAATAAAGCGCTGATAGGCAATAACCTTATTGTCGAACTGTACGGGGAGAATATGCGCGAGAAAGAGCTTTCGGTGAAAATTCTCCCCGAGGGCCTCGAAATAACCTGCTCCTGCAACAGACCCGTCGATCAATTGTGCAAGCATGCATGCTCGGTACTGATGTACAAGGTCAGGTCCAATCAGCAATACTTCGAGCGGTTTTATTTGCCCGACGTCGTCGCCTTGCCGCCTGAACAGCAGCGGCTGTTCAACTTTAATCTGGCAAGCTATTATCATAATAACGGCAAAGCGCCATTTAAAATCCATCCGGAGTACGGTCGCATCTACCGTTACCTAAATAACGATGATTACACGAAGGAATCATTCAGCGACCCCGTCCAACTGATGGAGCCGTTCGTTCCGAAAGTAAGGGAGGCCAAGCTGGTGTTCGGTATACCCACGGGGTCTTATTATTTCCGGGATCCGGTATTGATTCCTTACCTGACCAAAACCGGAACGAAAACCGCTAAAACCAATCCGTATGCGTCTTTTGAGCGCAGTTATCTCTTAACAGGCGAGGGTGAGCCGGAGAGCCTCACGATCCATGAACAGGCCGTGGAAGCCGCCTGCCGAAGGATGCAGGTGTTGACTGAATCACCGGCTCCGGCGGACGAAGATAAACTGCAAAGACGGCAACAATTGTTTGATTACTGGGCGGAGTTTATCCCAACGCTGCATGAGCGTATTCAGGTACTTTTCTTCGACGGCTACCAGTCCTCCCGCGAGTCAACCAAACCGTCTTCCGGTTCGCGGCATTTTAAAAAATTAGGCGCAGCAACGATACAATTGACGTTTGAGCTCAAAGATCGCCTTTCATCGTTCCAGCTAACGCTGAAATTGATGGTCAACGGCAAACATGTTCCCGACCCGAAATTCCATGGGCAATCCTTTTCCTGCTTTATCGCGGCGGAAGATGACGGGACGGTACACTTCGTAGCCGATGCGCAGGATGAAGCGATGATCCACAGATTTCGGAAAAGTGGTTATGCCATCACGGCTTTGTCGCAGGATTTTCCGGCGTTTTTCGACGAGATTGTCCTGCCCATCAGCAGCCGCTATCCGATGCACCTGCAAGCCTTGCCACAAAACAGTGTTTTCTCACAGCGTAAACTGGGAAAGGGTAGTCACCGGCTGAAAATCGAGGAGCGTGACGGTCAGTTGCTTTTCCATCCAACCACGTACTATCCCGTTGGGTTTACCGTGAACCCCATGCAGGAAGCAAATCTGCTGATGCGCCAACGGGCGGACAACCTTTATGTGCTTCTGCGGGATAAAGACCGGGAGCGTAAATTCAGGACAATGCTACAGGGGCTTCATCCGTTATTTCGTGAGCAACGGCAGAAGGATTACCTTTCGCTGCCGGTGGAAGCCATCGAGAAATCAACCTGGTTGCCGGATAGCGTGACCACCTTGCGTAACGGCGGAGTTATGCTCGATCTTACCGGCGTCGAAGAAGGGAGTAATTATTTCCCCCGCATGTTAGACTGGCAATTAGCCATTACGGATGAGCGAAAGGCGTACTACCAAGCGAATGTCATGGCTAAAATGGGGTCGACCCCGATTTCGCTGGAGGAGCTGGGTGAAAGGGTGCGGCGGTCGAAAAATTGGTTCAAGCTGCAAGACGGCAGCCTTGGATTTGTCAGCAATGCGGATAAAAAGCGGCTTCTGCCCTTGCTGGCATTCGGAAAAACCAACGGACAGCAGCTTCGTATTCCCACCAGCCATTTCAATACACTGGCTAATTATACCAACCATATCGCCGATGCGTCCATCAAAGCGGCGATTCAAACCAAACGGCAGAAATTGATGGACCTGGACTCCATGCAGCCCATAAAGAAGCCCGATCCGGTGCAAGCAACGCTCCGCCATTACCAAGAAGCCGGACTGAGCTGGCTGGCTTTTCTGCGAGAATTTGGGTGGGGCGGTATCCTGGCTGACGATATGGGACTGGGTAAAACGCTGCAGGTTATCAGCATATTGGAATACCACTATCAGCAACAGCCCGATGCGCCAGCCAGTCTCGTGGTCGTCCCCAATACCTTGTTGTTCAATTGGCAGGCCGAACTGGGTAGATTTGCTCCGCACCGCAAAATATATATCCACCATGGTGCCGAACGTCACCAAACCCTGCAGTATGCGGAAGGGCTGGTAGTGCTGACAACCTATGGCACACTGACGGCCGATGTGGAGTTGTTCGCCGCTTTGGAGTTTAGCTACCTCGTGCTTGACGAATCCCAGGCTGTGAAAAACCGGAACTCAAAGCGTTTCGAGGCAGCCGGACAACTGAACGCACACTACCGGATAGCCATGACCGGTACGCCAATCGAAAATGGTATCGGCGATCTGTATGCGCAACTGTCGTTCGTTAACCCCGGGTTCTTCGGCACCTTCGCGGACTTCAAAAGGACCTATCCGGGTATCGCAGATGGAACGGCAACAGCAGAAACCAAAACGGAATTGCAACGGGTGATCAGCCCCTTTATCCTCCGCCGTACCAAAAAACAGGTGGCCACCGAATTGCCGGATAAATCCGAGATGCTCCTATACTGCGACATGCTGCCGGAACAGCGCCGGCTTTACGATGAATACCGGAAGCTTTTCAAGAGTAAGCTTACCGACAGCCTGCAAGGGAGCAATACCGGGCGGTCAAAATTTCTGGCCATAGAAGGGTTGATGAAATTACGGCAGATCTGCAACTCACCGGCGTTGCTGAAAGATGGCGGCCATCCGAACGCATCCGCAAAGCTGGATGAACTGATGGACCAGATCGGCGAACTGCAAGGCCAACACAAAATACTGGTTTTCTCGGCGTTCACCGCAATGCTGGCTTTGTTGAAAGACCGGTTAGTGTCTGCGGACATCGGATTCGCTTACCTCGATGGAAAAACGACAGGGGATGAACGCCAAAATCAGGTGGCGGAATTTCAGGAGAACGAGCAATGCCGGCTATTCCTGCTGAGCCTTAAGGCCGGAGGGACGGGCCTGAACCTCACCGCCGCGGATTATGTGTATATCCTCGATCCGTGGTGGAATCCGGCTGCGGAAGCGCAGGCCATCGACCGGTGTTACCGCATTGGGCAGGATAAGCATGTGATGGCCTATCGGATGATCTGCAAAGACAGCATCGAGGAAAAAATCCTCGATATGCAGGCCGGCAAGCGGGAATTGGCCGGTTCGCTGATTCAAACGGACGGCAATATGCTGAAAGCGCTGAACAAGGAAGATTTACTGAAATTATTTGATTGATAAATTGTGACCAAGCTTTAATTCTCATGTGTTTGAAGTCTTTTTGTATCCCCGCTTCTAAGTAAGCGGCGCACTTTGGGGCTATAAACGCAACAGGATTTTTAAATCGCATATACCTAAATCCCGGACCGAATCGGCAACCATTCGTCGCACATTGTATTCGGTTTCGTTTGGAACCTGACACGTTACACGTTATATTTGCATCATGATTGGAAGTTTCCAACATAAAGGACTGAAGCAATTTTATGAAAAAGGTGATACTTCCAAGCTTCAAGCGCAGCACATTGGTAAAATCAAACTGATATTGACGCGTTTGGATGCCGCAACCTCAGTGGAGGAAATGAATGTTCCCGGATATGGCCTACATCGGCTTAAAGGAGAACTGAAAGAATTTTGGTCGGTCAAAGTGGATAAAAATTTCAGAATCATATTCCGGTTTGAAGGCGAAAATGCAGTAGATTTAGATTACACGGATTACCACTAATTGGAGGATAATATGGCTATGCATAACCCTGCCCACCCGGGCGAGTTGATACGGGAAACGATCGAGGGCATACGTGAAGAAACGGGCGAACGACTGCCTTTGGAGGAAGTAGCAAAGGGATTGGGAACCACCCGGAAAACCCTGTCTGCTATCATTAACGGGAAGCAGGGGGTGACTCCGGAAATGGCCATAAAGCTGGCCGCAGGTTTAGGTTCTACTCCTGAATTCTGGTTACGGGCACAGGAGAATTACGACCTGTTTCAAGCTCGGATGAAAGTAGATACAGGGCATATCCGCGTGTTCTGGAAAAGCGCCGTCGCGGCTTTATAAGGTTAGATTTCTACCTAGATGGCTTGCAGAAATTTCACCAGCTCGTCCTGCAAAGCCCTTCGGAAACTGTAATGGCGATACAAGGCCTGTGCCAATTCGGCTATGCGGGGCTTTCCCGTGGGAATGTCTTCAACCACCTTCAGCATAATGCCTACTAGCTGCTGGTATTGACGGCGGTTACTGGCCTGGTCGGCGAACCGATCCAGTTGGCGCAGGTAAAGCTCCACTAACTCATCCGGATACCGCGGCAGCAAAGCTTCATGGTATTTGGTGGTGGTATCCAGCCGGTTTTCCTGCTGCACGGCATGCAGGAGGCGGTCCCAGTAGCCCTCCTCGATAAAGATACGGCCCAGCGGGATGAGCAGCAACGGGGCTTCGGTGCGGTAGTGTGCGGGCATGGCCATCCACTGTTCGGTAGCTTTCCGGGTCACCGCTTCGATGTGTTCGTTGATAACCGCCGTCCACTCATCGGGAGAGTAAGTTGCCTTCCACGCGCGGTAGTGCTCGGGCGATAGCCCGCGGCCGTCCAGCGCGAGTTTCTTGGCCTGCTGCCGGATGGTGGGCAGATCGTTTTCCAGTTGGGCTACCCGGAGCAGCTGCGTTTCCCAGGTAGACGTCACGCCGGGATGCCGTGCAGCCTCAGCCAACGCGATGCCTTCGGCTATCAAGGTTTTGGCTTGCTTGAAATCGTTCGTCGCCAATACCCTTTCAAGCTTTCTCATCCGTACGGCAGGTAGATTCAGGTGCCCGTCAATCAACCCTGCAGCCTCGTCCGACCGTCCGGTTTCAGCGAGGTAATCGATTTTAGCGGTAAGCAGAAAGGACGTCCGGTAATCCGTTATGTAACCCGCAGCCAGCGGCAATTGTTCGTCCACATGCTCCAGGAAAGCGTCATGCTCGCCAAACATCAAGGCCAGTTGTTTGAACACCCTGAATGCCCTGGGATAGAAATCGCCGTATTCGTGGTAAATGGGGTTGCGCAGTTCCTGATCCACCAGGCGGAAAAGCTCCTGTTTGAGGTCGATGGGCGCCGAGGGCGATGCCGACAGGCTTTCCAGCAAATCCAGCAGCAGGTGAATGGCCGTGCCGAGATAACCGCTTGAATCATCGCTTTTGGTGACGGCATCCATTGCTACTGGCAGGGTTCCTGATACCAATGCGTAGGCATCGCGCATATTCCCTCTTTCCAGCAACTGCTTCCCGTCCGAGGCGAGCTTGCTCAGTTCCTTGGCCAATCTGCCGGAAGCCCGGTAGTTGATGAACCCCTGCCGGGTGTATTTCTGGACTATTTTTTTTGCTGCATCCGCGTAGTGCTGGCCTGCATCCACGCTGCCTTCGCGGCCTGCGAAATACAGTTCGAAATCCGCTTTGAATCCTTTGTGGCGGGCGGCATAGTCCAGCACAAACTGGCGGAACTCTTCCAGGCTGACATCCTGCACCAACTTTTTGAGGTTTCGGCGCTTTTTGGGTACTGCGGGTTTTAGGGTGTTTTCCTGGGCGACGATACCTTTTTGTTTGCGGAGCTCTAGCCATACAGCAACCTTATGCCTGCATAATTTGTTTCCGCCGGGGCATTGGCATTCATGGATGGTAATGGCGTCACCGCTCAATATGACGTCCACCTGATAGACTTCCTTATCTCGGACCAATGCGAGCCACACATTATCCTCATATTCCACCAATTCATCGAAATCATCCTGCTGGAAGATCAGCTTTCCAGCGTCCAATGCGCCCTTGGGGGCCTTTTCCTCAAAATTTGCTAACGTCAGCATGGTTCCCTTGTTTGGAGCGGCAAGTTAGTAAAATAGCCGTTGGCGCCTGACAGCCAAGGTATCGACCAGAACGATTCCTATGCCCACCATGATGGACACATCGGCCATGTTAAAAATACCGGTTTGAAACATCCCGGCCTTTAGGTGGAGGAAATCTGTCACCGAACCGCGGATAATCCGGTCAATCATATTGCCAATCCCTCCACCAATAGCGAACCCGAGCCCCACAGCAAACCAAGGACCGCGCGAACGCTCGACCATGGCGTAACAAGCAAACGCAAGCGCAAAAATAGGCAAAACAATAAGCAGAGCCGTTTTTAGCGGAGGCCACCAAGATTGCCCCAAGCTCAGAAACGCACCGGTGTTCTCTACCTTGGTGAGCGTGATGTGGTTGTCGATGACCGTTATCTGTTCGTAGGGGTTTATATCCTTTCTCACGATAGCCTTGGTAATCTGGTCGCAGCTTACATTGGCAGCGATCAGCAGCACACCGACCACAAGCCGTACCCATCTATGGTTGCTCATTTCTTCATCTTTTATTGGTGCTGCAGTGCTTGTATACAACGCAGCGACCTCAAAGATAATGATTTATTCGTTCCTCAACGAGTCCACCGGATTGGCCACGGCCGCCCGTATCACCTGCCATCTTACGGTAAGCGGCGCAATCACGACCGCTGACAAGCCGGCCAGCGCAAACAGCCACCACGCGATATCGATACGGTAGGCGAAACCGGCCAGGCAGTCGCTCATCGCCCACCAGGCAATGGGTGAAGCGATCACCAGCGCTATCGCCACCAGCTTTACATAGTCCAGTGAAAATAAGCGGACAATACCGGTCACGGACGCCCCCAGCACCTTGCGACGAAAATGTTTTCAGGTAATACATCCTGTCTTTCCGCTCGTGAAACTCGTCGCGGGTGAAATATTGATTCACAAGCAATGTTAAGGATAATATGCTTGCCAATCCGAAAGATAGCCCTACCCCATTTATCAGGCTGAACGCCTTGTTGCGCCAAAGGTTCCGCCACGCGGTTTTGAGGTGGTTCTTGATCATTGTTTTCAGTGTTCGGTGGTCAGTGAAAAGTGTCCGGTGACCTGCCGTTGTTGCCTATAGTCGTTTATATGGCTTTATTCATTTATCGTTGTTCCTCGATCTCTGTTCCGGTAACTTCTCTTTTTCCACCCACCAATGATCACCCACAACCGATCACCATCTCCCCACCACTCATCCCTCAGCGATGCCACCAAAAAGAGGTAGCAGTTACTAAGCCAAAATAAGATGGTTTGATTATCAATGACAATAGCGGGGTTGAGTGCTAAGGAGTGTCGAACACTTGTTGTTCACCAACGGACAGGCTTTCATTCACGTTTTGATAGTTGGCAGACTTTTCCTATTATTGCATAAATAATGATGGCAATAAGCATTGATAATGATGAGAACGACATTGGATATTCCCGAAAAATTGATTGCAGAAGCGATGACCTTGTCAAAGGCAAAGACCAAGAACCAATTGATCAAGGAGGTATTGGAAGAACATATCAAACGGGTTAAAAGACAACGCTTAATCGCATTGAAAGGTACGCTCGACTTCAATATCGACCTTGATACACTTCGTGGACGGGAAGATGTCAAGATATAAAGTACTAATAGATAGCTCGGTTTGGATTCAGTACTTCAAATCGGCCGGCATTCCTATCCTTGATCGGCTATTGGAAGAAGACTTTGCGTGTACCAATGAATTAATATTAACGGAATTGCAGCCGGTATTAGTACACCATAAACGGCATGACATATTGGATGGGCTGTTGGCCTTGGAACAAGTTCCGCTCCAAATAGATTGGGAACTGATTCGGAAATACCAACTGATGAATCTTCGAAACGGTGTTAACAAAGTAGGTATACCAGACTTGATTATCCTCCAGCAAGTCATTGAGGAAAAAATAACCTTGTTCAGTTTTGATAAGCACTTCAGGTTGATGAACGAATTTTTGAGCTTTGATTTGGTCTCAGCATAACTGAAATGGCTTTACCTCGGGTAGCTGTTTTTTGGCCTCCTCGCCCAGCAGGTATGGGGAACTTTCCCATATCCAGGTGTTGTTTTTGTCAATTGTCAGGTAGGTTTTCAGGCGGTATACACGTTCCACGTCCTGGTGATAGCCGTTGTAAGCATACTCATTCTTCACCCAAAGGAATACAAAAAAAGCGGCTGTCATCCCGATAACTAACCCTGATATGTTAATCAGCGTCGTTGTTCGGTAGCGTAATAGATTCCGCCACGCGGTTTTGAGGTGGTTTTGCAACATTCTTTAGATATTGATAACAGGCGAATCTGTCCTTACTCTTTGCTCTTTTTTTGTCTTTTTCCGTTAATTATTCGTTCCTCAACGAATCCACCGGATTGGCTGTTGCAGCTTTGATGGATTCATAACTGATTGTGACCAGCGCGACGATGAAAGCCAAGCAAGCTGCTAAACCGAAAATCGCCCAGTTGATATCGATCCGGTAAGCAAAGCTATCCAACCATTTGGATGCGCCGTACCATGCCATGGGAACCGAGATCGCTATTCGGATACGCCTTATAGCATTACGCAGCTATTAGGCCAAACGGATAACCGTCTACATATTTGTGAGTTATGAACTGGTCAATGCATTAAGGTGTTCGATATCGAACACCGAATGTTCACTATCGGACAGTAAGGTGGTTTAATGGGTTCCTAGGTTACAACCTCACTCATCCCGCAAACTATCCACCAAATTCCCCGTTGCAGCCTGCACCGCCTGCCAGCCCGCGGTAAGTAGCGTCATCACCACGGCAGCTAAACCTGCTAAGACAAACATCCACCACTGGATGTTGATGCGGTAAGCAGAATCCTCCAGCCAATTGTTCATGGCCCACCACGCAATAGGTGATGCGATGACGAAGGCAACCAATACCAACCACTGCAGCGCCTATAGAATGGTTAGCCTTCATGTTCGACGGAATCGTCCACGGATAGGCCCAGCTGTGACATTGAAAACGGTGTAATGGAAACTCACTGTACCACCCGGCCTTCCCTGACGGTATTCCGGGCCAGCTGACTCACCAATTCGGCGGGTAGTCATTTATCCAATGAAAGCCGCGATTGATCAACGAGTAATCCTTTTTTTGCTTTCGCAGACTTTTAATGTAAATGTCCCGGTTTTCGAAGTGGCCGGTGAAGATGGCGGAGTCCCTTTGAAAGCTGTATTGCAAGACTCCCACCACTTTGCCATCTCTGGAAAGGGAAAGGGTCTTCTTCAATGTATCGGTATTCATTTGCAGATATTTCCTGTTCTCGGCATTGTCCAGGTAGTTGAAGTGGTGGTTTGACGAGATGAATATTTTGCTCCAGCCCAGCGTGTTGGTTGTCGCCCGCTTCGGGGGGATGGAATCGCCATTCAGCACAAAGGTGTCAATGAGGTAAGCCCCCTCGTGGGGCACCGGTTCCTTTTTTAGCATAGACCACAATCCTGCACAGCTCATTACAATGCTACCGCAGATAAAGGCATACTTGATCACCCGCGTGGTAATCAATTTCCAGCGTTTGGGGGGGCTGTAAGGCGCATAGGGGAGGCGGGTAGGCCTATGAAACACAAAAAAGTCGACGAGCGGCCTCAGGTCATAAGACAAGATGAATAGGCACAGCAGGATGATGTGCGACGAAAAAATCTTGACCGGCACATCATAAAAGAAGTTCAAAAACGCTACATTCAGCATCACGGTCATGCTGAAAAGCGCGCCAATTGTTTTGGTCCGCCTCCAGAACAAGAGCACGCCCCCCGCCAACTCCAGGAGGCCGGAAACCACCGTGTACGGCCTTGATGCACCCATAAACGTCCACACGAGCCCCATGGGCGACATGTCGCCTACTTTTTGCTCAAGTCTAAAATATCCGGGTGAAGCAAATTGCCCCTCGAATACTTTGGCAAATCCATAAACCACCAGGGTGTAAGCAACGAAGTACCGGGCAACCACGACGGTAAACTGGTAGAGTTCGTCAAAATTTCCCTTGCGCCGCTTGATCGCCGAAACAGCCATGGCGATGATCAACGAAAAAATGACACAGAACATGACGACGACATAATTGTACAAGGTATCGCCACTGCCGGTATGGTGTATTTTCTCGAATTTGGCCAGCCCCAGTACGGTCATTCCGAACCATTCGATGAATCGCTCGAAAAAACTGAACGAAAAAGAGAACTGGGAGGTGGCTATGAAAAGAAAGACGTAGCTCACTAGCCAAAGTTGGATGATTTTTGAAAAGAGTGATCGGCGCTTGGTCATGTATTGGATATTTTTTCTTCTAAAATAAAAAAATACACGAACATACAGCTAGTTTGTCCCGGATCGCGAAGGTCGCTGTTCGATATCCGATGTATGAAACCGTAATGCTATCTGAAGCTTTTTCCCGGGAAATGTCTGCTGTAAACGTCCCATCACTCGCCGTGACGACCCGTCGATTCTGGCCAATGACCGAGATGGTGGCATATTGTAGCGGTTCCTGCGTTTCCATGTCCCTGACGGTGCCCTTGAGTGTCTGGCCAAGGCCAGTGAAGGGGAAAAACAATAGAATGGGTTGAAGGCAAAACTTACTCATCCCTCAGGCTATTGACAGGATTAACCATCGCCGCCCGTATGGCTTGACCGCTCACCGTCAGTAGGGCAATGACAACTGCTGTCAGACCGGCCAGGGCAAACATCCACATTGGATGTCGATGCGGTAGGCGAAATCGGTCAGCCATCTGTCCATTGCCCACCAGGCGACGGGGCAGGCCACTACGAGGGCAAGTAATGTCAGTTTGACGAAATCTTTAGCCAGCAAGGTCAGAATGCTCGATACAGAAGCGCCCAGCACTTTGCGGATGCCGATTTCTTTTACCCTCCGCTGGGTCGTAAACATGGCCATGACAATCGTACTGTGGACACGATTTCGGAGGATGTTTCGCCAAGCGATTCTGAAGTGGTTATTTATCATTTTCTTAGGAGCTAATATAATACATAATATTTAGTCTTTATTCGGCTAGCCCCGGGAATTGATCCGACCATTCGTCCCTAAGCGAGTTCACTCATCTCTCAAACTATCCACCGGATCTTAACTCCTTTATCCTTCATCCTTTTCCTTCGGCGCTGTCACCAATCACCACTCATTCATCCCTCAACGATTCCACCGGGTTAGCCCGTGCCGCACGGAAGGCCCGGAAACCGACCACGGTAAGCATGCAGCAAAGTGTGAACAGGCCGGTCAATGCAAACAAATGCAGTGGCACATCAATCCGGTAGGCGAAATTATCCAGCCATTGGTGCATAAGCCACCAAGCAATGGGGAAGGCCAGCGCGGCTGCCACGAGCACCAGCTTGGTGAATGAAGCTGAGAGCAACGATACGATTGAGCTGACTGAAGCGCCCAGTACCTTCCGGATACCGATCTCTTTGACCCTGCGCTCAATGGTGTAGATAGCAATGCCCAAAACACCCAAAAGTGCAAGCAACATGCTGATACCGCTGAAAAAAGCCAGTTGCTGATACTGCCTTTGTTCCTTTCGATATTGGTCTTTCACGTGCTCTTCCACCCACAAAGTACGTAAAAGCCGGTTGGGGAAAAACGCATTCCACATCTTGGTGACAGCCGCCAGCGCATCTTTCTCCTGCCCATCCGCTACCCGTACCAGTAGACAGCCGTAATCCCACTCCCGGTCGGCCGTTATGACCGTCAGCACAGTGGGATGATGGAGGCTGGCCGCATGGAAGTCCTTGACAATTCCCACCGGTGTTTGAGATAGCAATCTGGAGCCGGAATCCAGTTTCAGGCGCAGCTTTTCTGCGGTCGATTCGGTGACTAGCACGTTGCTGTAGATTCCCTGCTGTATGGCCTCCGGATCATATACCGCAATATCCTGTGCACGGCCTGGCTGTAGTTGCCGGCCTTCGACGAGCTGTATCCCCAGGGTTTTGGCGAAATCAAAATCACCGCGGAATATTGCGGTTACTTTTTCTTCTCCCGGATTCGATGGATCTTCAATCCGAGTGAATTCCGCACTTCCACCGAACGGTGCCCATTGGGAAAGGCTGGCGGAGACGACACTAGCGTGCTGTTGCAGCTTTTCTTTGAATGCATTGCCTTTGCCCTCCCATTCCGTCATCGCCACAACGAGTAGGTTTTCCGGTTCGTAGCCGAGGTTTTTCCTATCCATATACCGCAGTTGCGCACCGATTGTCAGCGTACAGATGAAAACCATCATGGCGATAGCGAATTGCGCGGCAATCAACCCGCGCGTAAATCCGGTCTTTAAGGGAAGGTTCAAAACCGTTAGGCGCTTTTTCAACTCGTGGGCGGCTCTGGTTTTTGATAAGGCAGATGCGGGGAACCAGCTACAGAGCAAACCGATAAGTAGCCAGGCAGCGAGTAATCCCACAAACATCGGTAGCGATCGGTGAAATGTCAACGTCAGCGGATGTCCGAGGTATTTTTCGAACGCGTGCAATGCGAGTGTATAAGCTAGGTAAGCCAATGCGAATGCACTCCCAAAAAGCAACAGGCTTTCGGTTCCGATCTGAGAAACCAGGTGGATGCGGTCTGCGCCAAGTACCTTGCGGATTCCGGTCTCCTGCGTCCGCTTTACGGCATGGGCAAACGTTAAGTTAATGAAATTGATGCATACCAGTGCCAGAATGAGGAAGCCGATACCGGCGAGGATATACAGATCCCGCATGGGGCTGTCCCAACCGGTCGCCGAGCGGAGGTGGATGTCTTTGATCGACTGGAGTTCAAACGTTGTGTTTGTGTGATGTTGATCCGGCAGCTGCCTGCTGAACCATTCGTTTACTTTGGAAGCCAACGTGGCGATATCGGTGTCGCGCTTGACGCGGATGTACTGTCCCCGCATGGCGCCGGCTTTATGGGGTTCAAAAGACTGGCGGTGCGGGGCTACGACGATGGCGTCAGCGTGCAAATGGGTGTTTTGCGGCAAATCCTTCACGATCGCGGTAACGACATAGGGTTCCGGTTTGCCTTGTTCCGGCAGGTCATAATAAATGTTTCCCACCACTTCTTTTCCGTCGAAATAACGCCGGTGTGCACGTTCAGTGATCACCAGGTTTTTTGCGTGGGCTATGATTTGCCTGGGGTTACCCGTGATGGCCTGCGTGTCAAACAGGTTGAAAAAGTTGGTGTCCGATTCCAGCAAATCGAGGTCCACATGGCGGTGTGAAATCGAATCTATCGTCAACTTCCTGCCCTGGAGATCTAGATCAGTGTAGTCGATGACCTCGGGAAAATGCGTTGTCAGCGCGTTGCCGAGTCCCACCGGTGCGTTGTTGGTGCGGAAATGTGCGTTGCCATCTGGACCACTATGAACCGATCGCACGCGGTATAGCTCTCCCTTAAGTGTCCATTGCCGATCGTAGGATAATTCATCCAGCACCAAAGAAGCAATAAACATAACCACGGTGAGCCCCAAGGCCAGACCGATAAGATTGGTTATCGAATACGTCCGGTTGAGGATCATCGTCCGCCAAGCGGTTTTAAAATAGTTCTTTATCATTTCTTAGGAGCTAATACATAGAATTTGGTCTTTTTCGCTTTTTCGCCCCCAATCTTGGAAAACGCCAGAAAGGAGAGGGAAAAATCTAAATCAATTACTCATGTCGCAACGAATCTACTGGATTGACCACGGCAGCCCGTATCGACCGGTATCCAACCGTCAGCGCGGCGATAGCTAGCGTAAGACCGATGGCCGACAGAAAAATTCCTGGCCCGACGGTTATCCGGTAGGAGAAGTCCGCTAAATACCTATCCATGCCCAGCCAAGCTATCGGCGCAGCTATAACGAAAGCAATCACCAGCAGCTTGGCGAACTCACGGCCGAAGAGCCAGAGAATCTGCGGCACTGTGGCACCCAATACTTTCCGGACACCGATTTCTTTGGTTTTATGCAACGCCATGAATGCTATTAATCCATATAATCCGAGGCAACCGATTAAGATAGCCACAAGGGCGAAACCCTGAATGAGGTTGAGCATGATGTTGTCCAGTTCGTAAAATTCGGCAATGGATTCGTCGAGGAACCCATAAGAATATACATAGTCAGGGTACGTTTCTTTCCATAACCGTTCAAATGCAGCCATGGAAGATGCCAGTTGCTGCCCTTGGAGTTTAATAGAGCAATTGAAATAATTGGCCGTTGACGGCATGATGCATATCGCGTCTTTCTCGCTGTGGAGCGAATAATTATGGAAATCCTTCACTACTCCCACGATCGTTCCTTGGTTTTCATCGCCATTGACCGAGATGCGTTTGCCGATAACCTGTTCGGGCGAGGCAAGGTGGAGGTTTTTAACAAAGGTCTCGTTGACCAAAAACTCCTTAACGGTGTCGGACGGAAAGAAATTCCGGCCGGCTACCAGTGGGATGTTAAACGTGGATAGGTACCTGTCGTCGGCAAATTTCATGTTGATGCTCCACCGTTCGGTGTCTGGCCGGTTGTCGTAGCGGATATCGGTGGAGTTGTTGGAGCCGGAAGCGGGGGGCTGAAAATTGAGCGATACATGTTTCACACCGTTGATAGCTGAAAGCCGATGCTGTAATGTCTTCATCTTCGCCGCATTTCCAGCGTCGGGTATGGATAGGTTTACGATGGCCTCTTTATCAAATCCCAAATCGGTTTCCCGCGTATAGCGGATTTGGCTGGCAATGATCAGCGTACCGATGATCAATACTTGGGAGATGACAAACTGCCCGATAACGAGCACCCGCCGCAACGATAAGCCGCCTATTTCGCGTTGGGTGACTTGGTTTCGAAGCGCCTGTACAGGCCTGAAATCCGCCAAAACCAGTCCTGGATAGGAACCCGAAAGGAACACCATAAATATCGCTGTCGATACTAAGAACACGGGTAGTTGCCAGCTGCTGAACAGGTGCAGTTGTACTTCGGTGCCAAGCAATCCGTTGATGCCGGGCAGGATAACAAGCGCTAAGCCATAGGCAAATACCAAGGAGATCAAAGTGATGAGGGCTGTCTCTGCCATAAATTGCCAGAAAAGTTGTTTGCGGTTGCTACCCAACACCTTGCGTACACCAATTTCCTTAGCCCGGTTAATTGCATGGGCGGTTGCTAAATTCGTGAAGTTGATGGCTGCTGTCACCATGAGGAACAGTCCGATGATAAGCAGTGCCCACAGGTAACTTTTATTGACATAGCCGTCGAAGTCGGGATTGAAGTGGACGTCGCTTAGCGGCTGCAGCTTGAATTGCCAGATATCCTTATCACGGCCCTCATAGATGCGGTGGGAAAGCCCAACCAGTGCTTTAGTAACCTGCTCCGCCGTTACGCCATCTTTCAGTCTTGTATAGCATTTCGAACCTGAGAACACACCCAGCCAATTGGTGTCCATACCGTCGAGGGTCAATTCATGGTAGGAGACGAAAAACTCCTGCTGAACGTCCGTATTGACAGGAAAATCCTGAAGGATACCTTTTACCACATAGTCCGTTCGATTGTTGATTCGGAGCGTTTTACCGATTGGATCCGACTCGCCAAAATATTTTTGGGCCATCCGTTCGGTGAGGATAATCTCGTTGGGCTGCCGGAGCACCTTGCTGCTATCGCCACGCGACAGCGGGAAATCGAAGATCTTGAAAAATTCCGGCTCTGTATAGGCAATTCCAGATTCCTCAACAAACCGTTTATCATCACCTGCATCAGGCACGGCAATCATCACGCGGCGATAGTCTACCTTCCGCGCGGTGTAATCCGAAAAGTTGAAATCTTCGCGGTAGGTTTTGCCTAGCGGCCGGGGCACGCCAGCCGAGCGATTTACACCGTCGTCGTGCCACTCCGTCACCAAGCGGTATATGCGGTCTTGCTGAGGGTGGAAATTGTCAAAACTGAGATGGTAACTTACCATCGCAAAAATAATCAGAGCACTGGCTATGCCCAATGCCAACCCTAACACGTTGATCAAGGCATATGATTTGTTGCGCTTAATGTTACGCAAAGCGATTCTAAAATCGGTCTTTATCATGGCTTTTCATATTGTGTTTTTCTGTCTTTTTGCTTTTGCTGCCTGTTTCGTTTCCGATTGCTGAAAAATCACTCATCCCTCAATGAGTCCACCGGATTAGCCATTGCCGCCTGTATTGCCTGCCAGCTCACCGTCACGAAAGCAATCACCACTGCCATCAACCCTGACACGGCAAACATCCACCATTGGATGTCGATGCGGTAGGCGAAATCCGCTAGCCATCTGTTCATTGCCCACCAAGCGATGGGGGAGGCAACAACGATGGCGATCAGCACCAGCGTGAGGAAGTCCTTCGAAAGCAAACTGACAATGCCAGACACCGTTGCCCCCAACACCTTGCGGATGCCGATTTCTTTGGTGCGCTGGAAGGCTGTGAGCGTAGCTAAACCAAATAAACCAAGGCAACTGATAAAGATGGTTACACCCGTAGCCAAACCGATCAGCTTAGACATTCGGTACTCGGATTCATACAATCCTTTTATACGCTCGTCGTTGAAACGGTAGTCAAAAGGCGCATCGGGGTAAATGGTCTTCCATTCCTCTTCCATCACTGCGAAGGCCTTTTTCCATTTGGAGCGGTCGGAAGGTAACTTGACGTGGAAGGTTTGCAAAGAACTCCTTCGGTTGGAAGTTCCCAAAGCGATGGGTTCAATCGCTACACGGAAGTCTTTTTGGTGAAAATCGGCAACCACCCCTACAATGGGATGTTGCTTGTTCTCGAAGGTCAGAAAGCGGCCGATAGCAGCTTCCGGGGAATTGAAACCAAATGCCTTACGCGCGGCGTCATTGATGATAAGGTCGCGTAGCGTGTCGGTCTGTTGAATGTTGGTGCCTGCCAGCAGCTTAATTTGATAGAGCGGCAGGTAGTCTGCATCAATGTATTTGCGGGGCATGTTGAGGCGTACCTGACCCGTGTCGGCGGCGTAGTAAAAGGTAGTACCCCAATGGTTGTTGTTCAGCGGTTCATGCCCCACTGCGATGCCTTCGAATTCTGGATGCTGCGCCAACGCCCGCTTGTAGATAAAGGGATCGATATCCGCGCCCTGATCTGAGCGGTATGGCATGCCGATGTTTACCACGGCCTCATGCGTGAAGCCGAGGTCTTTATCCAAGGTGTAGTTAAGCTGTTGCCCGATGATCAGCGCGCTCACGATAAATACCTGCGCAATAACGAACTGAAAGACGATTAAGCCTTTTCGAAGGCTGAGCCGCGCTCCTAATACCATTTTGTCTCCATGTCCCTTCAACACCTGCACCGTGCGTACCTTGGTGATGAGCCAAGCGGGGTAACTACCAGCTGCAAGGGTGATCGTGATGAGTAAGGCGAGGAGAAACATCGTCAGCCCGAAGCGGTTTTGAAAATCCGTCAGACCCGCTGGGATAAATTCCGGGAAAACCGCCGAAAACAAGCTTGTTATCGGGATGGCCAGCAGCAATGCCACGAAGGTGATGGCCAATGTCTCCACCAGAACGTTGGCGATAAGCACTCGAGGCGTGCCGCCGAGCGTTTTGCGCACGCCTATTTCTTTGGCTCGTTGCGGTATCTGGGCTGTACTCAGGTTGATGTAGTTGATACAGGCGAGTATCAGCAGGAAAAAGCCGATGCCCATCAACCCATAAAGTGTTGTCATGCTGGCCGACCGGGTGCCGGTGGCGTATTCACCCGCAAAATGTTTGTCGAGAAGTGGCAGTGCTTCAAACCAAGCCTCAAACCCATGCTCCTGCTGTAGTTTAGCTGCAAAGTCGAGCCGCCGGTTGGTAGCAAAGTCCACAATCTGATCAATTGATTTACCCTTGGCAACTTTGATAAATACAATATGGGCGGAATTTGATTCGAGCCAATTGTCTGACGACCACTCCTCTGCGGAGACGGCTATAAACTCTTTTTCTTTAAAACTGCTGGGATAGTCTAAATCTGCGACGATCCCGGTGATCGCCCGGGCTACGGTATCATGGTACAATGTCTTACCAAGTATGTTCTCCGGCTCAAGGCCCGGAAAATATTCCGCAGCACGCGATTCGGTTAAGACCACCTTGTCGGGGGCGTCAAGCGCTGTTTGCCTATTTCCCGCTGTCCAGCGATGCGGCACCAGCTCGAAATAGGCTGGTAAGGTGGCGACGACTTGGGGGTCTGCCACTGTCTTTTCCGGCGATTGCCCTGAAGCTGGCACAATCAGCTTTTCGATATACTGGTCGTAAATAGGCACGACCAGCTCCACTCCGGTGACGTCTTCCGTCAACGTGGGGGCCAACGGCAACGGCACGCCGCCAAAACCGCTTTCTTTTCCATCGGATTTAAATCGTCCCACCAACTGGTAAATCTGTTCAGCATCAGGATGTTGTTTGTCGTAGCTCAGTTCGTAATCCGCGATGCGATAGACGATCCAACAAGCGCTGATGCCTATGGACAGCCCCAGTATATTCAACGCGGTGAACAATCGGTTTCGCCATAGGTGGCGGACGGTGGTTTTGATAGAATGGGGTATCATTGATCTTATAATAATGCGCTGTCAAATGGTACTGGCTCCACGAAGCGCCTGCGTCGACTGCTATCGGTGTGCTCACGTGCCGAATAAGCTAAAAGCTGATTTGGCATGGGACAGATACAGTTATGACGCCAAAAATATAACCTATTGATAGTAAGAAAAATATGGAGGTTTCAAGTCCATCGGGTGTTCGATTCCGAACAGTGGGTGTTCGCATACGGACAGCTGAAAACAAATTTCCTAACCCCGTCATATTATTTTAGTGGTACTATATACCCTGACATAGGGTTGTCAGTGGATACGGATAGCTTTGCCGCTACAAACAATTAATCACATATTGAAATGGATATCATTAAAGAACTTTTGGCAGAATTGGAAAGCGAGGGCGCAATAACCCGCAAAATGCTGGCCCTTGTGCCGGAAGACCGGTTTGACTGGGCACCACACCGCAAAAGCATGACACTGATACAATTGGCTACACATTTGGCCGAGATCCCGTCTTGGTATACGCTGGCCGTTGATCAGGATGAGCTGGACTTCAATGAAGGCGCTTATCAGCCCACCTCGATTACCAGCAACGCCGAGCTTATGGCTTTGTTTGAGAAGTCTTACCGATCAGGAAAGAACGCTTTGCGACGCTTGTCGGAAGCTTTGCTGGACAAGCCATGGATCATGCGGGGCGGGGAGGCGGTTTACCTGGACACCACGAAGTACGGCATGGTCCGCCATGCGTTTAGCCAAACCATACACCACCGTGCGCAATTGGGTGTTTTCTTGCGGCTATTGGATATTCCAATACCGGGAAGTTACGGGCCGAGCGCAGACGAAATGGGTAGCGAGTAATCATTCATCCCTTAACGAGTCCACCGGATTGGCCACTGCTGCACGTATCGCCTGCCAGCCCACGGTCAGCAAGGCGATCGCAGCAGCGACCAAACCGGCTCCGGCAAACATCCACCATTGGAGGGTTGTCCGGTAAGCGAACTCATCCAACCAAGTACGCATTATCCACCAAGCGATGGGCGCCGCTACAAAAATGGCAATAAGCACCAGCTTCAGGAAATCTGCGGATAGCAGCCGTACGATGCCTGCTACGGATGCGCCCAGTACCTTTCGGATACCGACCTCCTTCATCCGAAGCTCCGCCATATACATGGACAAACCCAGAAGACCTAAACAAGAAATAAATATGGCTATACCTGCGAAGATGCCGAACAATACCTGTTGGGTTCGCTCTTTTTCGTATATGACACCGAAACGATCGTCCAGAAATTCATAGGTGAAGGGATTGTCTTGGAAACGCGCCTTCCAGACAGCTTCGAGGTGGTTGAGCGTAGACGGAATATCTCCGCCAGTGATTCGCACAGACCACCAGGAATAACTGCCGTTCATGCCCATCACTAATGGAACGACCTGCTGGTGAAGGGACTCGAAATGGAAGTCCTTTGTTACACCGATTATTTGACCCTTTTGGCCGCCGTAAGCAAAGGTATTGCCAATCGCATCTTCAGGACTACGCCACCCGAGCATCTTTGCAGCCGACTCATTCAAAATGAATCCTTCCATGCGGTCGGTAGGATACTCGCGCGACAGGTTCCTTCCTGCTACCATTTCGATTTGGTAAGTGGGAATAAACTGTTCATCAATGGCCAGCCCCTTGATGATCGCTCCTGTCGGTGCTAATTGGCCACCGCGCATCACATATGCGGTCTGCCCATCCAATAGCCGTCCCGTAGGAATGCGTGATGATCGGGCAACGTCCACGATGCCCGGATGTTGGACCAGTTGATGTCTTGCCGATTCAAAGGCAATTGAGTCGCCCGCCGCAGGCATCAGCAAAACCTGCTCCTTGGAGTAGCCCAACTTGAAGTCCTGCACATGCCTCATTTGGCTGTACACCACCGTGGTACAAATAATCAATAACACGGCTATGGCAAATTGGATTGTTACCAACAGCTGTTGCAATACTCCTCTTTTGACGTCGGTAGCCACCTTACCTTTGAATACCTTTATCGGCTGGAAAGCTGTCAGAAAAAAGGCCGGATAACTGCCAGAGACGAAGGCAGTAAATAGCGTCACGCTCACAATGATACCGATGAACGACGGATTTAGGAGACCGTTAAACTTGAGGCTTTTAGCTGCCAAATCATTCAGAAACGGAAGCGCGGCATAGACAAACGCAAATGACACCAGCAGGGCAATGACAGTATATAACAATGATTCCATGAGAAATTGCCTGATGAGCTGCCCACGTTGCGCGCCCACAACCTTCCGCATGCCCACTTCCCTCGCCCGTTTGGCCGATCTCGCAGTGGTCAGGTTCATGTAATTGATGCAGGCAATGATAAGAATGAACAGCGCGATGGCTGCAAAGAAATAAACGTAGCGGATATCGGATGTAGGTTCGATTTCCGAATCGGTATGAGAATGCAGGTGGATGTCCGTCAGCTTCATGAGGTGCAAAACCGAATACTTCGAGGTATGCTCGCCCATATGCTTGTTCTGGAACGCTGGGAAAGCGTCGGCCAACCGTGTCGGATCGTACCCTTCGGGAAGCAACAGAAAAGTGTTGAATGCATTATTACCCCAATTAGACCGCAAATTTTCAGCTCCATAAATGTTATCGTCATTAAGTGTAGCGAACGATATCAGCAGTTCTGGGTGCATGGTCGACTGGGCGGGTAGTGGTTCGAAAACGCCGGTTACCATCATTTCCGCTTGATTATTGACCCGGACCATTTTACCCAATGGATCTTCATTGCCGAAATATTTCCTGGCTAACGGTGCAGACAACATCAGCGTATAAGGGTCTCGAAGTGCGGTATGCGCGTTGCCCTGCACGACAGGAACCGAAAATAAATCGAAGAACCCTTCTTCGGCAAAAAATATCCGATCCTCATTGAAAAGCTTGTCGCCATACCGAATCGTCGCACTCGTCTGCAGCATCCGCACTACCCGCTCCACTTCCGGAAAATCTTGCGCAATAAGCGGCCCATACGGTGGAGCCAGCTGCGCCAAATGAAGGTTAGTGGCTCCGTTGTCGTCCAAAAACTCACGCGATACCCGGTAAATCCTGTCCCCCTTTTCATGGAAACGGTCATAACTTAATTCGTCCTTGATATATAAGGCAAGCAACAGAAATGCGGTCAGCCCGATGGCCAGTCCAATGATATTGATGATTGAGAATACCTTGCTGCGCACTAAGTTGCGCCATGCGCTCTTGAAATAGTTCGTTAACATATTTAGCTTATATCAATACGATGACATTTTCTGCGCCAAAATCGTAACGGTTTACTTATTAGCAATTTATGTGTTCATCGTGTGGCGGAGGTGTACGATACCGAACACCTGGGTGTTCAGTTGCGGACAAACATCTCCGAGCGCACTTAACCAGTTATTTGCGCTGAACAGATGGTATTCTCACAAAAAACTTTTTCGATAGTCCGGCTATTGCCAAAACTTAAGGCGTATACATGATAACTCCAATTGCTTTTAAATAAAAAATAAAAAAAAATTTGCTAAAACGATTTTTGTTCATACCTTAGCCGTTGATAAACCAATATATAGTAACTAATTTAGTAACCGATTAAAACGTAACCAGATTTAGATTATGGCAAAACATCCAACTATCACTACTTAAACGACCACATAACGTACGGTTCATGCAACTGTATGTTCGTCATCACATTACATTTCGATCAATGCCGCACTCATTTGAGTGCAGCAGGATATTGATTGCCTGTAATGCGTCATTTGTGCCAATTGTATAAGGGCGTTGCCGTTAAGTTAATCTGTTACGATTAATTTATTTGATCATCGAACATAAAATCTAACAACTCATCAACATGATGCATAACAAGACCCCGGTTTGGATCTTAATTTCATGCTGTACTACTGCGCTATGTTTCTATAGTAACACGAGTACGTCTGCTGTAACCTGGCAGCTAACCGACACCCTGTCGCAGTCGTCTGCCGCGAATAACCTGACGAATGATACCAGTGCTGTGCAAGTGGTATCGCTGGGTCGCGACCACCGTGTTTTCACCGATATAAATCGCCATTCGTTAACCGGCGAGCCGGACGATATAGCCCGTTTTCCGGCGGTATCGTTACAGCAATACCTCAAAGACCGTGTTGCAGGGCTGTATGTGCAGGAAACCTCGGGCGAACCCGGCACAGTGCAGCAGATGTATATCCGTGGCCTGCCGATGCCCATTCTTTCTCAAAAGGAGGTTTACCAATCACAACCCCTCGTAGTACTGGACGGAATCCCGTTAATCGGCGAGCACCCGTTTGCTTATGATATCCAGCAGTACGACTATAATCGCATCGGGCCGGCCACTAATCTGCTGAGCAACATCGATATGAATAACATTGCCTCCGTGCAGGTGCTGAGGGATCTGGCAAGCACGGCGATTTATGGGCCGTTGGGAGCAAACGGCGTCATTGCCATTACCACCAAGCAGCCGGGTACCTCACGCAAAATCAGCTTCAATTCATACATGGGCGTAGCCCAGCGTCCAATCGTCACCACCATAAATGGGGCGTACGAGAACGATTTCCGAAGACAGTTTTATGACCGCTATACGGCCACAGGCCGGTATTCGGCAGATGATACGTACCCGCTCTACCTGAGTGATTCGCTCAATACTGCGTACTATGGGGCGGCGGATTGGTCGGATAGTTACTACCAGAACGGTCTGGTTTATTCGGCAAATGCCGATATATCAGGCGGAGGTGATCGCGCAAACTTCCGCTTTGCCGTGGGGCATATGCGAAACCAGGGCGTGGCAGACGAAACGGGGCTCTCGCGCTATAACGCCTTGTTCAACATCAATATGAAACCCACGGAATGGTTGCTGTTTTCAGCGATGATAAATGGCAACAGGCTACTGCGCAACCGCAACCGTTCATTGCGCGATCGCTTTGCCACGATGTCCTATATTCCGGATTTATCTTCTCCGCTGGCGCCTAACAATGCCATTTATAAAAGCTATCTCCAGCAGTTTGAAAACAGTTTCGACAACAATGCCACCAACATCGTGGAGGGCCACGCGAAGCTGGTGTTCGATTTCAATCGGTTGAAGGTGACATCTCGTCTGGCCATTGACTACAATGAGGGGTACCGCGACCTGTTTTATCCGCGCACACTCATGGAAGAGAATAGTTACGCATCCAATTATTATGGATATAACCAACGGGTCATCTTTGATAACCACGTAACCTATGATGTGGACTTGGGAGCCCGGCAAGCATTTTTCCTTGAGGCTGGCGCTTCATTGCAGTGGGATGCTTACAAATACAATTATGCCTATGCGTACAAGGGCATCAACGACTTTATTAAAATCAACTTATTGGAGTCTGACCCCGATGACGGGAACTATCTGAACCCCTTAGCGTTTCCCCGGCAACTGGTCTACAAATTTCTTGATTATACCCGGCAGAACTTGGTTTCGTTCTACGGACGCGGAACTTACAATTTCGATGACCGGTATACGGTGTCTTTGCTATTGCGTTCAGATGGATCGTCCAATGCCCAGCCAACCAGCCGATGGCTTTTTGCCCCTGTGCTTTCCGCGGGCTGGAACATCAAAAACGACCTCTTAGCGGATAATCGAACATTCTCGACATTCAATTTACGCGCCAGCGCCGGGCGAATGGGCCGGCTAAACGTATTTGACAATTTTTCACAGGGACCGTCTTACTCGACGTATATCGGTTATACGGGCAACGTCATTGCCGCAGGCTATAACGGTTTCGGCGTGCTTAGCCGTCCATACGAATTCGGCTGGTCGGGTTATGGGATTCCATGGTCATATACCGACCAATTGAATATCGGACTGGATCTTGGCTTCGCAGACGAACGGATCCGAATAAACATCGATGGGTACACGAAATACGACCGCAATCAATTGCTTGGTGTCCCATCGTATGCTGAATATGGCTATAGTCAGTCTTACGAAGTTGGTATGGAGGTGAATAATACGGGTGTGGAAATGCAACTCAGCGCAGACGTTGTCCGCAACACAGAAGGGCGCTTCTCATGGACCCCGGCAATTGTGGTCAACTATAATCAAAACAAACTTACTGCACTCCCGGGTGGACTGGATGAGATTGTTATTGACAACCGGATGTTCCGTGTCGGGGAACGCGTTGATCGCTTCTGGCTACTTCAGAACGAAGGAATTTACCTCGCCGATTCCGAAGTGCCGCTTGTGGATGGCAGTCGGCGGCATTTCAACAGCATCGACTTGCGGGCAGGCGATCCCCGCTGGGTCGACATTGACGGCGATAATGCGATCACCAATGCGGATAAAACGCTGATGGGAAACATGTTTCCAAAGGTTGCTGGCGGTTTCATCAACCGATTCAGCTATGGCAAGTGGGACCTCGATGCCAACTTCCATTTTAACATCGGGCGTAATATCCTGAATGCTGAAATGGCCAATCGGTTTGACTTTATCAACCGTGAAGGCACGGTGAATATGAATTCTGTAAAGGAAATCACCTTTTGGGAAAAGCGCGGCGACTACAGCCAGTATCCATTGTATAACCCATGGAGCAACGTCATCCCCTACCGAACCGATCAGGATTTGTTTCTCGAAAATGGCTCGTTCGTCAAACTGCGTACCCTATCCGTGGGCTACGACCTGAGTGACTGGCTAAAGAGCCGCTCGTCAGCCATCGAACGGCTGTATGTATACTGCACCGGGCATAACCTATTTACCCTAACGCCATATTCCGGCCGAGATCCGGAACTGGTGAATTTCATGGGTTATGATACGGGTTATGGTTTACCAATTCCGCGGACGTATACCTTGGGCATTAGGATGAATTTGTAAAAAAGACGAAGCAAAGTACGAAGGATCATTATGAATAGACATAAAACAATCGGAGCGTTGATGGCATTGGCCCTGTTTTTAGGAGGCTGCAAAAAAATGTTGGATGTCGACTCATCGCGTATCGTGGGTGAAAAAAACATGTGGAATTCGCTAGAAGATACCCGTGCGGCTTTATTGGGAACTTATGGCCTGGTAAGGGCGGCCTTGGCGGATCATAACGCTTATTGGCTGTATGGTGATGTCCGCGCTGGCGAGTTTACAAGCCCAAATCGGCAGGATTTGCGGGCAATTATTGCCAACGATCTTACCGCATCATACCCGGCATTGGAGGCCTTGTCCAATTGGCGACGCTGGTATGCGGTGATCAACTCAGCCAATATTTTCTTAGAGCGTGTACACGACGTGCGTGAAAAGGATTTGCGGTATTCTGCAAACAACATGACGGTGGATGTTGCGCAGATCCGTTTCTTGCGGGCGTTTGCCTATTTCTACATGGCCCGCATTTGGGGAGATGTACCGCTGATTACTTCTTCTCACGATGGTAGCTTTGAAGACAGGCGTCGTGATGACCAGAGCAAGGTGTTGGCCTGGGCCGAGCGGGAGATGCGAGCTGCAGCGGCCGATCTTCCATTGCGCTACAGTGCAGGAGATCCGCAGCAGCAAGGTGATTATTATAACGCAAACCAAACACGATGGGACGGTGCGCTGGTCAGAAAACTGACCGCTTATGCCATGTTGGCGCACCTTGCGGCCTGGCAGGGCAACTATCCGGATGCAGCGAGTTACAGTAAAATAGTTGTCGATATGCATTCTGTGGCCGCTATGGGCTACGTTTCCACGGCGCACCTCACCGACGCAAATGGCTTCTTTTTCAACAAACGCACCAACCAGTTGTTCGGCTTTGCGTTTGACTGGGGCCATGTGGATGCCTCGTTTACCGGCCATCTCGAAGAACTAACGCTGGCCGAGCCGGTCGTAAATAAACAGATACCGGATATTTACCTTCCCAAGGATTCGATTATCAAGATCTTTAATGAAGCTGGCGACGAACGGTTTGCGCTCGACACCTTGGGCACCCCGGTGTCTGACCGTTACTTTTCCAACTACAATGGAAAATATCCGATCTTCAGTAAAGTCAAATGTATCATGGGGGGGGTAAATGATCCGTCATTCCGCATATTCAGCAGCGCCATTGTCCTTACGCGGTTGGAAGACATCGTCTTATTGCGGGCCGAAGCGCTGGCCGTGCTCGGCGAACGCCAGGGAGCTATCGATTTGCTGAACGAGATCCGCACCCGTCGGGGACTCGACCCATACAACGAAGATATCAACGGCGACCTGATCAACACCATATTCCTCGAGCGCCAGCGCGAACTAATGGGCGAAGGGCACCGGTGGTACGACCTGGTGCGCTATAACCGCATCCGGCCAAGCCATCCGGCCATCAGCCAGCTGATCAACAACGGCGGCATTTTCTGGCCCGTAGCACAAAACCTGCTCAGACAGAACAATCAGTTGACACAAAATGCATATTGGCAATAACGATTTGATTATCATGAACAAACGATTTTTTCAATACGGTTATCTCCTGCTTGCCGGACTGATGGTTGCGGCGTGTGCCAAAGACAGTGGGTATTACCGCCCTACGGCCGTTGAAAATCAATTCGACGGCGATACGTACACCTACCTGAAAAGTAAGCCTGGGGTCTACGATTCCCTCCTCCGGGTAATCGACCGTATGGAACTGGAACCGACGCTACGCGATAGCAACATCACATTGTTTGCACTCACCAACGAAAGTTTCCAATTGGCCATCACCAACCTTAATAATATCCGGTTGCTGGCAGACCGCCCGTCGGAGTACCTGTCGACCATTAACGCCAGACACCTGGACACGATGATCACACAATACATCATTCGGGGCAAATACCCAACGGACTCGATGATGTTGCAGGATGGCATTGCCCTGGAAGCTGTGCGGCATGGGTACCCGATGCATGCTCAATTGGCTCATACTACGTCGTCCGGCTTCCTCGGCGGCGGTCCATCAACCATCAGTTTCAGTGATACGAAGAAAAGCCAATTCCGGCGCAACTGGATCAGCACCAACACCGGATCCATCAACATTGCCACGGATAACGCATTCGTGCATGTCATCAGCAACGACCACGTGTTTGGCTTCGGCGATTTCGTCAGCAGGCTTACGTTCGTCCCACCGCCGCCCAATCTGTTCCATACCATTGGCGGGACCTGGAGTACGGAACGCGAAAACGGAGGTGGCCCCAATGCGGTGGAGGCCGCAAAGTACGCATTTGATGGTAATCGTGAGACGAAGTTTCTGCTGGGCGGCTTCAACGGAGCGTGGCTTAAGTTCGAGCTAGATACTCCAGCAGTGGCCGGTGCGTATACCATCACATCAGCAAATGACTTCCCCGAGCGCGACCCCATTGACTGGAACCTGCAGGGATCGAACGACGATGAAAACTGGACGACACTGGATGCCCGGGCAGGTGAAATCTTCGAAAACCGGTTCCAAATGAAAGTATACCACATAAACAATCGAAGGGCATTCAAATTCTATCGGCTCAACGTCTTACGCAACCGGAGCGGTGACGCCTTCCAAATGGCAGATTGGTCTGTCAACGCCCCGCGTGAAGAAGAACCAGTAGACTAAATTAAACGACATGACGAAGAACATGATCAGGAAACGATATAAAGCTGCGGTACTAACCATGCTGGCAGGAGCGGCCTTTACGGCGGGGTGCGAAAAGGCACTGAACCTACCCGAAGAAAAAGAGTTCATCAGCGAAAACATGAATTACGGATCCAAACTGCTCGAACCGATCATTGGCCGTACCAACCTCATGGGGAATTTGAACTCGGACAACTCTTCATTGCCCCTGACGTTCGAGATTGTCAACGCACGATATGGCGATGGACGGCCGGTCACAGATCTCTTCCAGGTACGACCCACCTACGTTTGGATCGACACATACGATGGCAAAGAAAAGTCGCTGGAAGAGATCGAAACTAAAAGACGATTGGAAGACCGTCCGTTGTTTGAGGTGCGACAATCCGGACAGTTCATCTTCTGGGGTTCGTCAACCAATGAACTGGTCGAGCCCAGGCCCTCGGATACCAGCAATCTCGTACAGGAGATCCGGCATTTCGACCTGAAAGTGACCAATTCCGGCGGGGAAGTATATTTGTCTGATTTCCGGCTGATTCCCTGGCGGGAACGGCCGTATTTTCCGGACAACGACATCAACCCGTACACCGGCGAACCTGCCCCGGATCCGGCCGACCCCAGGAACCCAAATAAGCAGGACTATATCCGACCGGTGCTGAGTGGCGTGGTCGGGGCCAGTACAAACAACCAACTCGTGAGTAATAACGAACGGAAGGATGTGGTGGTTTATATTCGTCCGTTTGAAGGAGGCAATGGCCGCAAACTGCGGTTTAAATTCATGGCACCCGATGGCACATTCATGAATCCGGATGTCTTCAATGAGACAACCTGGAATAACCTGGTGCATGGCTTTAATATCGAAAAAACAGCTGAATATGTGCAGTACGATGTGGCATACCCAATTCCATTGGTTCGCCTTCAAACCCCGTATACCACCAGCGACGGCGGCAGTGCTTCAGCACGCTTCCGCTATTCGCGCCGGGGCTTCGGTGGAAATCGGGTAACCGCATCGTTTGGTTTAGACTTCAACATCTACCGGGCGGGCGACTGGGAAATCGTATTCCATTTTAGAAATGAACTACCAAAGTTTGAAGATGAATAAGCTGATGATGAAAACTACCTTCAACATGAAGACAATATCCCTGATACTACTCCTGGGTGGGTGTCTCACGTTCAATCAGGTCTACGCACAAACAAATGTGACGGTGACGGGGAATGTGATCGATGAAAACCGGGAACCGCTGGCCGGCGTTACCGTTTTCACGGGCAGGCCATTGCGTGCGTTGGGCACTACCGATGAGAACGGTAATTTCCGGTTGACGGTTCCGGCTAATGCGACACTGGTATTCCGGGTTATCGGCTACCAAGAGCGCTCCCAAAGTGTTGAAGGCGGACGTACCAGTTTGCGTGTCCAAATGGCGCCGGATGCGAGCACATTGGAAGAGGTAGTCATCAGGGGCTACCAGAAGCGCTCCAAGGAACTGAGTACCGGCTCTTCGTTCAGCCTTACCGATAAGGACCTCCCCGATGTTCCAGTAGCAAACATTGAAAGTCTACTTCAGGGGCGTGTTCCGGGCATGAACACCCAGTTGAACACAGGCGCACCGGGCTTCCGTGGCTCCACGCAAATCCGCGGCTTATCCACCGTATCGATGACCGGGTCGGGCGACCGGTCGTTCCTACAGCCAACATCACCGCTTTATGTCATCGATGGGGTACCGATGGATGCCGATAGGGCAACGGAATTTGGCTTCCAGCAACAGGGACCCGGTATCAGCCCGCTTTCCATGATTCCGCAGGAAGACATTGCCAGCATCGAAATCCTGAAAGACGCCCAGGCCACGTCGCTCTACGGTTCAATGGCGGCATACGGTGCCATCATCATCACGACGAAACGTGGCAACTCGCCTATACCCCGTGTACGGTATACCCACAACTCGTTCGTCCGCACCCCACCCAAACTTAGGGAGACGCTGGGTGGAAACCTCGAACGCGCACTGAAATTGCAACAGATTTACGAAAATGCGTTAGACATACAAGATATTTGGAGAATTTCCCAAACCGGCTTTTTGTCAGATAGCCTCAATGCCTATTGGAACAATTCGACCAACTGGCAAGACTATTATTACCGCACGCAGTACAATCAAAGCCACAACCTGCATATAGACGGCGGCGACCAACTGTTCAATTATAAAGCAAACGTAGGATATTTTTCCGATCAGGGTATTATTAAAAACACTGGATTTAGCCGCTATAATGCCAATCTCCGCATGGAATACCAACCGGAAAACCGTAAATTCCAAGTCATCGGCGCTGCATTTGCGCAAATGGGCAAGCAAAGTGTAGGCGATGGCATCGGGATGCTGCAAACCGGTGTGGCTTCAAACGGGCTATCCTCTACACTCCTGCCTCCGCCTTCATTCTACCAGGCTGGTGGCAGCCATACCTCGGCGTTGGCTACTGACAATGACAACGCCGTGCGGCTGATCCGCTCCAACTTGGAAGCGAGCTATATGTTTATCGAAGGGCTCAGGGCAAGCGCAAACTTGAGTTATGAGTTTGAGTCGAAAACGGAAGACACGTTTACCCCCGCCGTCGCCAACAACCAGTTTGCGCGGGTATATTCTTACAATGGGCGTACCACGCAGTTGTACAACCGGAATAGCCTGAACTATTCCAAGGCCTTTAACGAAGACCATAACCTGTTTCTCAATTTTTTTAATGAATTTCGCATCGCCGGACGGCAAAGCTCGATATCGCGTCAGGAGCGAAGCCCGAACGACCAGCTGCAGGGGCCCCTCGGATATGACGGATTTGCCTCCCGCGGTGGTGGCTTGCTCAATGACTATACCGATGAACGCGCGGCCTCATTCGCATTTGCCGCATCGTATGACTTTAAAAAGAAATACGTCGTGGACCTCTCTTACCGGCTCGACGGATCGTCTGCCAACGGCTTTGAGAACCTTTACGCCCGGAATCCTGCCATAGGCCTCCGCTGGAACTTCGAGAAAGAGCCGTTCCTGGAAAATGCACATTGGCTTGACTACGGTTCCGTCCGGCTAAGCTGGGGGGTCAATATCATTCCCACAGGTACATTGGAGCGGATATACGGCCGGTTTGACATCACAGGAAACTATAACGGACGGCAGGGCATAGGGCTGAATTTTGACCAGATTCCAAATCCAAACCTCGCTCCTAAAACCAACACCCAGTATAACCTGGGGCTTGATTTCTCGATTTTAAAAGGCAAATTTGAAGTCATCTACGACACTTATTACAAAAAGGTTGAAAATGAGCTTTTCGAACAGCTGTTACCCAATACCACTGGTTTTAACAAACTGTTCAGCAACGGAGCGGGTATCGTAAACTATGGGCATGAGTTGTTCTTGATGATGCGGCCTTTTCCCGTAAGCAGCGATTTTACCTTGTCTTTCTCGGTAAACGGTGCATACAATAAAGATATTTTACTCACACTACCTGAACATTACAACGGGCAGTTCATCCGCTGGGACGGCGATGCCGTGCGGCAGCACGTCATCCTCCGTGTGGGCGGTTCTACGCTAGCTAATTATTTGCGTATCAATGACGGGGTATACCGCACCGATGCCGATGTACCGGTGGATCCGGTAACAGGGCTCGCCTACCAGACCAATGGCCGGTTCTTCCAGGGCGGCGATCCTATCCTGCGCGATCTCAACGGCGATTACATCCTCGACGAAAGGGATTACGCAAGAACCGGGAATTCGCAACCGTTGTTTACGGGAGGGGCATCGGTAATGGTCACATATAAAGATTTCACCTTTAATCTCAACGGTTCTTTCACCGGTAAGCGGACGATCTTGAACAATGCCCTGGCGCAACGCCTCGGCCTTATGGCTGACCCATTTGGCGATAGGGCAGTGGTGCCGCTAAATGATATTGATATGTGGCGGCAGCCGGGCGATATCGCGACCTATCCGTATGCCTATGACTACAGACGCTACGGCTCCATCCAGCCGTTTAGGTTTGACCAAAGTCTTTGGGCGGAGGATGGCAGCTATTTCAAAATTAACAACATTGTGTTGGGTTACCGATTCAATCGCGACTGGATACGCCAGTGGGGATTGGCCAACCTCCGGGTATATGTGTCCGGTGAAAACCTGCACACCTTTTCGCGCTATTCTGGGCCAAATCCGGAAAACGTGACGAACATGGGACGCGATGTTTCTTCCGGTTACCCGGTACCCCGCACTTATAACTTAGGACTAAACGTTGAATTTTAATAAGATGATGAACAGGATAACAGCAAGACAAATAAAAGGCTATTCCCAATTGATCAGGTCCATAGCCACCGTGGCGCTGGTGCTGTTGGCATCGGCCTGTAAAGAATTCCTGACAGTACAACCGGTAGACCGGCTCACGGGTAACAACTTTTACTTGTCGAAAGATGACGTGGAGAGCAATGTGGCCAACATGTACAGCATGTTTTTCGATAAGATCAACGAAGGCTGGATCATCGGCGGCATCGGAGAAGCCCGGTCGGGTGAAATTTTTGTCTCCCCTGGAGCAAACAGCAGTGCTGCAAGGCGGGTAGTGGAGGTGCTGGGGGAAAATGATCTTCTGTATGCGATGGATTCCGGTGCACCCTGGAACTGGTACAATTACCAACAGGTGGCCAATTGGACCCGGTACTACCAAGTCATCCAAACGGCCAATATCCTGATCGACAAACTGGAGGAAGGCATCGCCGGTATCGGCGACATTGACAGACAGCGCTATATCGCTGAAGCAACATTTATCCGGTGCTTCACGTACTGGTGGATGGTACGGCTTTATGGCGATGTCGTCTACTATACTTCGCCGTATAATGCCGAGTCGCTGCCTCGCGAGCCCATGGTAGATGTACTGAACAAATGCATCGCAGATCTCAAGCCGCACAAGAACAATCTACCTTGGACATTCGCTGACCCCGCACTCAAAGGAGCACGGGCATCCCGGGGCAGCATCATCGCACTGCTGATGCACATGAATATGTGGAACGCCGGGTTTGACCGCAATAACCGCGAGCGTTACTACCGCGAAGTAGCAGACCTGGGTAGCGAGCTTATCCAAAGCAATGCGTACCGTCTTTATCCGCTTACGGAAGAGGGCTGGGGCACCGTCATGAAAGGTCGTTCCGACGAGAGCCTGTTCGAGTTTTACCGGAGCATCAACTACAGTGACAATAATGCGCCCCTCTCTCCTTTTGGCGACCACTTCCTTCGCTGGCCCTACAAATTTCCCCGCTTCAATAACCAGATCAGCCACTGTTATTTTATCGATACGTACATGGCTAAACTATTTCCTTCTGCCGTGGCCGATAAACGGGCGGACTTCTGGTTCGAAGACATGTTGTCCAACAGCGGGCAATTTATCGCCGTGAAATTTGCCTTCAACGTATATGCGTCCGGAAACGAAGATCGCAATCCGGATAATACCTTCATGATCTTCAGGTATGCCGGTGCAATTTTACTGCATGCCGAGGCGCTGGCTGAACTATCGCGGGACAACGAAGCCATCGCCTCGCTTAACATGATTCGTGATCGGGCGGAAGCTACTCCATACACCGGGGGCGGAGGGCAGGAACTAAAGGATTTTATTTTTTGGGAGCGCTGCCGTGAACTGTTCGGCGAAGGACATCGTTATTTCGACCTGGTTCGGACACAACGCATCATGAATCCCAGCTTTGCGCGCAATCCGCTCAATTCGGATCAATACAACCGGCGGGCATGGACCTGGCCCATTGCCCAGTCGGCGCGCAACAACAACCCGAAGATCGTGCTTAATGAATACTGGCTAAGCCGATAGCTACCAATGTTTAATCAAAGATGATGGACACACAAGGAATTATGAACAAGAAACAGCGATTTGCGGTAAGTTACCGCATATTGGGGCTGACGTTGCTGGTCGGTACCATGTGGTTTTCATCGTGCCAACGGGATGATTACTACACCGACGGTGGTCTTGCCAACCCCTATTTTAATGGCACCATGTTGGAATATTTAGAATCTCGGCCAATTGAGTTTGACACCATTGCTCAGATCATACGCCTTGCTGGGCTGGAAGAGGAATTCAACACGCACGAGCTGACGTTTTTCGCGCCCCGGGATGAGACCATCAGAGATCTTATCGGACTGGTCAATTATACCGGTAATGATCCGCACTTGATGGGCGGCGTAAATCAGCGTCTATACAATTTGGGCTTGGACACCCTTCAGACGCTGGCGGATGTGGATTCGGCCATCTGGCGAAAGTATTTGGAGCGGCACATGTTCCGAGGGAGGAAATTGTTGAAAGATTACCCACAGATTGATTTTGATATCCTCTCCACTTTCGGCGGAGAGAATTACTATGCCTATAACAATACTGTGAGCAACATTGGCGTGGTGTTTCACGATGCGGTGACCGATGCTGGAAAGCCCACAGAAACCCGGCTGAAGTACCAGGGCTACCGACAGCTGCACCTTTCATACATCCCCAATCTATCCCAACCCGATGTATGGGTCGATCCTGCACATGTCGCCTCTTCGGATATCCAACCGAACAATGGCGTGGTGCATGTCTTGGACTTTACAAGAAGTAGCTTCGGTTTTCAATACTTCGAAGTATCTGAGGATATTATACAAAGCAAACGATAATGAACGGAACAATGGATATGAAGGCAATACATTACTTATACACCCTATTGGTTATCGCGTTGTGTTTAGGATCATGTGCCAAAGACGAAGTGCTGGAAGAGCCGTACGGGCCGGGAAAGAAGCCTTTAGGTATTGAAATTGTAAACCATGGGCTCTCGCCATCCCTTGGATTGCCCGGTACTGAGGTAACCGTCAGCGCCTTTGGTTTATTGCCCTTTAAGGATGAGCTGGTCTTCCGGTTTAATGGCGAACGGGCGGAGGTGGTTGACATCACAGACAGTGAGATCAAAGTTGTAGTGCCGGATTTTGCCAGTACGGGGGTTACCACCATTTCTGTTGGTGACGTGGTGGTGTTCGGCCCTATTTTTTCCGTAACAGGGAAAATCAGTATAGACCCGAACTTCCAGGTTACCCAGGGGGCAAATAGTGGTGTAGAGCAGGTGATCACTGCCGCGGATGGCCGTATGCTGGTGGTTGGCGCTTTTACCAACTTTGATAACAAAGGTGTTATCCGTCCGATCAACCGGATCGCTCGTACGTTTGCAGACGGCACCTACGACGCGAGTTTGCGCTCGGGATCTGGGGCAAACGGTGTAATAGGCAGTATTATGCCATTTAAAAGCGGATACCTCATTGCAGGTGCGTTCAACGGGTATGCACAGCGGGGTTCCGACATCAGCAACGTTACTTATATCAACGGAAACGGTACCATTGACACAATGGGCGTTCGTCCGTTCCGTAGGCCGGACCAATTGGATACCATCAAATACTACCCGTCATTCAACGGTGGGTTTGATCAATGGGTAGATGCGCTGTATCTTCAGGGTGACAAAGTGATCGCAAATGGCAGTTTCCGTTATTACATCAGCCGTCGGTACGACCAGCCTAATAGGCTGGAAACCCGGGATTCCGTGATTTTGGATAGTGTGGAGATCAGGCAGTTTGCCCGGATGAATTCCGATGGAAGTCTCGATCGCACCTATCGGTTTGATTCGGCTGCAGGCCGTAGCTGGGCCGGCGGCAACGGCGAGGCCCGGATGAGCCCGATATTGGGCGGACCAAATGAGGGGAAATTATTGGTTTATGGCTCGTTTACCCAATTTGACGGGCAACAACAAGGCTACATTCTTCGCCTAAACGCTGATGGCACCATCGATGAAACGTTCAATCCGGGCGGCACCGGTGCTGATCAGCTGATAACCAAGTCGTTTTATAACCCAGCAACGCAGAAATATGTGATTGCCGGAAATTTCCGAACGTATAATGGGCGCCCCGCCAACCGCTTGGCAGTGCTGAATGAGGATGGTTCACTGGACGAATCGTTCGTGGCCAAAGAATTTGGAGGGGGCGGCCCCTCGTTTATCAAGCAGCTGAGCGATGGAAAGATCGTCGTGAGCGGCGATTTCCAAACCTATGCCGGTATTGCTCGAAACGGATTTATGGTGCTGGATGAACAGGGAAATCTAATCCCCGGATACAACGCGACGGGTACATTCAGCGGCCGAATAGAAAACATTATTGAGAGAACGGCCGCCAATGGCCAACGTGCACTGCTGATTTATGGCTACTTCACCACATTCGATAGTAGGTTTGCAAATAACATTATCCAGGTAATCATTGAATAGTGGGGCTTTTTAATATATAGATACAATCAATATCGCATGATGGATAAAAAACCATATATCAATAAAGCGCCGGTACAGCTAGTGATGTTTGTACTGAGCCTCGGGATCTCGGCGTGTAACACAGAGTTTGCGCGCGTAATCCCCGACGCTAAGCCGGAGGATTCAATAGATGTCGTCTTCGGACAACCCAAAGTGCTGTACATCATTGCCGATGGCGTACGCGGGCAATCGCTGCGCGATGGCAATTTTCCGGCGATTTCGAACTTGCTGCCGCAGTCGATCTATTCCTGGGAGTCGCTTGCTGATGAGGAAACCACTCCGGAAAATGGCACAAACTGGGCCAGTATGCTCACAGGGGTACAAAAGGATAAACACGGGATCGTCGGTGATGATTTTTCAGCCGCAAACTTAGAGCGCTTTCCGCTGATCTTCGAACGTATCCAAACAGCGTTGCCGAATAGCGACCTGCGGACGTATACCGCTTCTCAGTCCTTCTTCGACCACCTGACCGCCGGTGCTGATGAACGCCAACTGCTGAGCGATGATGAATCGGTAAAAACGGCTGCCGTGGCCGCCCTTGGCGTGGATACCATCACAATGGTGACGGCCCACTTCAACGGGGCCGATGCGGTGGGCGCGCAATATGGATACGACCTTTCTGTACCTCAGTATGCCGAAGCTTTGGAACAATTCGATGCTTATGTGGGCGACCTACTGACGGCATTGAAAGATCGGCCCGACTATAATCAGGAAAACTGGATGATCGTAATCACCTCCAGCAGGGGCGGAGCATACGATATTCCCGAAGAGGAAAATGACAACACCATATTCAGTAATCCTTCAGTGAATACCTTCACTATCTTTCATGCTCGCCGGTACATTACCCGAATCATTAACAAGCCGTTTCTGGGCATGCGCTTCCAAGGCGATTTCGTACGCTTTCGGGGCCAGCTCCGCGGAGAGGTGACTGCTGGTGACAACGACTACTATAATCCGGACAGTACGGCGTTTACGATTGAGTTGAAGGTGAAGAAAAATCCAGGGCCTAATAATAACTATCAATACCGTTTCCCTGCGCTCCTGTCGAAACGTGCGCGCTGGAATTGGGATGATGTCGGCTGGACGATCTTCCTGGAGGATAATTTCTGGATGTTCAATGCTCGCGGTCTGGGAGGAAATGTCGGTCAGACGCGCGGGGGTACATTGGCTAATGCGACATGGAATAGCATTGCCGTAGTAGGTGTTTTGCGCGAAGACCGCCGTTATATCCGTACCTATACCAACGGTCAGTTCAACAACGAGGTGGACATTACCGGTTACGGCAGTATTGAAAATGACTTGCCCTTGATCTTGGGTAGCCGGGACGAGAACGGCCAGGCCGATTGCTTCATCGCAGACGTACGCTTTTGGAAAGTGGCACTGCCCGACGATGTGATCGCTCAGTATTCCTGCGAAACTAGTGTCCCGCAGGACCATCCCTACTATGATTTCCTCGCCGGACTATGGCCCGTCGTAGGGTCTGAAAACAATACGATCCTGGACGAAGGCCCGTTTGGTAGCCACATTACCCTGGGTGGTAATGATGTCGAGAGGGAGGCTCAGGCAGACTACGTCTGTGCTCCAGGTTCGTCCGAGCTTAGCCGGACGGTTCCCCGCAATGTCGACATCCCTGTTCAGATACTCACGTGGTTAAAAATTCCGCGGCAAGAAAACTGGGAGCTGGATGGGCGTGTATGGTTAGACCGATAATAGTTCAACAATGCAAATAGCAAAACAGATAAAAGCGAAATCACGTTGGGGAGCTATGGCCCTTGCCCTGCTCGGCCTAGCGTGCTCCCGGCAGGAACTGGAGAATTTCCGTTTCGAGCAATCAGACCCCAGTGTCGTGTCGTCAAACAACACCCCGCTTGGTATACGGAAGGAAGGCGAACATATTCATGTTCCATTAAAGATCGACCTGTCACACCCCGCCGGAAAGTCATTTCAGGTAGAATTGCAGCTTATTCCTGACACCATAGCGCAGTTGGTGGCAAACGGTACGCTGGAAAATACCGTAGGTATACCTGTTGATCAGATTACTGCACCCAATGCAGTAACCGTGCCGTTTGGAGCTGACAGCAGCACATTTACCGTATCGGTCAACCTCGGTTTTGCAGAGCGTCAGTTTGGCCGTAACATTGCGTTTGCCTACCGCCTGCTTAATCCGAGCAAGCACAATGAACTCGACCCGGCCAATAACAGTGGCGTTGTGGTGTTGAACACTGCTGAAATCCTTGATCCGGCTGAAATCCGCTACCTGTCTATCACCAACGGCGGCGGAGGTATGCTAACACTGACGCAGGGACAAAATTACACGGTCACTTCGGCGGGTGTAACCATCCCATTAGGCATCTCGTTGAATGGTGTGCCAGGGCCGGCGTTCACGGTACGAACCCGGGTCAACAACGACGCCGTGGCGACACTGGCCGAAAATGGCATCTTGCCGGCAAACACGGCAACATTGGCGATCGACGAGTATACGCTGGATACGTTAGTTCACGTTACCAGCAATACCACCAGCAAAGAGCTTTCCCTCAGCATCCCCTGGGCAGTTATGGATCGACATATCTCATCGCCCATAGGAATGGTGGTGGAATTGCGGAACCCGTCTCGGCACGTATTGCATCCGTCGGACCATGTGGTAGTTATCCAGATCGACCCCTCGGTCAATTTGGATAATAATTCGTACCTCGAAGGCAATGGTGTCGGCCTGAAGGCTGAATATTTCGAAGGACAGTTTCTGGATTCCGACGGCCGGGCACCTGGATTGGTCCGCCTTGATGAGCAGATTAATTTCGTAGGCTGGCAGCCCTTGCCGGTGGGCGACAACTGGTCTTCGCGATGGACGGGCGAGTTCTTTGCTCCGGTAACGGGCGAGTATACGTTTTACCAAACCCGATGGGATGACGGATCTCGCCTAAAAATTGACGGCGAGTGGATCATAGACGACTTCACTACCGAATGGGATAAACCGTCCCGCTTCGGTACCATCCATTTGGAGCGTGGTCAGCGGTATCCCATTGAGGCACACCACCGCGAGAATGTCGGTGGCCAGCAAGCTGTATTGGAGTTCGAAGTCCGGTCGGCCGGGGTAGATCGCCGGGTTGTGCCGAAATCGTTGTTGTACCCACCAGCGGATTTTAATCCATAACAAGGTAATTAACGGAAACCATCGTAATTGGAAAAACAAGTCATGATTGAGAAACTAAGCAAACGATATACGAAGATCGCCACGATTTTGGGAATTACGGGTTATATTTTGGCTTCAGGCGCATGTAGTAAAGAAGATGCGCCCCCGCCCAAAATAGAAGAACCCAAGCCTACAGCAATTTTCGAACATGAACAGATCGCTGCCAATGATCCGTTTTCATATGCTTTTACCAACAAAGGCACGAACTACTCGCTAGTGCGGTGGGAGTTCGGTGACGACAGCGTGTCACTGGATGACTCTCCCTCGCATACTTTCCTGCGGACCGGCGATTACCGGGTGACGTTGCATACAGAAAATAGTGAAGGATTTTGGGCGAAAAGCGAAACTGTGATTAATATTCGTCCGGATAGTCTCATGGAAATAGCTGTCTCTCCGAAAGCCGATGGCAGCATTGACCTGACAGTGGATAGTGACATGGAGATCGACAGCGTCTTCTGGTACAAAGGTGTGGGCGTCGGCGGAGAATTCCTTGGCAACGATGAGCTGCTGAACATCGCGGTCGGAACGGGCAAGTTTGAAAACTATACGCTCCGCATTAAAACCCCCAACGGTTCTGTTTCCGAAATCAGCAGGCTGCTGACCGATCTGGGCATCGTCAGGGATATGACAGACCAGCATGGACAATTCACCGTGTCACGTGACAACGATGGCGGGAAATTCGCAGGGGAGGGTTCGTTGAAACTCATTGACAATAACCCGGAGACCAAGTTCTTACAAGGAGGCTTCGCGGGCGACCTTTGGTGGCAACTCGAATATTATGAGCCAGTGATTTTGGGAGGATATACCTTTAGGTCGGCAAACGATGCGCCAAACCGGGACCCCAAAAACTGGAGAGTAGAGGGTTCCTTAGACGGCCAAAACTGGGTTTTGCTGGATGAAAGGACAGACGAGGTATTCGAAAGCCGCTTTCTGACGAAGACATACACGTTTGAGAACAGTACTGCTTACCACTTTTATCGGGTATCGGTAACCGCAGTCGTGAGCGGCGGGCTGTTCCAATTGGCCGAATGGCGGGTCCTGCAGATGCCACAGTGATGATATTGCATTTTTGCTAAAACGGAGCTAAGCGGTTGGCCGTAGCGAAGCAGCTACGGCCATGCCTATGGCCAGCACACCAAATATTAATGGTGCTACTTCACGATTTATTCGTCGCGCAATGATCTTACCGGATTTGTCACAGCCGCCTTGATAGCCTGCCAACTTACTGTCGCTAACGCTACCGCCACAGCCACTGCACCCGCCGCCGCAAACATCCACCACTGGATGCTGATGCGGTAAGCGAAGTCTTCCAACCATTTATTCATCGCCCACCACACAACGGGAGAGGCGATAACAATGGCGATTAATACCAACTTCACGAAGTCAGCCGAGAGCAACCGCACGATGCTTGAAATGGAGGCACCCAGCACTTTGCGGATACCGATTTCTTTTACACGCAAACTGGTGGCATGTACCACAAGTCCAAATATGCCGAGTGCCGCCAATAGCATGGTGAGGAGGCTAAATCCGCCAAATATTTTCTGGAGCTTTTCCTCGGCTTTGTATTGTTTCGCCAGCGTTTCCCTGACGATCTGCATATCGAGTAATTTGTCGGGGTAAAGGTTTTTCCATGTTGCCGCGACCGACTCCATGACACGCTGCGATGTTCCCGGCCGAGTGCGAATGAGCAGCGCGCCGTACGAGGGACTCCGCTGCCCGACGATCACGGTGGGCACCGTGGCGTTATGCAGCGACTCGCTGTTGAAATCGTCAATGATACCCACGGGGATGATCCTGGCTTCATGCAGCGGTACGTTCAATTGTGTTGCGCCGAGCAAATGCGCGGTGCTGGCCGCCATTAGGCAGGGGCGCATGCTATTGAACTCGGCTTCCAGGTCTGTCGCTTCAATGGCATCGCCGGGCTTCGATTCGCTCAGGAAGCGCCCTTCTTTCAGCCGCAGGCCCAGGGTTTGAGCCATATCCGGATCGCCTGCAATATACCAGAGGTCAATTTTATTCCCGGGGTCGCGCGGGTCGTCAATGAGCCTGGTCATGTAGCCGGTGCCATCGGTAGGGAGCCACGTGCTAAAGCTCGTTGAGAGAATGTCGGGGTGTTGCGCAAATTCGGCTTTCAACGCGCTGGCCTTATTGTCCCACGATACATGATTGATGCTGATCAATCCTTCCGTGTCGAAGCCTACGTCCTTGCTTTTCAAGAAGTCTACTTGGTGCTGTACCACAAACAGGGCTGCCAGTATTCCGACGGATAGGGCAAACTGTGTTACCACCAATGCTTCGCGCAGCCCCTTTTTGTTCGTGCTGCGTCCTTTCAGTACCTGATTGATGCTACCCACTGCGCGGAATCCGGATACCAGCCACGCAGGATATAATCCGCTGAATAAGCAAATCAGTAAGAACACTAAAAAAGCGGCGCTAAGGTAGGGCCAGCCCGCACCAAAACGGAATGCCAGCGGATGTCCAATGAAATGTTGCAATGAAGGAAGCGCAAGCTGATAACACAAGCAGGCGATTGACCCCGCTGCACTGAAGGTGAGCAGCGACTCAATCAATGATTGTCCCATGATCTGCCGTCGCGATGCACCCAATATTTTATGGACGCCCGTTGTCTTCAGCCGACTGCTGGCACGTGCCGTGCTTAGGTTGATGTAATTGATACAGGCAATCAACAGCAGCATGGCCGCAACGGCCATAAAGATATAACTGTGCCTGATGTTGCCCTTAACCAATTGGTAGGCGGGAAAATCGGTTTTCAGGTAGATGTCTTCCATCGGCTGTAATCCGAACTGCAGTCCCTTGTCGTTCTCGGGGATACCCCGGTACCAAGCATTGATCTTCCGCTCAAATTCCGTAGGATCGGTCCCGTCGCGCAGCAAGATGTAGTGCCTCGCATAGTGCGTACCGCGGCCGCCGTTCGTCAGTTCCTGCTCCGTGCGTGCATGCAGCAAAAGTGCATCCGCACGTAGGTGGGTGTTCGGCGGCAGGTCTTTCATTACTCCTGCTATGACATATTCATTGGGCTTCTCGCCATACTGGGGTACATCATAGATGCGCTTACCCAAGGGGTTCTTGCCCGAAAAATGGGTGTTGCTGAATTGTTCGGAGATGACGATTTTCTTGATGTCCCGGGTCGGCGTCAGGTCATGATGGGAAAAGACCCGGATGTCAAGCAGTTGCATGGTGGCACTATCCGCATGGAGCATCGTCGCTTTGAGCGGTAGTGGGTCTGTTCTATCGACTTTAAGGTGGATAGGTGCCGGGTAGATTTCGCTGTAATCTACCACTTCCGGAAAATAGCGTTTTAGCGTTGGAGCGAGTGTGGCAAATACGGTTCCGCCCTTTTGGCCGTAGTCTCCACCGTCTGGCCGGACGGAAAGCAGTCTATATAAGTTTTTCGAGTGGCTCCAATGGGAATCATAAGACAGTTCGTCAAATACGACCGCGCCGATCAGAAGGCAAGACGCCAATCCCACTGAAAGCCCTAAAATATTTATAGCGGTGTACAGCTTTCCTTTCAATAGCGCACGAAAGGCAATTTTCAGGTTATGCATCATTATCCTTGCTCTTTTTTATTTTTATTCCATTAATCATTCATCCTGCAATCTCCTTACACCGCAACCATTTCAGCCTGTTGCGACGGCGGCTTAGGATACAGTAGCGAAGCGCCCTGGATCCAGACGAGGCGAAACAGGCTGAAACTTGCACATCACTCATCCCGCAACGACTCCACCGGGTTGACGACAGCCGCCCGCATCGCCTGCCAGCTCACGGTGAGTAGCGCAATCGCCACCACAGCCAAGCCGGCCACGGCAAACATCCACCATCGGATATCGATGCGGTAAGCGAAATCGGCCAGCCAGCTGTCCATCGCCCACCATGCGATCGGCGAAGCGATGACAACGGCCACCAATACAAGTTTCACAAAATCTGCAGACAATAGCGCCACGATACTAGTTACGGTCGCCCCCAGTACCTTGCGGATACCGATTTCCTTTACGCGCTGCTGGGCAAAAATCATGGAGAGCCCAAGCAGCCCCATGCTGGCGATCAGCAGAATCAATAACGCCACATAGTTGGTCACCTTCAATATCCCATCCAATAGCGTATATTGGTTTTCCACGCGTTCATCCATCCATTGGTAGCTGAACGCTTTTTTGGAGGGCAACTGCTCGAACGAGTCTGCCAGTTTGGCCATCACTTGTTCCCTGTGGCGGGCATCGATGCGAATACTGAGGTAGCTGTTGGATGCGAGACCGGATTCGCTCCCATAAAAATGCATTATAGGGGCTATCGAGTGGTTCAGACCGTGGTAATGGAAATCTTTCATGACGCCGATGACGGTCACTACCTGATCCGATCCTTTTTGCCGGAGCCTTTTCCCAACGGGATCAGTCCAGCCAAATGCGCTCGCTGCCGTTTCGTTAAGCAGTACTTTATCCCTTTCGGTTGCCTGAAGGCGGTCATCAAAATTGCGCCCTGCAACAATGGCGATCTGATAGGCCTCGGCAAAGCCCGCATCGGCTCGGGCGTACTGTATGTGAACTTCCTTATCGCTTTCAACGTCGGAAAAGCCGTTGGAATTATATGAATAGGCGGTGGGTATCTCCTGTGTCGTGGAAACGGCTTTTACGGAAGGATCCGCTTTCAACGCCTGGAGGACAACGTCAAAATGGCTGTCTGCCTGTTCGGGATTCTCGAAGCCGAGATCCAGCATCCCCACCACAACGTCTTCGGTATTGAAACCCAGTGATGCGGTTTTCATGTAGCGGATCTGGCTGTTCAGGATCATTGCCATGCATAGAACCGTGATGCCCAGTACAAATTGCGCGGTAATGAAGGCGCTTCTAACACCCCCCAGCGCCATCCTGTCGCTGATCTTTCCCTTTAGGGCGTTTGTCAGCTTGAGGCTGTTCAAGCGTGCGGCAGGAATGACCGCGGCAAGGATTACAACCCCGGCCGCAATCCCCAGAACCAAGACGGCCATCACATACCCGTGTGCCAGGTCCAGTCCGCCCAGGCGCTGCCCGACGACCTCATTGACCAAGGCGTGCAGCACCAACCGGAAGATGGCGAATCCGAATATCAGCGATATAGCCATGACTAACCCGTTCTCTATGCAGAATTGCATGATGATGTTCCGTTTCGAAGACCCGATCGTACGCCGCACCGCAAGCTCCTTTGTCCGCGTTAATGCGGTAGCCATGTTGAGGTTAACCAGGTTAACCAGTACAATCAAGAAGACAAAAATGGCAGCTGCGATGGCTCCGATGATAATTTTGTGCACCGTGTCGCCCAGCTCCTTCTTCAGCTGCGTGAAAGGCACCGCTTTTACCACGCTGCTCTTTTTTTCCTCGACGTAATGCTGCCGGACGATTCCGGCTATTTTTTCGTTCAGTAGCTCCACGTCGGTCCCCTCCCGGAGCAGCAGATACCCCGGTGCAAAGACGTTGTACCAGTTAGCGATTTCCTCAAAGTCATCCATGTAATCCCATAAAAACTGAACGGGTAAAAACACATCGGCCTGCAAGGAAGAGGCCGTCGGAATTTCCACTACCCCTGTTACGGTACGCGGAATGCTATCCGATACGATGACCGTTTCGCCCAGTGCCGGTTTGTCACCGAATAACTGGGTCTTTAGGCGTTTTGAGATCACCAACGATTGCTTTCCCTGCAAGGCATTCGTCCGTTTCCCTTCGATCACTTCAAACGAAAACAGCTGTAGAAAACCTGGATCCACGAAAGTGCCATTCGCCTGGACCGTATGTTCGCCAACCGACAGCCACGGGTTATACCCGCTCTGCCAGTGGGTGATGGCCTCCACTTCGGGGCAGGCCGCTTCGATTTCGTAGAGCAGCGGAAAGGTGGTCTGCTGGTGCCCGCTTCCATCCGGCGAGAATGTTTTCAGGTAATACATCCTGTCTTTCCGCTCGTGAAACTCGTCGCGGGTGAAATATTGATTCACAAGTAATGTTAAGGATAATATACTTGCCAATCCGAAAGATAGCCCGATCACATTTATCAGGCTGAACGCCTTGTTGCGCCAAAGGTTCCGCCACGCGGTCTTGAAGTGGTTCTTGATCATTTTTTAGACGCTAGATAAGAGATATTAGACATCAAACATTAGGCTCACCAGTCTTTGTTCCTTGTTGCGATAACCATTTTCTTTATTTTCCTGCACCACTGTTCCGCCTCTTGCGCACACGGCCTAGTATACGGCAGCGGAGCGCAATAGCTGAAATATCACTCATCCCTCAACGAATCCACCGGATTGGCCGTTGCCGCCCGTATCGCCTGCCAGCTCACGGTGAGCAGCGCAATCACCACGGCCGCCAGTCCCGCCACGGCGAACATCCACCACTGGATGTCGATGCGGTACGCAAAATCTTCCAGCCACTTGTTCATCGCCCACCAGGCGATGGGCGAGGCGATCACCACGGCAATGAACACAAGTTTGACAAAATCCGTAGAAAGCAATCGCACGACACCAGTTATCGAAGCGCCCAAAACTTTGCGGATACCGATTTCTTTGTGCCGGCGTTCGGTATTGAAGGCCGCCAGGCCATAGAGGCCGAGGCAGGCGACGAAAATAGCCAATAGGGAAAACACCAAAATCAATGAAGCCGCTTTCCGGTCGGCGCGATACAAGGCCTCGAACTCTTCGTCTGCAAATTGGTATTCAAAGGGAACATCAGGCATCAACTCCTTCCAAATGCGTTCAGCAGCCTTGAGGGCTTCCATGTGCCTTCCGGCGGCTATGCGGACTAAAAATGTGGAGGAATGCCCCGGATTGTTGCTAAGCACCGCCGACCCTATCGGTTCATGCATGCTTTTGTAAACAAAATCCTGAACCACGCCGATAATCACACCGGTATCTCCGCGGTTTACAAAGCGCTGCCCGATGACAGGTTGCCGGATGCCGAGCTCACGTACGGCGGTTTCATTGATGACCACATTTTGCTCATCTGCTTGGCTGTGCGGGGTAAACCAGCGCCCTTCCACCAGTTGCAGGTTGACCAAAGCCTTAAAGTTGGTGTCTACCTCGAAAGGCGCAATGGGCGGATTGAAGTCCGCAGCACGCCCTTCCCAGTCAAACCCTCCTGAAGCGTTGTTGCTCATATTGACAACCGAACCCCCGTTGATCACCGATATGCGCTCAACACTGCTTTCAGCAGCCAGTTTCTGCCGCAATACATCCCGGATGTCGGAGCGTCCTGCACGGAAATCAGCTGTCCAATACTGCCAGTGGACATTCAAGGTCATGACCTGCGAATGGTCATAGCTGGCGTGTGTCGATTGGATGTACTGCATTTGCCTGTAAATAACGACGGTGCCGATTATTAGGGCAATGGAAATAGTAAACTGGACGACCACCAGTAATTTGCGGAGAGCCGAATCCTGCATCCCCAACATATTTTTCCCGCGGAAAATTGCTGCAGGCTGGAATGACGACAAGAGCAAGGCGGGGTAAACGCCTGTCAGCAATGTACTGGCGAACAATGTAACGCCTAATATTTGCCATAATGTGGCGTCGGAGAGTGAAATCGTGAAATGATTGTCGACGAGCTGATTAAAAAAAGGAAGGCCGATCCACGATAGCAGAAGGGTGCCGCATAAGGCCAAGCAGCTGGTCATAAACGCTTCAACGGCAAACTGCGTGAGCAGGTAAGGGCGGCTGGCGCCTACGATTTTCTTGATGCCGACTTCTTTCGCACGCAACGACGCGCGGGCGGTAGTCAGGTTGATATAATTGATGCAAGCGATAGCAAGCAATATACCGCCCAGCACCATAAACGCCCCGGCCGTCTTTCGGTTGCCGTGCGGAAAAGACGACGATTGAAGATCGTTTTCGAAATGCATGTCCTTGAGTCCGACGAGTCCGATCCGGGTATCGTCTTTTTCTTTATTCCGATGGAAAGCGAGGATATCCTGCAATTGACGAGCAATATGAGTAGGGTCTGCCGCGGGATCGATCTTGATGAAGGTCAGGTAACGGAAGTTTCCCCAACCCATATCGCCTTGGCTGGTTTTCGGGTCAGCAAGCCGGGCGGCAATGGGGAGGTACATGTCGTACCGGAAGCTGGAGTTAGTCGGGTAATCCTTGATCACGCCTTGTACCTGGTAGTCGGCCGAGTCGATACGCAACGTTTTCCCAAGTGCTGGGCCGTTACCGAAATACCGGCGTGCGCCTGATTCGGTCAAGATGACACTGTGAAGTTGGCTGTTGAAAGCCCTTGGACTACCCTCGGAAAAATCATAATTAAATAGGCTGAACCATTGGTCATCCACTTGTGCGGCCGCCTTCTCCTTCAACCGCTGTCCGTTGATGGTGATGGTCGGCATGTCAAATCGCATTGCGCGCATGCGGGTTTGCGCCTCCACCTCGGGTAGTTGTTTTTTTGCCTCCTCGCCCAGCAGGTAAGGGGAATTTTCCCATATCCAGGTGTTGTCTTTGTCAATTGTCAGGTAGGTTTTCAGGCGGTATACACGTTCCACGTCTTGGTGATAGCCGTTGTAAGCATACTCATTCTTCACCCAAAGGAATACAAAAAAAGCGGCTGTCATCCCGATAACTAACCCTGATATGTTAATCAGCGTTGTTGTTCGGTAGCGTAATAAGTTCCGCCACGCGGTTTTGAGGTGGTTTTGTAACATTTTTTGATATGATAACAGGCGAATCTGTCCGTACTCTTTGTTCTTTTTTCGTCTTTTTCCGTTAACTATTCGTTCCTCAACGAATCCACCGGATTGGCTGTTGCTGCCTGTATCGCTTGCCAGCTTACCGTGAACAGCGCAATCGCCACGGCTGCCAGTCCCGCCACGGCGAACATCCACCATTCGATATCGATGCGGTACGCAAAATCTTGCAACCAGTTGCTCATGATCCACCAAGCCAAAGGGGCCGCTATGCCGATGGCAAAAAGCACCAGCTTAATGAAATCTTTCGAGAGCAACTGCACGACACTGCTTACAGAAGCGCCCAGCACCTTGCGAATGCCGATTTCCTTGGTGCGCAGTTCGGCTATGTACATGGATAATCCCAACAGCCCCAGGCATGAGATAAAGATGGCAATACCGGCGAAAATACCGAAAAGCAGTTGCTGTGTCTGTTCCCGTTCGTACAGCGCGCCGAACCGGTCGTCCAGAAACTCGTAGCGGAAGGGGTTGTCCGGAAAGTGGGCCTTCCAGACGGCTTCCAGATGGCTCAGGGCGGTTCTGGCGTCACCCTCCGTGAGACGAACTGACCACCAGGAATAGCCCGCCGTTTGCATACCCATCGTTAACGGCACCACCTGCTGGTGCAGCGATTCGAAATGGAAATTCTTGGTCACGCCGATAATCGTACCCTTCGCATCGCCATAGACAAACGTGTTCCCAATGGCTTCCTCGGGGGTAGCCCATCCCAGCATTTTCACAGCCGCTTCGTTGAGCAGGAAGGCGCCGGTTCGATCAGACGGACGCGCATCCGAGAAATTGCGCCCAGCCGCCAGCTCGATTCGGTAGGTGGGAATAAACCGCTCATCGATGGCCAATCCCTTGATGATGGCACCTACCGGCGCCAGCTCGCCGCCCCGCGATACCGAGGCCCCCTGGCCGTCCAGCAACCTGCCGGTGGGGATGCGTGAAGAACGGCCGATATCCATAACGGTGCTATGCTGGAGCAATTGCTGCCTGAAGGACTCAAAGGACGTCGAGTCGCCGGCAGCGGGCATCAGCACCACCTGTTCCTTGGAGTAGCCCAGCTTGAAATCTTGTATATGTTGCATCTGTTGGTATACAATGATGGTGCAGCTGATCAGCAGCACGGCTATGGAAAACTGAACGGTGACGAGTATCTGCTGCAGCACGCCTTTCTTGACATCCGTAGCCACTTTGCCCTTGAACACCTTGATCGGCTGGAAAGCCGTGAGGAAAAAAGCAGGATAGCTGCCCGCGACCAGCGCGGTAAACGCCGAGATGCCTAGGAGGACCAACGCAAAGGTGGGGGTCAGCACCTCGGCAAAGGAAAGGCTCTTCCCCGAAAGGTCATTCAGCAACGGCAAACCAATCGCCACCAACGCAACCGACAGCGCAGAGGCAATAATCGTGTACAAGAGCGATTCGGCCAGAAACTGCCGAATTAGTTGGCCGCGTAGGGCGCCCACCACCTTGCGCATGCCCACCTCTTTGGCCCGCTTGGCCGAACGGGCCGTGGTGAGGTTCATGTAATTAATGCAGGCGATGATGAGGATGAAAAGCGCGATGGCCGAAAAGAAATATACGTACCGGATATCCGATGTCGGTTCGATTTCCGAGTCGGTATGCGAATGTAGGTGGATGTCCGTTAGCTTCATCAGGTGCAATAGCGAATACTTCGACGTGTGTTCGCCCATATGTTTGTCCTGAAAGGCCGGAAAGGCATCGACTAATCGCTGGGGGTCGTACCCTTCGGGGAGCAGCAGGTAGGTGTTGAAGGCGTTATTGCCCCAGTTGGTCCGAAGGTTCTCCGTGCCGTAGATGGCCTCGTCGTTCAGTGTAGCGAACGATATCAGCATATCAGGGTGCATGGTCGACTGGGACGGCAGGGAGGCGAAGACCCCCGATACCATGAATTCCGCCTGATTGTTTACGCGCACGGTCTTACCTACAGGATCCGTGTCGCCGAAATATTTTTTGGCCGTGGGAGCCGACATGAGTATGGTATAGGGATCTTTCAGGGCGGTACGGGCATCCCCTTGGGTTACATCCACGGTGAAAACGTCAAAGAAGCCATCCTCGGCAAAAAATATCCGATCTTCGTTGAACACGTTTTCGCCGTACCGAATGGTTGCACTCGTCTGCAGCGTCCGCACCACGCGTTCTATTTCGGGGAAATCCTGCGCAATTAACGGCCCATAAGGTGGGGCCAGCTGGGCCAGGTGCAAGCTTGTCGACCCATCGTCGGACAGGAACTCCCGGGACACCCGGTAAATCCGGTCGGCCTTTTCATGGAAGCGATCATAATTCAGCTCGTCGTTTACGTATAGCGCAAGCAAGAGAAAGGCGGTTAGCCCAAGGGCTAGGCCCATAATATTGATGGCGGAAAATATCTTGCCCCGCACGAGGTTGCGCCAGGCGATTTTGAAGTGGTTTGTTAGCATTTTGTTTATTTTTTGGTATTTAGCTATCCGCCTTGGCGGATGGTTTTCCTATTCTTTATCCCATTTCATCACTCATCCCTCAACGAATCCACCGGATTGGCCGTTGCAGCTTTTATGGATTCATAACCCACAGTCACCAGCGCGACGATGAAAGCCAAGCAAGCTGCTAAACCGAAAATCGTCCAGTTGATATCGATCCGATAGGCAAAGCTATCCAACCATTTGGATGCACCGTACCATGCCAAGGGAATCGAGATGGCTACGGCCAAAGCCAACAAGCCGATGAAACTTTTTGTCAGCAAATAGACTATGCCAGTGACCGACGACCCTAATACCTTACGGATACCGATTTCCTTGATGCGTTTTTCGGCCATGAAAGCAGATAACCCATACAGGCCAAGGCAGGAAATAAAAACACCCAACGCGGCAAATAGGTAAAACAGGTTGCTCAGCCGGTGTTCACTTTCGTATAGTTTATCCAATTCTTGGTCAACAAACCCGTACGAAAAAGGGAAACTCGGATTGATATCAGCGTTGATTTTCTCCAATGCGCCGAGGGTAGCCTCCAGTTGCTGCGGTTGTGCCTTGACCACAAACATTCCGCCCCAATTGTTATAAGAAAGTATCAGGGGTTCGATCGCTTGGGTAGCGGGCTTGAAATTGAAGTCTTTCACCACCCCGATGATCTGCCCTTTGTTCCCCCATAAAGCGAACGGCTTGCCGATCGCCTCTTCAGGAGCATATCCGATAATGCCCGCCAATTTTTCATTGATGATGTAATTGCTCGAGTCGTTACGCTGTTTGGAGAAAGGCCGCCCTGCTACCATTTCCATATCAAATACCTCGATAAAGTTTTCCCCTACGTCCATCATGGGCACAATCAGCTCCGAATCGGGATCCTTTCCCTCGTATTGAAAGTCTACGGTGCCGCTTTTCAGATTCGATGGCAGCATATCAATGACGGTGAAATCCGATGTTAGCGGATGGTTGGCCAATGCATCTTTATAGGCAGCCTGCTTACCCCACACTTCACCGTTCATTTCTATATAGACCAAGTTGGATTTGTCAAAACCAAGGTTTCGGTTCTTCACAAAGCTGAGCTGTTTATAGATGACGATTGTTCCAACCAAGAGGAATATGGACACGACAAACTGCACAACCACCAACGTGTTTCTAAACACGATATGACCATTTTTGCCCGCAGTCGGCGCGCCTTTGAGTACGCTCGCGGGACAAAGCCCGATAGGTACAATGCCGGATAACTTCCCGATATCAATCCCGTGAGCAGCGCGATGCCTAACATAGCGGCCAATATGTTGATATCAAACAGGCGGATTTCCAACGTCTTGCCGATGAGTGTATTGAAGCCGGGCAATGCCAACCACACCAACCCTATTGCAATGAAAAGAGACGCGAACGTGATCAGAAGCGATTCTCCCATGAATTGGGCGATGAGTTGTGCCCGTTCGGCACCGACGACTTTCCTTAACCCCACCTCTTTTGCTCGGCGGGCCGATCGCGCCGTGGAGAGATTCATGAAATTGATGCACGCAACGACCAGCATGAAGACGGCGACCATGAACAAAGTATCCACATACCGGCTGTTGCTGCGTCCTGCCAAGTCTACCTGTAGGTTGGTGGAGTGCAGGTGGATGTCGCCCAAGGGCTGTAGTTTGAACGTTGTTTTAAGCATCGATCCATCCACGTGTGCCCAGAAGATTTCCTGTACTTGCCGCTCGATGTGATCAACGGAAGCTTCAGTATGGACAAACGAGTCATCCATCTTGAGGTATGCATAGTTGACGAAATTCCGCCAATCCTGTTTCGCTTCGTGCATCCAGCTGCCGTGTTCGATCTGTTCCATCGGGAGCAGGTAGGCGAATTGCAGATGGGAGTTGCTGGGAAGGTCGGCGAGTACTGCCGTGATGGTCAACGGCCGTTTATTTTCCTGTATCAAGGATTGGCCAACGACCTCGGTATGCCCAAAATACTTCCTGGCCATGCTTTCCGTGATCAGGATGGCGTTTGGCATGTTGAACGAGTGTTGTTTTTCTCCGTCTACCAATGCGAATGAAAAAAAGTCCCAGAATGTACTGTCGACGTAAAAGCCCCCTTTTTCCTCAAAGCGATTGCCCTCATGTTCAAACGTGTACTTTACCGGATGGCTAAACCGCAGGTAGTTGTCGACAGCGGGCAGCTTTTCGATCAGCTCCGGCGCAAGCGGGGGAGGCGCCACCGCCGCCCTGAAGTCTTCGGATAGACTGCTTGTAATCCGGTAGATTTTCGACGCGTTTTCGTGGAAACGGTCGTAGCTCCGTTCGTTGGCAACCCATAGCAGTATCAGGATGCTTGATAACAGACCGATGGATAGCCCGGAAATATTCAAGAGCGAATATGCTTTGTAACGCCAAAGGTTGCGAAATGCGATTTTGAGATAGTTCTTGATCATAGCAAAAAAGTCACTCATCCCTCAATGAATCCACCGGATTGGCCCGGCCGGCCCTCACGCACAGCACTGTGATTAAGGAGCAGGCAGCGGCGAAGATAATGACCGCCACGGCAATATAAAGTCCGGCATCCTGGTTTATCCGATAGGCATAGCTTGCAAGCCATTTGTCGGCGGCCAGGTAGGTCAATGGCCAGGCAATTGCAGTCGCCAAGACAATCAGCCATGCATAATCCTTTATGAACAGGAGGGTGATATGTCGTATCCGCGCACCCAGTACTTTCCTAACTGCGATTTCCTTCATCCGTTTGTTCAACGTGAAGGTCACCATGCCGAAGATTCCCATAAAAACAATGACGAAGTTCAGCACGGTCGCGACGTCCGCGGCACGCTTCAGTTGCATCTCCGAACGGTACAATGAGGCAAACTGCTCATCCATGAACGTAAACTCGAACGGCGAGTTAGGCAGTAATTCGTTCCATTGGTTTTTGATGAGCGCCACGGTGTTGGCCATATCCGTCGTGTTGAGTTTCAATGATAGGTATCGGTATGACCTGAAGTCCCGCACATGGAAAAACGCAATCGGCTCGATCTGTTCCTGCAGGCTCGAATAGTTGAAATCCTTGACCACTCCCGCAATAATGACTTCATTGCCTGATGCTACATCGCGGATTTTCTGGTTTACGGCCGACTCAACGGTCAGCCCGAGGGCGTTCACCGCCGATTCGTTCAATACAATCTGGCCGGGGATATAGCCACCCGATTGCGCAAAGCAGCTACCCGTCAACATGGTCATGCCAAATGTGCTCGCATAATGCTCATCAGCTCCCATGGAAATGATAGGTGCTTTCGGTCCTTCGCCGGTAGCCACCTGTAAGCTAAAAGCATTCGGGGGTTGCCTATTGGGTACCTCGAAGGACAGTGTGGCATCCTTAACCGAAGTCAATTGTAACAGGTCTTGTTGCACAGCCATCATCTTATGGACGCCTTCGTCGTCCCACTGTTTTGGGAAGGCTGTAATGACCATCACCTGGTCCTTGTCGTAGCCGATGTCTTTGGCGAAAATAAAGCGCACTTGACGGGATACGGTCAAAGCTCCGATGAATGCCGCAATGGCTAGCGTGAATTGTACCGTCAACATGGATTTCCGCAACGACAAGCCTCCCTTGGTCGTGTCGATCTTGCCTTTGACGGCCACGACCATATTGGCCGTACTCAGTACAAATGCAGGGTAAATTCCCGCGGCAAGTCCCGTTAGGGCAACCAATGCCGTCAAGAAGCACACCGGCCCCCAGCCGAAGTGGAATACCGATGTCAGCTGGGTGTTCAGGATTTCATCGAACACCGGCCGTAAAACCTCGTAAAGCGGTAGGGACAGGGTCGCGGCAAATGCCGTCAGCAAGAGTGCTTCACCGAGGAACTGGGCCACCAACTGTTTTTTGGCGCCACCGAACACCTTGCGCAGGCCGATTTCTTTGAGCCGAGTTGCTGCGGTACCAACACTGATGTTGACGAAGTTGATGATAGCCATCAACAAGATAAACAGAGCAGATGCAGATAGGATGATGATCATTTTCCGCGCAGCGCCGTTATTGTCATTCAAGTAGTAATCTTTCAGGGCTGCCAGTTCGACGGTCAAGTTCTGTTGGATATTTTCCGGGGTATGCGTGGCAAGTATTTGCCGGAAGGGACGGGTTAGATCTGCCGGAACGACACCCGGTTGCAGCTGGATTAAACCGATTTCGAAGGGATTGTTCCAATTTGACAACGGTTCGCCGGAACCGTAATATAAACTTCCTGCTGCCGGGACAAAAATGGTAAGGACATCACCGGTCAGTCGGGTGACCGAGTTGTAGGGCAGATCGGCAATCACTGCCGATACCACATAATCTTGCTTGACCCCATTGACCGTGGTGTGGATGCTGATGGTTTCGTCCGTGGCATCTTTTTTCCCGAAAAGCTTTATTGCTACAGATTCGGTGATAACGGCGGAATGGTTGTCTGTAAACGGGTGTTGTTTGTCGCCATACAATACCGGAAACCCATACATGTTTACAAGCGTGGTATCGCCGATGGCTATATTTTCCATGAAGTGGTTTTCCCCAGCCGAAACGACATTGGTTACCGGGTTGTAACGATAGAAATTGGCCACCAAAGACGGGTACTCCTCGTACACCGTCTTGGCCAACGGACCCAGCGTGGTGATGTCAAGTCCGCCGCCTTCGGCCTCCCCCCAATCGCTCTTGATGAGATACTGGTGGTCTACGCTCTTGAGCGAGCGGTTAACTGCATATTGGTTCAGCACATAAATACCGATGACCATAGCAAAGGTGATGCCCAGCGCAAGGCACAGTACATGGATGACCGAATAGAATTTATGTTTTACCAGATACCGCCAAGCGGTTTTGAAATAGTTTTGTAACATTATAATTTGTTTTTGATCCTTATTACAGCTTTCCTCCCTTTCGGTCAGATGGTTTGATCATGTTTTGGCCATTAGAAAACTTCCATTAATCACTCATCCCTCAATGAATCCACCGGACTGGCTGTTGCTGCCCGTATCGCTTGCCAGCTAACCGTGAGCAGCGCAATCACTACGGCCGCCAGTCCCGCCACGGCGAACATCTGCCACTGGATGCCGATGCGATACGCAAAGTCCTGCAACCATTTGTTCATTGCCCACCAAGCGATGGGGGAAGCGATGACCACGGGTATGTCTTCCTTCGCTTCGTCCAACAGGAACATGCGGGTGTTGTCCTCGAAATTGAACTTAATGGGGCTGCTGTAGTTACCTTCCACCTGCTCACCTGACTTGATGGTTTGGTAAACGGTATAGCGTTGCCCGATGTAGTCATGGAAATTGTCGATGCTCCGTTCGTGTTGTACCCAGAGCAAAATCATGAGACAGCATGCCATGGCCAAAGCTAATCCAACGACATTGATCAACCCGAAAGACTTGTTTTGCCATAACTGGCGCCAGGCGGTTTTGAAGAAGTTGTATAACATGACGTTTATTTTCGTGTCAGCGCACCTTCGCGATGCAGCTTTTTTGTTCATCAAGGATGCTGTAAACCCAGAAAGGGCGCCAAACCGGCCCAGACCGCTGGGAAATTGCAGAAGAATATAACATGGTGGCATCCGGGTATGACGGCGACCTGCGCCTGCGAAAGGTACTTGGAGCATTGGATAAACGCATCCAAGGTATTATACCCATCATTGTCCCCATTCATAAGCAATACCGGGCATTGAATTTTTTCAAACGTCTCTTTACTCATATATTCGTTATTGTACATATCCGAGAGCATGGATAGTGATTCGTTCCATCTTTCCGGCTCTGGCATCAGTTTGAGCCGACCGGCGAAAAAAGTGGAGTCGGAAGCCATTAACGATTCTGCGGTATAGTTAAATTGATTCTCTTCTCGGTCCTTTGGTTTGTCTCCAATCCCCATAGCTACAACTTTTTTTACGGTTTGTGGATATAAAGCTGCCAATTTCAGCGCACTATGTCCACCATCACTGAAACCGATTACGATTACGCTGTCTTGGGTTACCGCACGGATTACCTGATACGCGTCGTCAGCCCGTTGCTGATAGGAATAAGGTGTATTACCGATCTCCGACTTACCGTGGCCCCGGATACCAATACAGATAACCTGAAAATGATCGGCCAACTTAACAATAAGTGGGGTGAATTCATCGATGTAGCCATAAACCCCTCCATGAAGCATCACGAGTGGTTGTCCTTCGCCATATACCTCATAATAAATATTGGCATCACCAACATTCAGATAGTGCCCAGCCTCTGGGTTGCTTCCGTAGGGGATATCTTGGGCAACGACGTAATGGCTTGCCATTCCAATTAGTAGGCAAGTCATGATTTTTCTTAACGTTTTCATAAGAAACTGATTTTTTATCTACTAATTCATCTCATCATCCATCTTTCAAACTATCCTATCCCGGTCTCGCCTCAGGAGAAACAGGATTTCCGCCTTGCATGACGCTACTCATCCCGCAGTGCATCCACCGGATTGGCCACGGCCGCCCGAATCACCTGCCAGCTTACGGTAAACAGCGCTATCACGACCGCTGACAAACCAGCCAAGGCAAACATCCACCACGCGATGTCGATTCGGTAGGCAAAATCCTCCAGCCATTCACTCATCGCCCACCACGCGATGGGTGAAGCGATGACCAGCGCAATGGCAATAAGTTTTACGTAGTCCAGGGAAAATAATCGGACGATACTTGCCACGGACGCGCCCAGAACCTTGCGGATGCCGATTTCTTTGGTGCGTTGGAAGGCGGTAAGCGTTGCCAGTCCGAACAGCCCCAGGCAGCTGACGAAGATGGCGATCATCGTTGCCAGGTTGATCAGCTTGGCAATCTGCCGTTCCTGCTGGTACAGCGCCTGCAATGCTTCATCATAGAAGCGGTACTCAAATGCATGCGCGGGGTAAAAATCGCGCCATTGCTCCGCTATGGCATTGAGCGTTGCCTGCCATTGCCCCGGATTCCGGCCGTTCAGCTTGATGTTGAACGTATACAGCTGGTTTTTTTCCGACATCAATGCCAGCGGCCCGATCGGCGTATAAAAATCCAGCGTATGGAAATCCTTCACGACACCCACGATGGCGTGCTGGCTGTTGCCTCGTTGCGCGAAGGGCTGGCCGATGGCATCCTGCGGCGCGGCGAAGCCAAAGAGCTTGGCGGCAGACTCGTTGATGATGTATTCACTCACGGTGTCCGTCTGGCGGATGTTGCGCCCGGCCAGCAGTTCCATCTCGTACAAACCGAGGTAGGCCGTATCTATCCATTTCCTTTCCACCATGTGCTCCCCTCCCGCGGGGTCCTGCTGGAAAGGCGCAAATGAACCTGCCGGAGCCAGCGGAATCGTGCCCAAGGCAGCATTTTCGACCCCCGGTATGTTCCGGAGCTCGCCCAATAGCGTGAATTGCTTGTCGCGGTAGCGTGGATCGCTCAGGTATTTCCAGGGGACATTCACCAGCGCAATAGCGTCCTTGTTGAACCCCATATCGGCTTTCAGTGTATGACGCAATTGCGCACCGACGATAATCGTACACGTGATAAAGACCAGCGCAATGAAAAACTGGAAAACAATCAGCACTTTTTGCAGGCTGAACCGGCCCGGCAGTGCGCTCAGTTTGGAATTTTTCAACACGACGACGGTTTTTACCTTCGCAATGAGCCAACTCGGATAGAGACCGGCGCACAGGGTGATGAGCAACACCACGCCGAGGGTGAAGACAAAAAACAGCAAAACGCCGCCGTAGGGTGTCGCGCCTGCCGGAATGATGTCATCCAACACCACAAACCCCAATCGGCTAAACGCGAAAGCAAGGATGGAGGCGATAAAAGCGGTTACCGCTGTTTCACTTAGAAACTGGGCGATCAGGTGCCACCGGTCCCCGCCAAGCGTCTTCCGTACGCCTATCTCCTTCGCCCGCACAGGAATCTGCGCCACGCTCATGTTGATGTAGTTGATGCAGGCGAGGATCAGCAGAAATGCGCCGATACCGACCAGGCCGTACAGCACCGGCTTGCTCGTCTTGGCGACACCGAAGTAGTCGCTTACACCGGTCGCGAAATGAATGTCATTTACCGGCAGCAGCTCATAGGTTTTACCCCGTTGCAGCTCGCTTCCCCGTTCTTCCGCGAAAGCTTTCCAATGCCGTGCATCAAGTTCGTTGATGAGTTGCAGTGTGGCTTCCACATCCGTTTCCGGCTTGAATTGCAGGAAAAGTTTATCACTTCCGTTGGTGTTGGTCCACATATACATTTCGTACGTTTGCTCACGCAGCGCAAAAAATTCCTGCGCGGTAAATTCGGAAGGCATGTCGTAATCGGCCACCACGCCGGTTACGGTCCGCCGCACGGTATCCCGTCCGTAATACTGGATGGTCTGGCCCACGATGTGCTCCGGATTGGCTCCCGGGAAATATTCTTTGGCCCGGCTTTGGGTAAGCACCACATTTCCGGGCGCGTTCAGTGCTGTCGCCTTGTCTCCGGCAAGCCACGTGTACGGCAGCATGTTAAAATATGAAACATCCGTGGCGATCACCTGTTGCGGATCTTCCTTTACAAAAATGTCATTGCCATTGCGTTTGATTTCAGCGCTGTTCACCCGTTGGTAAAATACGGGGACCACCTGTTCCAATCCGGGGATTTCGGCACGTATCCCCTGGTGCAGCGGCGCGCCCACCCCGCCCATTTTGCTATCGCTGGAAAAAGCGGAGATGACCTGGTAAATATTTTCTTTATTGGGCAGTTTGGCGTCATAGCTGAACTCGTGGTCAACGATGCGGTAAATCATCCAGCAGGCACTGATGCCGATGGCCAAGCCCAGTACGTTCAACGCCGTAAAGAGGCGGTTGCGCCAGAGGTGGCGGAATGTGGTTTTGAAATAATTCGTTATCATTTTTAAACGCCTTTATTCTTTTATCTTACTTCTTTTTCATTGGCCATCGGCCGATCACCCATCACCAAACTACTCCGTCCGTATCGCCTTGATAGGATTCTGCTGCGCAGCGCGAAGTGATTTGCCGCAAACGGTGATGGCCGCAATGGCAAAAGCGACAAAGCCCGAGACAGCAAATATCCACCAAGCGATATCCGTACGGTAGGCATAGTTGTTCAGCCAGCCGTTCATCATCCACCAGGCCAACGGAAAGGCCACCAAAAAGGAAATGGCTACGAGGACAAGAAAATCTTTGGAAATCAGCATGATGATGTTACTGGCGCTAGCGCCCAATGTCTTTCGGATGCCGATTTCCTTAAATCGTGTTTCGGCGGCATAGGTCACCAAGCCGAAAAGGCCGAGGCACGATAGGAAGATGGCGACTCCCGCAAAGATATTGAACAATTTTCCAGACCGCATATCGCTTTTGTACATGTTGTCAAACGACTCATCCATGAACTGGTAGTTGAAATCATAGTCGGCATTATATTGTTTCCAAAGTTTTTCTACAGCCGCAATCGCCTGTTGTGCTTCGCTTCCAGTAGTTTTCACATACAGGGTACTCCACCCCCAGTTTGGATTTATGAACAAAATGCAGGGCTCAATGGCCGTCTTCATGTTTTTGAAATGAAAATCCTTTACTACAGCCACTATGGTGCCCGGCACCTCATGAAAGGATATCGTCTGGCCGATGGGGTTTTCGAGGCCCATTTGTTTGACGGCCGTCTCATTAAGAATATAATGAGCGCTATCCGCCGCCGTCCCCGTAAACCCTTTTCCCGCTATGAGCTCCATGCCCATCACTTCGGGGAAATTGCGATCTACAGACAACTGGTTAATCATGAAATTCTCCATGCCAGCAGGTTTGCCTTCCCACTCGATATCGCCTGTGGCGCTCCCAACATTGAGAATAGACTGCTGGGCAACCGTCACGCCGGCAATGCCGGGTTGATTTTGAAGCTCGTCCCGGATGGTTTCATAATTTTTCTGGAAATTATAGCTGTTAAACGTAAAAATATTCTCCTTGGTATACCCCAAGTTGAGGTTGCGGATATAATTGAGTTGGCTAGCGATAACAAGCGTAGCCACAATCAATACCACGGCACATGAAAATTGCACCACCACCAAAACCCTGCGGAAGTTGCCGTTTTTTCCGAATCCAGGCAGTTTGCCTTTGAGGGCCGTCGCCGGCTTGAACGACGAAAGCATCCAAGCCGGGTACACACCGGCCATCGATAGCACGGCTATCAGTGCAAGACCAAAGATTATCCACACACGGCTATCCAACAGGCTGAACACCATTCCCTTGCCCGAAAGACTATTATAAATCGGTATCAGTGCCGCAATCAACCCGATGGCGATGATCAGCGCGATGAAAAAGACAACAAACGATTCTGCTATAAACTGCCAGAACAAATGGCCTTTGTTAGCTCCCACTACTTTGCGAACGCTTACTTCCTTGCTACGCCTGGTAGACCGTGCAGTCACCAGATTGACGTAATTGATGCAGGCAATCAGTAAGATGACGAGTGCAACCAAGGAGAAAATCTTGACTTGGCGCATCCCTTGCTCCTCGCCTTTTTCGTTATAAAGATGTAGCTTCTCCAACGGCTGCATCAAGTAGTTGATATCCTTGAAAAACTCGGATGGGCGGTGTTTAAGATGTATTGCTGCCAATTGCTTACCCACAGCGTTCGCATCTGTGCCGGGCTTAAGCAAAAAATAGGTCTTCAAATAGAAGTTGCCCCAATCATTGTCCATATCATTCCGGTTTTCGGCGAGCATGCCAACCGGCAGCAACAGGTCATAGCGCAGCGAAGAATTGGTCGGCATGTCTTCCATGATGGCAGTTACCTTGAAGTTCCTGCCGTCTTTTGTTTGTAACACCTGGCCCATTGCCGGTTCGCTGCCAAAGTACTTATTCGCCGTACTTTGGCTGAGCACGATGGAGTTGTTATCAGCGAAAGGCTTGAGCGGGCTCCCTTCCAACAGGCGGAAATCAAATATGCGGAAGAACGTAGAATCGGCGTAAATTGTCCGCTCGTTGAATGTTTTACGGCCATGGGAGAGCAAGATGGAGCCTCCCCATTCGTTCACACGGCAAGCCTCTTCTACTACGGCAATTTCCGCCTTACCGAAGACGGCCAAGGGCGCCGAAGTTGCCCAAATGTTCTGCATTTCTCGGTCAATGGCGCCGTTTGCGGAATAAATCCGGTCGCCTTTGGTATGCATACGGTCGTAGCTCAATTCATCCCATACCCAAAGTAGCAGCAGCATGGCCGCGGTGAGACTTACGGCCAAGCCGGCGATATTGATGGCAGCGTATGATTTGTTTTTGACCAAAGTTCGTATGGCAGTCTTGAAATAATTCTTGATCATTTTTTACATTTTTGATTTTTGAAGTAAGCGTCAGGTTATAAGCAATACGCTTTTAAGCCTAACGGTTATAACCCATAAGCTGAAATCACTCATCCCTCAATGAATCGACCGGATTGGCTAGCGCGGCACGAAGCGACTGTGTAATTACTGTTGCCAGCGCAACCACCAGCACCATGAAGCCGCCGAGGAGCAATAGCCCTGCATGAACATCAATGCGGTACGCAAAGCTTTCCAGCCATTTGTTTGCCAACCACCAAGCCACCGGAGCGCCAATGGCGAAGGCGATGACCACCATCTTCATAAAATCGCGCGATAGCAAGAGGATAATACCTGATACACTGGCCCCCAGCACCTTGCGGACACCAATCTCCTTGACCCTCCGGTTGATGGACAGCAGCGCAATGGCAAATAGACCCATGCAGGAGATGAGGATGGCCAGTGCCGCGCCGCTGATGATGATGTTGGTAAAGCGCCGGTCGCGCCGGTATTGGTTGTCCGTATTTTCGTCCAGATACGACGCGCCATCCGTTGACCGCGGGTTTACTTTTTTCCATACAGCTTCCACTGCAGCAAGCGAAGCCGCTAAGTTTTCGGGCCGTACTTTTACAAAAAGGTACTCCACGGCGAATTCATTCGGATTGATAAACATCGTTAGCGGCTCTATCTGTTGCCGCAGATCCTTGAAGTTGTAGTCTTTCACCACACCGATCACCTGCATGCCGTCATTATTGACTGGAATGGTTTGTCCCAGTATTTTCTCGATGCCACCCAGCTGCGCAGCCATCTGTTCGTTGATGAGTACCGCATTCGTGTCCGTGGCGAAATCGCGGGAAAAATCCCTGCCTGCCACAAGCTGAAGGTCCAGTGTGCTGAGGTAGTCGTAGTCTACCCGCAGCCAATGCGTGCGGATGGTACGGTCTTCATAGCCAAAGCCGACGCGGGAAGTGGAAGTGCTGCCGTCACTGCCCCTGCCGATGTTGATGTCCGAGCCGCTTACGCTTTCCACCTGTGGGAGCGAAGCCAGCGCTGCGCGCATCCGCTTCAGGGCCGTCTCCCCGTCTATTTCATTGCCGACAGGGATGCTGATGACTTCCGTTTTGTTAAATCCAAGCGGACGGGTATGGAGGTAATGCAGTTGGCTGCTCATCACCAACGTGCCGATGATGAGCACCACGGCGATGGCAAATTGCACCACCGTAAGCACGTTGCGCAAGCCACCACCTGTGCTGAGCTGTAATTTGCCTTTCAGTGTCTGAATGGTGTTGACGCGCGCCATGGACCAAGCCGGATACCCCCCCGCAATGGCGGTAAGGAGGAGAAATACAACGAAAAATATGGGAAAGTTCCATCCGGTAAACAGTTGGCCGATGGCCAGCGAATAGTTCATGTTGGCGTTGTATTGCGGCAGCAATGCCCATGCCAGCAGGCCGCCCAGGGTCAACGCAAAGATGCACACCAGCAGCGACTCGGCCCAAAGCTGGGCCATCAGCTGCCAGGGCCGGCCGCCCAACGTCTTGCGCATGCCGATCTCCCGGCTTCGCATGAAAGAGCTCGCCAACGAAAGGTTGACGAAGTTAGAACCCGCGATGAAAAGGATCAGCCCAGCAATGAGCAACAGCGCCCATGGAAACATTGGCGGACCACCCCCGCCGATACCCGGGCTATTCAAGTGGTATTCGCTCATTGGCAGCGCCTTCAATGCCAGGTACTCGCCATTATCATCCGGGGCGGCCCCGTCGCGTTTCAGGTTGGCGATTTCGCCGTCATAATGCGTGGCCATAAAGGGCCTTGCCTGTCTGTTGAAAGCCACGGGATCGAGTTTATCGCCCGCCCATTGGATGAACAGGCTGTGGTTGGCATGCCCCCATTTATCCAGGTAGCTATGGTAGTCGGGCACCATGTGCTCAAAGCGCAGCAATGTGTTGAAGGTGAGGCTGGAATTGGCAGGGAGGGTTGCCATTACCGCAGCCACGACCTTATTTTGCCATTGCCCGTTGATTTGTGCTTCAACGGATTCGCCGACCACGTCGGTACGGCCGAAAAGGATCGTGGCCATGGTTTCGCTGATGACGATGTTATCCAATGCATCCAATGCTGATGCGCTGCCCCGCTGCAGCCGGAAGCTGAACATGCGGAGGAAGTCCGGATCAACAAATTTCGGCGACGCAGCAAACTGCTGGTCGCCGTTACGGAGCACGACGCCCCCGTTTCCAAACCGGGTCATACGTTCCACGGCTGGAAGTTCGGCTTTCAGCGCCGGACCAAAGGGCACGGGTTTCGTTTCTCCGTATTCCTTTCCGTTGGTGGGGTTGGACACATCATAGACCAGTCCGATACGGTCGCGGTTCTCGTGAAAGTCATCGAAAGACAATTCAAACATGGCCGTGAGAAACAGCAGGATGGCGGCGGCAAAAGCTACACTCAGCCCGAGGATGTGGATAGCCGTGAATACCGTGCGCTTGCGTAAGTTGCGGAACGTGACGTTGAGAAAGTTTCTAAGCATCTTTTTAGTGTTCTGTTTTTATCCTTTCATCGGCCCTTCGATAAGCATTTCGGACGGATGAGCAATTTCCTCAGATTTGATTTAATCACTCATCCCTGAGCGAGTCCACCGGATTGGCCACCGCCGCCCGGACGGCTTGGCAGCAGACAGTCAGCAGTGCAATACCCACCGCTACTGCACCGGCCAGCACAAACATCCACCATTCGACGTCAATGCGGTAGGCAAAATCTTCCAGCCATGTGTTCGTGGCCCACCAAGCGACGGGCGTACCCACGGCGATCGATATCAGCACCAGCCGGATGGAGCCTTGCGACAGCAGTCCCACGATGCTGCCCACACTCGCCCCCAGTACCTTGCGGATACCGATTTCCTTTACCCGTTGGCGCACCGTGTAGGTAGACAGGCCCAGCAGCCCAAGGCATGAAATGAAGATGGCAATACCGGCAAATATGTTGAACAAGAGTCCGGTACGCTGGTCTGTCGCATATTTAGCCTCAAACTGCTTATCCAGGAAACTGAAGCGGAAAGGAATGTCTCCTGCATACCGTTTGTATTGTTTTTCTACTGCCGCAATGGCTTGTTGTGCTGCTTGGGCATCGGTACGCACATACAGGATATTGCCGCTCCACCAGCGGAAAAACAGCAGGGGCTCGATCTTCTTTTTTAAGGGCTGGTAGTTGAAGTCTTTCACGACGCCAATGATGGTGCCCGCGCGATTGTGGAAGCTGATGGGTTGGCCGATATAGGGCGATACGAGGCCCATTTCTTTTATTGCCGCCTCATTGACGATATACAGGTTGCTATCTGCGGGTGTGCCGGAAAAATTCCGGCCCTCCAGTAGTTGCACGCCCATGGTGGGAATAAAGTGCTGGTCGATGACAGCCTGATTGATGATGACCTGACTGTTCGCCGGTTTCCCCGGCCAGTCAAGGTCGCCGGTAGACGACTCATAATTAGAAAGGTCATAGATGTCAGCCAAAGAAACGCCGGTAATTCCCGGTTGGCCGCCGAGTTCATTTTTTATGGCATCGATATGTCCGCTTACAGCATTGGGCAACGGCACAGTAAAGACATAATCTTTGTCGTAGCCCAAATCCAGTTTTTGGATATACTCCAGCTGTTTTCCGATGACCAGCGTAGCCACAATCAATACCATGGAGATAGCGAATTGGAATACCACCAGTATTTTACGGAAGAAGGCAGAGCCAATGCCGGAGGCAATCCTGCCCTTCATGGCCTGCAGCGGATGGAAATCCGACAGCAGCAATGCCGGGTAGATGGCGGTGGCCAGCAAGGTACCCACGGCGGAATAGCCCACTACCGTCCAAACGCCGGTATCGCTAAGCGACACATGCAATTGTTTGCCGGCAATGAGGTTGTATACGGGAAGGAGCACGAAAATAAGCCCGAAGGCAGCCAGTAGCGCGAAGCAAAACAGCAAGGTGGTCTCCGCGATGAACTGGAAGAATAGTTGCCGTCTATTGGCACCGATGATTTTCCGTATACTGACCTCCCGCGCACGCACCAGGGCCCGTGCCGTTGAGAGGTTGATGTAGTTGATGGCGGCGATGGCCAGTACCAAGATGGCGATGATGAGAAAGATCTGTACCATCCGCGCTGGCGCGTTGTTGCCGTCGGCCGCTACCAAATGCAGGCTGGTAAGGGGTTGTAGGCCGTAGCGGGTATCGCTCTTGCCGTCACGCGCTTTGTCGTACGCCGCTGTGAAACCGAGTTCGGCTTCTTGCGGGGCTGTGCCCTCCTGCAATTTGACGTAGGTGTGGAACACATAACTGCCCAAGTCCACGTCGATGGTTTTCCAGTCGCCATTGCCGCCGTTTGCTGTGAACAGCTGCGCGTAATAACCCATGGGGAAAAGTGCATCGAACGCGAGGGACGAGTTGTCCGGGAAGTCACGCAATACACCGGCAACGGTAAAATTGTCGCCCCGGAATTGAAGCACCTTGCCCATCGCATCGCCGTCGCCAAAAAACTTATGGGCCGTTGATTCGGTGACGACGATACTGTTATTATTCGGAAACAAGGTGGCTCGGCTACCCTGTAGGAGCTCAAAATCAAACACGGTCAGGAAGGTGCTGTCTACGCAGGCGGCGGCAAAACCATCCAGCACTTTGCTGCGGTCGGCATTGGCCAATACCTGATCATATTCACTGTAAACGCGGACGATGGATTCGACACGTGGAATGGATTGGGCATAGACCGATAACGAGCCCGGTACACCTTCCCATACGATGTGCTGCCCGTTGGCCTCGAAATGGGCGAGAATTTTGTATATACGTTGATGGTCGCGATGGAACCGGTCGTAGCTCCGTTCATGCTGTACCCATAGCAACAGCAGCACGGCTGTTGCCAATCCCAATGCTAATCCACAGACATTGATAATGCTGTAGAACTTATTGCCAACTATGTTGCGCCAAGCGGTTTTTAACTGAGTTTTCATCGTTGTTTTGCTTTATTATGCCATCACTTAAGCCTACAGCCGAAAATCACTCATCCCTCAGCAAGTCCACGGGGTTGGCGAGCGCGGCTTTGATAGCCTGCCAACCGACGGCCACCAGGGTAATCACTGCAGCCAGTGCGCCCGTCAGCCATGTAGGCTGCCAGTCCAAACAGACCCAAGCACGAGATCAAGATGGTAAGCAATGCAGTCGTTGCCAAATGTCTTTATTTGATATTGTTCCTTTCATCCATGTTCCCGGCGTTACAAAACCGACTACCGGCCACCCATCACCGGCCACCCATTGCCGTTACCCCACGGTTTCCATCAACACCTGCCCGTCGAGCATGCGGATAATGCGGTCGGCGTAGCGGGCGTCATGCTCGCTATGCGTTACCATCACAATGGTGGTACCCTGCTCATTAAGCTCCGTGAGCAACTGCATGACTTCATTACCGTTGTTGGAGTCGAGGTTACCCGTAGGTTCGTCCGCAAGGATCAGTTTCGGCCGGTTGACTACCGCGCGGGCTACGGCTACGCGCTGCTGCTGACCACCGGAGAGCTGTTGCGGAAAGTGGTTGCGGCGATGCATGATCTGCACTTTTTCCAGCACTTCCTCCACCCGTTTCTTGCGCTCGGCCGCTGGCACTTTCGTGTAGATGAGCGGAAGTTCGACGTTCTCGAATACCGTCAGCTCATCAATGAGGTTGAAGCTTTGGAAGACGAACCCGATGTTATGCTTACGCAGGTCGGAGCGCTTGCGCTCGTTGAATTTAGCAACTTCAATGCCGTTGAACAGGTAACTGCCGTTGTCGAGGTCATCCAGCAAACCCACGATGTTGAGCAGTGTGGACTTGCCGCAGCCGGATGGCCCCATCACAGCGACAAACTCGCCTTCTTTCACGTGGATGCTCAAATTATTGAGTGCAACCGTTTCCACTTCTTCGGTACGGTAAAATTTTTGTAGTTCGGTAATTTTGATCATATGCTATGTTAGCTTGCGGCATCGGCTTTCAGCGATCTGGCCTATGCGTGGTTCGTTACATGTTTGTTGGCTTTCGGATTCGGCAACCGGTTATCATCCGGTAATAATCCTTGCTCCATCAGCCTTTTCCTTACTCCTTTTTTATACGCTGGCATATATTATCGTTCCAATTTTGTAAATCATTGAAAATAAGCATTATTAGGCTTTGTCTGTGTTGTGCACTGTTCGATATCGAACACCTGTTGTCCGCAAGCGGACAGGAGCGGGTAGCCGGTAGCGTACTGATTCGCCGCCGGCGCAGGATAAGGAGGTAGTTTCGACGATTCTGCTGTGGAGGAAGGGGCTGGTTCAGGCGCCTGCGAGGACATGCACATGCCCGCTGTTGGACACGGCATCTCCGGTATACGACACGAACAGCGCAACGACATGTGCCTCGAAGGAGCGCCAATCCCGGTCGATTGAGAGCGTGCATTCACCTGTATCGCGGGTAGCCGCGTTGAAAAAGGGATACCAGAAATCCTCTTCGGCCGAGTACACGGCGAGTGACAACAGGTCGCTGGCGTGGCCGGGGCCGTTGGCGATTGTTTTCTCCCAGCTGACCCGGAGGCCTGCATCGGTCCATTCAGCGGTCAGGCTTTTGACCCCTGCGAGGTCGCCCCGGCTAATATGCAGGTTGTCCCAGTCGATCTCCAGATCGGGATACTGCCCTTTGATCGCCTGCTTTTTATTAACCGATAAAGCGAGGTTGAAAGCGCTCATGTTCAAGGGCTCAGCCGCATACCGGAAGCCCATCCGGATGAAGAGCTTCAAAGGTTTCAGGATGCCCATGATGAGCTTCATCGCCTGTTCATTCGCCAGCCGCGCCTCGCTGCGAGGCTTTTTGCTTTTACGGGGAAGCCCACGTATGACATCGATGCCTTTCCACTTATAGCCGACGACGCTGCCTACTTTTCCGCTGAAGCTTCCGTTCGGTCCGTTTTTGAATACTGCCATAATTTGTTCTATTGGTTATAGTCCAAATATACAAAGTCGGTTCAAATAATTAAAATGTAACAGGTATTTAAATAGAAGATAATAGGGAGATAATAGGGATTTGCCCCTATGATCTCCCTATGAAATCCCTATAGAGTCCTTTTAATATACTAATTGTTTGAAGAAAAGGCTTGGCGCTTGTATGGATTTTGTGGCGGTGAGCCGACTTAGGTTGGCCGATTTAGTATACAGCATGTGCCGTCGGCGCAGGCGTAGAAGTTCAGGAAGTGATGGCTAAAAGCCGATCCCTAAGAATCAGGCAAGCGCCCATCAGTCCGGCTTTTTCACCGAGCTTGGATGTCTTTATACGCGTATCATTATTTACCAAGCTAAGTGAATACTTGTTGATGGCATTTTTCATCGGCAGGCTCAGGTATTCGCCTGTGTTTGCCAATATGCCGCCGAGAATCACCAGCTCCGGGTTGAAAAGGTTGATCAGGGTCGCCATGCCCCTGCCAAGCTTTTCGCCCACCTCATCGATCAACTCTATGGCCAGCGTGTCATCGTTTTTTGCCGCTTCCACGATGTCGGCGAGCGTAATTGCACTGACGTCTTTGTGTTTCTTTCCTACAATACTGGTCGCACCCGCGTTGAGGCGTGTAATGAAGTTGCTCCGGAGTGCGATGCCTGACGCTTCGGTTTCGAGACAGCCTTTCTTGCCACAGCGGCAGATAATCTCGTTGTCAAAAACCGGAATATGCCCGAACTCTCCGGCGAAGCCAGATTTTCCATAGTATAGCTCGCCATTGATCATGATACCTAACCCTATGCCATGGTCAATATTGACAAATAAGACGTGCCGCTCACCGTTTACGATGCCGCTGGAAAATTCCCCATAGGCCATCGCTCTGGAGTCGTTTTCAAGGTACGTGGGTATACCAATTTCTTGCTCGATGATTTTGCTGAGTGGATCCTCGTGAAAATTGAAATAGCTAAAACTGTAACCGGTTTTATTATTGATACGCCCCGATAGGTTTACGCCGATGCCAAGGATTTGTTCTTTGGCCACTTCACATGAGTCGATGAAGTGGCGCAGGGTCTGACACAGGGCGTTGAGTGATTTCTCGGTGTTGTCCAATTGATAGTCAATGTGCTCCCGGGTGCTGACCATTTCGCGTTTGAAGTTCATCAGTCCAATGTTGATGTGATAGCTGCTCACTTCTACGCCAACGAAAAACGCGGAGTTGGCTTCCAGGCCATACATGTTCGCTTTGCGTCCTACGCCAGCTTCTGTCTTGCCATCGTCGGTGATGATGGCATCATCGAGCAGTTCATTGACCAATTCATTGGTTTTAGGAATACTAATGGCAAGTTCTTTACTTAAGTCGGCGATTGTACAGTTACCCATATTGGCTAAATGGGCAAGGATGCGCTTTTTATAAACCATGTTTTTGTAGGCTACCCCAGAGAGCTTCTGGCTATGCAGCGCTTCAAAAAAATTGATTTTTTTCTCCATAAAGCGGTGTTTGATGATCGTAACGCCAAAGATAATGTTTATTAAATTATTTTAATAAGAAAAACAAACGAGGTGGGTGATTTCGCGATATACGTATCAAATGTGTGATAATTATTAAAATAATTTAATATTAATTTGATGTTTAAAAAATAATATTGTTATTTAGCCGTTGATTTTAGAAATAACTTCTAAAGCCGGATTGGATTATGTGCGAGGCATTACTGCATACGCTATAGTGAACCAAATTTAACCTTCGGGAGCATACAATGATAAAGGGTGTCTTTAATCGCTTATCGAGGCTAAAGCCGCCAAAGGATTGACTTTAAGGCAAACATATGAAGTTGACGATAGGGGCAATAATTAAACAGATACTGATGGTTATCACCGTGTTCCACTGGAACGGTTTCGCATCAGGGCAGGCTAAAACGGCTGATGTACTCATCGTGGGCGGCGGAGCCAGTGGCACCATGGCTGCAATTCAGGCAGCCCGCATGGGTGCAAAAGTAGTGGTGGTTGAAGAGACACCTTGGCTTGGTGGTATGCTTACCGCAGCGGGTGTGTCAGCTATTGATGGGAATCATCGCTTACCTGCCGGCTTATGGGGCGAGTTTCGGCAGGAATTGTACAGCTATTACGGTGGTCCTCAAGCCGTCGAAACAGGATGGGTGAGTAATACGCTATTCGAACCGGCTGTAGGCAACCAGATCCTGAAACGGATGGTGGCCAAGGAACAGGGTATTGAGGTGCTTTATGAAACGACATGGGAAGCGGTTCATAAAACTACTTCAGGGTGGGAAATTACCGTCAAGGATCGGAAAAGCAGGAAAAAAAATATCTCTGGAAAGGTGCTGATAGACGCCACCGAACTGGGAGATGTAATGGCATACCTCCAGGTGCCCTATTATCTGGGCATGGACAGTCGATCGTTGACCAATGAGCCTTATGCCCTTGAAGAAGGCAACGACATTGTACAGGATCTGACGTATGTGATAACGTTGAAGGATTTCGGCGAGGGTGCGGACGCGACCATCCCCAGACCTGAAAACTACCGGAAGGACGAGTTCGACGGCTGCTGTGATGTGTCTGATCCGGCTACCTTTAATAAGGACAACAACGACTGCTTCAAGATGCTCACCTATGGGCGGTTGCCTAACAATAAGTACATGATCAACTGGCCGAAGAAAGGCAACGATATCTACCTCAACGTTGTTGAGAAGACCAGGGCAGAGCGGGAGGTGTTATTGGAAGAAGCCAAGCAGATGACGCTGCGTTTCGTTTATTACATCCAACATGAACTTGGATTTAAAAACCTCGGAATTGCCTACGATGAATACCCCACGGAAGACGGTTTCCCGATGATTCCTTACCACCGTGAATCACGGCGGCTGAAGGCCAAGTCGTTGTTTGCATTGCAGCACGTCATGACACCGTTCGATACGCCCCAAGCCTATTACCGGACCGGAATTGCCGTAGGCGACTACACCATTGACCATCACCATTACAAATACGGCAATGCTCCAGAGATTGATTTCGTCAAGATCAGGGTGCCTTCTTATAACGTACCGATGGGATCGCTGATACCTGAAAGCTTCGAGGGTTTGATTGTTGCCGAAAAAAGCATTGGTGTGAGCAATATCGTCAACGGAGCGACGCGGCTGCAGCCGGTGGTACTGGGCATCGGGCAGGCGGCTGGCACCATCGCGGCGCTGGCGGTGGAACGGGGTGTCCACCCTTCACAGGTGCCCATCCGCGATGTGCAGGCGGCGTTGTTGGAATCTCGTGCCTATATCATGCCCTACATTGACGTGCCGACGGAAGACCCGCATTTCAAGGCAATGCAGCGGATAGGCGCTACAGGCATCATCAAAGGCGTTGGAGTACCTTATAAATGGGCTAACCAAACCTGGTTTTATCCTGAACGGGCGATCAGCGAATATGAGCTGGTCGACGGATTACGGCCGTTCTACCCAGCGTTAAGCCACTACTGGGATGCGTCCGGCGAACCGTTGACCATACGTTATCTCATGGAGGTGATGGCATTGTGTGGGCGCTCCGTTACGATAGATGAATTGGAAGGGGTTTGGTCTGCCCTCGAGCTGCAGGATGACCCGACGGCCGTCTCGCAATTGGATCGAAGGCAAGCGGCCGTGCTGGTCGACTATTTCCACGACCCGTTTACGATTCCCGTTAATTTCGAAGGACACCCTTCCATTGATAAATAAGAACAGCATTTACTAATCAAAATTTCATTTAAACCCTTAAAGTATGCTTTATATGTACAGCAAAAAACGAGTCATCAGATTGATGTTGGGTCTGATGCTGCTGTTGGCCTGTTCCATGGCCATGGCGCAGCAGTCGGCGGTGACCGGAACAGTCCGGGACGCAGCGGGTATTCCGCTCGCTGGCGTGAGTGTTAAAATCAAAGGTGTATCCGGTACAGCGACCAGTACAGACGCAAATGGCCAGTTCAACGTACGGGTTGCCGCCTTCCCGGTCGTGTTGGAGTTTGCTTATATAGGACACCTGGATCAGGAGCAAACGGTAAACGAGGAAGGCAATATCTCCGTTGTTCTGGAAGAAGGTGATCAATTGTTGGATGAGGTGATTGTGGTTGCCTATGGAACCCAGAAGCGTTCATCGGTGGTTGGTTCTGTTGCCCAAATTAAGGGCGAGGAGATCAGGAAGGCACCGGCCATGAATATCACGAACACGCTGGCGGGGCGACTCCCCGGCCTGACCACGCTTCAACAATCGGGAAGACCCGGGGCGGATGATGCGACGTTGTACATCCGGGGTGTCGGCACCTATGGATCGAACCGGACCCCACTCGTTATTATCGACGGGGTACAGCGCCCTTCATTTAATCATTTGGATGCAAGTGAAATTGAGAGTATCACAATTCTCAAGGACGCGGTGGCAACGGCGGCATACGGCCTACAAGCTGCTGGCGGCATCATTTTAATCAAAACGAAAAGCGGGAGCCATTCGGCGCCACGCATCACCTATGACGGATCGTTGAACATCGGTCAGAACACTCGCTTCCCGAAATTCCTGGACGGGCCGGATTACATGGAATGGTACAATAGAGCCATTGAAGTGGATAATGACTACTTCATTAACCATGACATGAACCCAATACCTGCCTTGTATTCACCTGACTTGATTGAAGCGGTGCGTAACGGTACCAATACCAATCCGTTGTTTGGCAACACGGACTGGATGGGAATGTTGCTCGACAACAATAGCTATTCCCAACATCATGGGGTTACGATCAACGGAGGAAATGAACATGTCCGTTATTTTACGTCTTTGGCACACTTGGACCAAGACGGTGTAATAGCTAATACTGGTTTTAAACGCTATAATGTGCGCGCTACAGTGGATGCGACCGTCAATCAATATTTGACAGTAGGCATCAATCTCGGGTTGCGTCAGCAATTGACCAACACACCGGGAATTTCGCCCGATAACTCAGCGTATATGAATCCGTTTGCCCAAGCGGCACGCATGTTGCCCAACTTGCCGATGTATGCGCCAAACGGGCTTCCTGTCAGTTACAATTCAAATGCTGGTTTTGTCAATCCCATCGCGTCGGTAGAACAGTCCGGCTACCAGCGGCATAAGTCGAATATTTTTCAGGGTACCATGAACGTCAACTTCAAAGTACCGGGAGTAGAGGGGCTCGAAGCGAAGGTGATCGCATCCTATGACAACACCGGACAGGAGAATAAAGGCTGGCTGACACCCTATGAAACGATGGGCCGTGGCCGCGAGCAAGTGACAGGAGATTTCGTGCATTTGTATACCGTGCCAGGGATTACTAAAAATTCCGTTCGCCAGAGTTACAACACCAATTTCAGAAAGACGTTTCAGCCGAGTATTTCCTATAACAAGACATTAGGCGACCACAGCTTATCGCTTTTAGCGCTCTACGAGTGGTCCCGCGCGGGAAGCAATTTGTTTTCAGCCGGAGCAAGCAATTTGCCGATTACCGTCATCCAGGACATTGATTACGGGAGCAGGGCTGACGAAGACCGGATAGCTCCTACGGGGTCTACCGGCGTAATGGACGCTCGGGCAGGCTATGTGGGGCGTGTTAACTATAGCTATAAAGGACGCTATCTGTTGGAAGCGGTAACGCGCTGGGACGCCTCGGTCAATTTCGCCCCGGAAAATCGGTGGAAAGCATTTCCCGGGGCCGGCGCAGCCTGGTTGTTGAGCGAGGAAGACTTTTTTAAAGAAGGGGTATCATTTGTGGATAACCTTAAATTGAAAGCTTCATGGGGCCGTGCAGGTAGTGACCGACAAGGTTATGGAAATTTTGGATACGTACCGACATTTTCGCAAAACACGAATCCCGTAGTGGTCATAGATGGCCAGCCGGTAGCCGCTATTTATACCAACGCTCCTCCGAATCGGGATATCCGCTGGGAAACGACGACCACTACAAACGTTGGCTTTGAATCAAGTTTCCTCAATGGCAGATTCGGTTTGGATTTCGAGTGGTTTTACCAACACACTACCGATATTTTGGCCGGTGTGGCAAGCCTATACCCTCCTTCGATAGGTGGCTATTTCCCAAGCACAGTCAACGTCGGTGAACTGGACAATCGTGGTTTTGATGCGCAACTACGCTACAATCAGGCGTTCGGCCAGTTTAGGCTGGGCGTTACCGGAAATGTCAACTGGTCGCGCAACCGCTATCTTCGACTGGATGAAGCCGATAATATCCCTTCCTGGCAGAGTTTAATTGGCAAGCCGGTGGGAACCAAGATCGGCTTTGTTGTCGACGGCATGGTGCAGACGTGGGAAGAGGCGCGCAACACCCCTTCTCCCAGCAGCGGCATTATGGCACCGGGATTCTTCAGATACCGCGACCTGAATGGTGATGGAAAGCTTACCCGGGCGGAAGACATGACCTACATCGGTAGGTCAAATATTCCCGAGCTGATGTATGGTCTGAATATCGACCTCGCCTATAAAGGTTTTGATTTTTCGGCCTTGTTGCAGGGCGCTGGGTTAGCCAGTGTCAACCTTGCGGGCACGTACGAAGGATCAGGCGGTACTAGCGGTGTCGACGATAACACCGCCTTTACCCGGGCATTTTATGGCTACGGAAATTCACCTTACTACCTGGTAGAAAATTCATGGCGTCCTGATAATCCGAACGCAGAGTTCCCACGGCTTACCGCCTATAGGGCCAACTTATCCGCTAACAATGCGCATATTAATTCGGGTTGGGAACGAAGGGGGGATTACTTGCGCGTCCGATCGATGCAGCTGGGCTATTCGTTCCCCCATCGGTGGATTGCCCCGGCAAGGCTCCAGCAATTGAGGCTTACAGTCACCGGTTCCAACCTGTTTACCTTTGATTACTTAAAATATCTGGATCCGGAGATGCCCAACGTAAACAACGGGTTCTATCCCCAGCAGCGGATTTTTGCTTTCGGTGTAAACGTCACCTTTTAAAACGAGATTAACATGAGCACAATAAAATATATCAAAAAGTCCATTCTTATGCTGTCAGCAGCAGCCGCTGTGACGGCACAAAGCTGTAGCATAGACGTGATCCCCCAGAATCGCTATGGCGAAGAACTGATCTGGTCGGATCCAAGTACGGCTGAATTGTACGTCAATGGATTGTATGCTGAATTCAAAAGCTTCCAATTCGGCCTGTTCCCTGGGTTGGGTTATGACAACGCTACGGATGCGTTGGCCGATATCATGAAGTACACATCATCGACGGCAGGCAACGGCACCGTCAATATCTTGGTATCCAACGCCAACCAATTCAATCCGGCAAGTGTCGGATTGAATTACTGGAGCGCAGGGTATAACCGTATCCGTCGGGTCAACGAATTCCTCGATGGCCTGTACAAAAAGTCCGTGCTGAACGACGATCAGAAACTCAAGTATGAAGCCGAAGCCCGGTTTGTGCGTGGCTATGCTTATTTCTGGTTGATGCGTATCCACGGAAGCGTGGTGCTTTTTGAGAACCTGGAGCAGTACGCAACGAAAGACCATGGCCGATCCAGCGAAGACGATTGCTGGAATTTCATTGCCGCGGATTTTGCATTCGCTGCGGAACACCTGGATAAAACCCACCTCGCCGGCCGGGCCACTAAAGGAGCCGCTTACGCCATGCTGGCACGGACGTGGTTGTATGCGGCGTCTTCAGCTGAATATGATGGCGGGCAATATAATGTTGATCCGCTGACCGGTGTACCGGCAGATAAAGCCACGGAGTATTACGGCAATGCAGCAGCCGCGGCGCAAGAGGTCGTAAACCTGGCAAACGAAGGGTTATATGCATTGGACGAGAATTTCGCCTCCATTTTCACGAATAGGAACACCAAAGAAGCCATCTTCCGGGTTGATTTTGCTGCGCCTCAAGTAACACATCAGTATGATTTGGGCTTCACGCCGCCGCGTGATGCGCCCGGACAGACGCTGGTGTACGGCGTGCCGACCGCCGAACTGGTGGACGAATTCCAAATGGCTGACGGAAGTGCATTTTCTTGGTCGAATCCAGCGCACAGTGCCGATCCTTATGCGAACCGAGAGCCGCGGTTTTATGCAACAATATTATACAATGGAGCCTCGTGGAAAGGACGGACAATCAATACGACAGAAAGCGATGTGCTCGAAGGCTTCATTCCCTACGGAACAATGGGTGATCCCAAACGTACGGTTACAGGCTATTATGCTCGGAAAATGCTGGATCCGGCGAATACAGACTTTGTAATCAATAGGAGTACGCAAAGCTGGATCGAATTGCGTTATGCTGAGGTCCTGCTGATCCTCGCCGAGGCAAAGGCGGGTGTCAATGATATCAGTGGTGCGGTGGGAGCCATCAATGTGTTGCGCGAGAAACGTGGCCTGCCTCCTGTTGCTGCGGCGAATAAAACGGGCGTAATGCAATTGGTCGAACACGAGCGAATAGTGGAGCTTGCTTTCGAAGGGCACCGCTTCTGGGACCTAAGAAGGTGGCGCAAGGCGCACGAAGTGCTGAATGCGACGCGGTTTACCGGCCACCGGCCAGTCGCGATGGGCGATGGGTTTGGCTATGAGGTGGTGCAGGCCGATAATTTCGACCGCAGCTTTACGCCTGCATTGTACTACCTGCCTATTCCAGAAATAGAGGTGCAACGAAACAATGCTTTGGATCAGATCAGGGGTTGGTAATTGATTATTGTTATTGAACATGAAAACATTTAATATAATATCCCTAGCGTTTCTAACGCTTTTGGTAGGGATGGTGATGGTCTCGTGCCAGAAATTGGAGTATAGAGAGCGGAATGAAGCCAATGAAATCAGTGACGTGTATGCCACCATTGAAGGCCGGGGAAGGGATCGGTTGTTTGTAGGCCGGGTTGTCGAGGATACGATTTTCTTGGATATTGACTATTTCTATCCGATTGACTCGGATAATGAGATGGATCTTTCTCGGATGTTGCTTCGGGTTACGGTACCTTCAGACGCCACGGTGACGCCTTCACTGGACGGTTTTTGGGATCTGACCGCCGAGCGGACGTTGACCGTTACATCGGGCTCAGGTGCTGTCAATACCTATGTGGTGAAGGCTAGGAAAGTCGGGAATACCGAGGTTTCCCGCGCGTTGCTAACTTATGACGACGAGACCGGACAGCGGCAGGAGCTGCAGGCGATCATTCAGGGTGATGTCATCAATTTTTCAATTGTGCCGGGGACGGTGTTATCCAATACAGTGTTTACTTATACCATCAACAGGCACTCGTCGGGATCCATCGAAGATGGTGAAAGCATTGATCTGGCAGGGCCGGTACCTTTTGTCGTATCATCCGTAGGTAACGTACAGCGTAACTACACCATACGGACCATTGAGGCGACCAAATTGCCGAAAGGCATCCGACCGGGAAGTGCCAAGATTCTTTTTGAAAAGCGGCTTAAAGGCGATCTGGGCATTTCAGTCGATAATATGACGGGGGGTATTGCTGCGATCGGCGATTTCGTGGTGCTCAATACGCGTGATCAAAACAGCGTCTACATCAACGCGTTTACCGGCGAAAGGGTAGGGGAAATCGATTTGGGCCCGATCAGGGGAAGTCTGCGGAACTTTTATTCAACAGGAGACGCTGGCGGAAACATCCTGGTATCGAACCTGACACCCAATGACGGCAATGTCTTCAATATCTGGAAGCTATCGTCCGTAACCGCGGCGCCAGAACCGTTTATCCAGTGGGACGCAGGAGGGACATCCTTCGGCCGTAAATTTTCGATTCAAGGCAGTGTAGACGGAGATGCCATCATTACGGCTCCGGTTGTGGGGGTAGAATCCAGTAGCTTTGCCCGGTGGAGCGTGGTTGGCGGAAGCCTGGTGTCGCAGACTCCGGAAATTGTCACGATATCGGGATACTCCTGGAGCAATAACAATGCCGACGTGATCCACACGTCTGCGACCAATTTGGAGAGCGATTACTATGTAATCGGATATTCTGATAACCGGCTGGCCCGGGTTAGCGGCACAAGCAATGCAGTGGCAGCGACGTTAGATCGGTTAAACGCGAACTTTATCGCTAATGCGGTCGACTTCACGGAGTTCAATAACGGAAAATTCGTTGCCTATAACCATGTGAATAGCTTTACCTGGGGGTCGGCCGATCAGGTATTCCTGATTGATACTGAAGCTGGTTTCTCAGGCGACCCTTCTGCGAATACGGCCCCGGGCCTAATATGGGCGCCGGAAAAAGGGAGATACGGCCCAGCCGCAGCATCCGGAGCTGTAAACGGCAACGGTACTGGCGACGTGGCGATGCGGGTGTCGGAGAATGGCTTCTACCTGTATCTTTATTTCATGTTTACGAATGGTTATGTGGTCGGAGTACAGTTTGATTGCGTCGATATCTAACATTCGCTAATGAAAGATTTTGTTCACGGCAATACGGTATGTCCCGTATTGCCTTTATAACTACTGGTATGAATTTGAGATTAATTATTTGGGGTGCCGTTTTTTTCGCACTGTTTTCCTGCAAGAAAGACGTCGGTAAGCCCGATACGGGCGATCATGGTGACGATGATGTAGAAGACATTACACCCGGCAAAGAAGTGCTGGTGTGGGTGGATGCTCGGTCAAATGTATTTGGAACGTATGGCCGTTTCCACGACAAGGATGAGGCTCGTGCGGTGCTCGACACGTTGAAGGATTGTGGGGTAACTGGCTTGGTGATTGATGTAAAAAACAGCTCGGGGTGGACAATGTATCCAAGCGCTTATACCGACGAAGTCAAAACGCTGGATGGGAAAAATCGCTTGGATGATTACGTGCCATTTATGATTGCTGAAGCGAGGGAGCGGGGGTTTAAGGTGTACCTTTCCATCGTCACGTTCGTGGACGGTGATCGGCGCGGTTTCGGGTACGTATATGACCATCCGGAATATCGGTCAAATTACGAATCCGTTGTAGTAACCAATACGGCTGGTGAACTTGGGCCTATTTCGGCGACTGGCCGGAATGTATTTGTCAATCCGGCGGCTCCCGAAGTCAGGGAACGCGCACTTAATATCGTCCGTGAAATCGTCCGGACATTTAAACCGGACGGATTTATTCTTGACTACGGCAGGTATTCGAACATTGCTGCCGACTTTTCCGAATTGAGCAAGCAGCAGTTTGTCGAATTTCTGGAAACGAAATATAATAATACGCAGGCCCGGCAGATGCGGTTTCCACAGGACATTGTTGAAAGCTGGCGCGAAAGTGATGGCCAGATGCTCCCTGCAACAACCGGAAAATACTACAATCAATGGCTGATTTACCGGTCGTCTGTTATTCAGTCATTCATCAAAGAGGCCAAGGCTGCGGTTAAGTCAGTCGATGCCGAAGTAGATTTTGGTGTATACGTTGGCGCTTGGTACGGAACTTATTATCAAATGGGGGTAAATTGGGCCAGCAAGGATTATGACCCGTTCCAGGATTTTGAAGTCCGCTTTGACTGGGCGTATCCGGGGTACGGCGAGACAGGCTATGCCGAAGAACTGGACATCTTAATGACCGGGAATTATTTCACCCAGATCATGCTTTCGGAGAATCCCACCACGGCACATCTTAAATACCACTGGTGGAGTATTGAAGGGTCCCTTAACGGCTCGGAATACATCACTAAAAATAGGGTGCCGCTGTATGGCAGCTTGGATATCGGCAATGTGGGTTACAGCTCGAAATCCGAGATCACCCGGGCGATAAAATATATCCTGTCGCGCACTTCAGGGGGGATCATGCTGTTTGACGTGGTACACATGTATGGCGCGCCGTACAACCAATTGAAGCAGCCGCTGTTTGACGCGGTAAAGGCAGGGATAAAAGGTGAGTAACGTAAAAAAAAGACAATGAACAAACTATTGAGGTTATCTTTATTGCTTTGTCTACTGTCATTAGCTTGGCGTGGCAGTGCGCAGGAGGTGCCTGAACTTCATCGTAACCGGATTGAACAGCTGCGGCCTTCAATAGCGGCTTTTAAGGCCGAGGATGCCAAAAACGGCATAACGCAGGGCGCAATTCTTATGGTTGGCAGTTCGTCATTTACGCGCTGGCAGGATGCCGATAAAGCGTTTCCAAGCCACCGGATCATTAACCGGGGGTTTGGTGGTTCGCAGTTATACGATATCCTGTATTTCTTTGATCAGGTAGTAATGCCCTACAAACCCTGCCAAATATTGCTCTATGAAGGAGACAACGATATCGCCTCGGGAATGACGCCCGAGCAATACCTTGAAGATGTGATCACCTTTGTGCGCTTGGTGGAAGTACGCTTACCGGGCACAGTGGTCAGCATCGTTTCTACTAAACCGAGTCCGGCGCGGGCAAAATGGGAATCGGCGTATCTGCGCGCTAATCGACTGGTGCGGGAGCTCACGGAAACCAAACCACACGTGCAGTATATCGACGTTGCTCAGTTGTTGTATAACCGCAACGGCAAGCTCAGGCCTGAGCTGTTTATACAAGATCAAATTCACCTCAACGAAAAGGGGTATGCCATCTGGCAGGCGATCATTGCGCCTTACTTAATTGATGAAGGATTAAAAAACAAGAAATAATGAGGAAGCTTGCATATTTTGTAACATGCTTGGCCGGTGGAATGTTTATCGCATGCACTGCCGAAAATCAACCAAACGATACCGCGCATGAACGGCGAAACATCCTTTGGTTTGATGCCACGGCGAATTTCAAGCGTTTCAGCGAAAAAGATTCCATCACGTTCTACCTGGAAAAATCGAAGGCCATCGGCATTTCCGATGTGGTGGTAGACGTCAAGCCGATTACTGGAGAGGTGTTATATCCCAGCAAATTGGCTCCGCAGATGATCCAGTGGGAAGGGGAATACGAAAGCGGTACAAAGGATACGACATGGGATATGCTTTCTTTTTTCATTGAAGAGGGGCATCGCCTCGGGCTTGCGGTCCACGCTTCGACGAATGTGTTTGTAGCAGGCCACAATTTCTTTGACCGTGGCGTGGTGTATACCGATGAGGACAAGCAGCATTGGCAAACGATATCGTACCTGCCCGAAGGGATGACACCCATCACCGAGCAGAAAAAGAAGTACTCTGCCATGCTGAACCCTGCGCTGCCTGAAGTGCAGGATTATGAACTTTCGATTATCAAGGAGCTGGTGGCTAGCTATCCACAATTGGATGGAATTATCCTGGACAGGGTGCGCTATGACGGCATTGAAGCCGATTTCTCCGATGCCTCTCGCGACTTGTTTGAGGCGTATCTGGGAAGACCGGTCGAAAACTTCCCGGCAGCTATTTTTTCATATGATTCCGGCGAGGGAAAAGATCGGATCGAAGGCCCACTTTACAAAAATTGGTTGGAATGGCGCGCCAAGGTAATACACGATTTCATTTACCGTGCGCGCGAAGAAGTCAAGCAGATTAATCCCGATATTTCCTTTGGCGACTATACCGGTTCATGGTATCCGCTATATTATGATGTGGGTGTTAACTTCGCCAGCAGGGAATATGACCCTTCCATTGATTTTGAGTGGGCAACGCCCGAATATAAACAATTCGGCTATGCGGAAGCGCTGGATCTGTTTACCACGGGCAACTATTACGTGGAAGTGGAAAAGAAAGAAACGGAGGCATTGGCTGACCAAGCAGTAAGGCATACGGAATCGGGGCTGCAGGTAGGGGCTGAAAGCTGGTATACTGTAGAAGGATCAGCAGAGTTGGTTAACGAAGTCACCAAGGGCAAAGTTCCGGTTTACGCCGGGTTATATGTGGAACAGTATAAAGGGGATCCGGAGCAATTTGTTAAGGCCATCAAGATGTGCCGTTCCAAGTCTCAGGGTGTGATGGTTTTCGATATTGTGCATGTCATCAACTTTGGCTGGTGGGATTATTTGGAAGAAGGATTGAAGTAGTTTACTAATTATTACGTTTAAATCAGATGAATCTCGTTAATAAAGGCTGTTTAATCGCCGTCATAGTCGGAATGTGGGGGTGTAGTACGGTGGCACAGGTGGCACAGCTGCCCGACGCTTCCCAGCAGGCGCAGTTACTACAGGCTAAACAGGGGGCAGTGGTCACGTTGGAGAACTTGTTGTCTACGGATATCAGCAAGATCGACTATAACAAGACCATCCTTCCGGGGCCGCAGTTCATTATATCGGACGATCCGGAATACATCCGGCTGCCCGAGGCCATGGTACTGCGGGAACAGGTGCAGCCCGGCGCAGTAAGGTTGTATGTTTACAACGTGAACGGGGTGAAAGAACCGCACCAGATGGAGCGGAAAATAACGGCATTGATCCGCAATACAGGAAATTACGAAATGTCCATCCGGATGCTCCGCTATTCTTCGCAGCCGGCAAGCAAGAATTATTTTCAGGTAGGTAAGCAAGGGTTGGCCGACTTTTTTGCTTCCCAGCCGTCAGAGACCGTACGGAAGGTCGCACCGGGCGGGCTGTTAGCTATTGATGAGGAGCTTGAAACGCAGGCGGTGAAGTATGATGAGCTGGTGCATGGCTTTTACGAGTTCGTGATTGATCAGCCCGCGGAAATCAGTGTGCTGCAAACGGCAGTGGACACCCCCAGCGAAGTGGCCTATGCCCGTATCGATTCGGTGGTGCCGAACAGCCATGTCAATGCAGGCAGGGGGCTGTTTGGCGTATCAAATTACCGGATATCCAATACCGAGCCGCTGGATACGAAAGACGGCATTGCACAGTTGATCGTCGCAGATGGCAGCGATGACCCGTGGATAACCGGTACCGTAGGCGAAGCGCAAGAGCCTGCGCGGAATGCCGGAAATTATGGGGTGTTATATGATGTGAAGTTGAAATGGAAAAGTTCCGACGGCAAGGGGCTGGCGTTGGTAACCTGGAATTCGCGCTCGGCCGACAATCAATGGTGCGGGGGCATGGGGCTGACAATGGTGATGGACAATGGGGTGCATCCTGCGGGTATCGTGCAGTTGCCCTCAGACCGCCTGATTACCAAAGCTGCACCTGAAGCTATCGTGGTGCAGGTGTATAAACCAGCGCCGGAGGGAGAAGAGCAAGAGATCCGTTTTACGTATTCGCCGCCAGGGGCTTCCTGTCTGCCAACACCGCTGGTGCTGATACCCATTGATGTTGACTAGTGCAGTGGTGATGGCTGGAACAACGGCGTCCGTACCTTTCCGTGCCCTAGGGCTCGATCTGCTGCGTGGTATGGCCATCATCGGTATGGTTCTGGCATCGTTGATTCCCTATGACGGCAATTGGCCCGGTTGGATGTACCATGCCCAGGTAGGGCCGCCCGCCTTCACATTTGATCCCGATAAGCCCGGCATCACTTGGGTGGATTTGGTCTTTCCGTTTTTTCTGTTTTCGATGGGGGCGGCTTTTCCGTTGGCGCTGGGTGGAAAACTGGAGAGGAACCAATACCTCCTGTTGTTTAAGGGCATCTTGAAACGGGGTGCTCTGCTGTTGTTTTTCGCGTTGGCGTTGGCCTACCTTACTCCCGGCAATCTCCAGGCCGGTAATCCAATTAACTGGCTTACCGCCTTAGTCGCTTTCGGCTGCTTTTTTCTCATATTTATGCCGCATAAGTGGAGTAAAACGCGGGGCTATCTTTTACAACTGGCCGGTTTTGCGCTGGTTGCAGCATTGGTATGGGGCCATCATCACTATACGGGCAATTTTTTTTCCCTGTGGAAAAGCAACATCATTATTCTGGTACTCGCTAATATGGCTGTTTTCGGTTCGTTGATATGGGTACTCACCTCTCGAAACTGGTTGATGCGGATGGGCGTGCTGGCACTGTTTGCAGGGGTATGGCTTACGCATGGACTTCCCGGTAGTTGGACGGCCCACCTTTGGGGATTTCATCCCTCGGTCGCTTGGTTCTACCAGTTTTCGTTCCTTAAATACCTTTGTGTGGTATTGCCCGGCTCCATACTGGGCGACTTGCTGCTTAATTACCGGAAGGAGGCTGAAGGCCGTTTTGAAGAAAGCGACTACCGCTCTGCATGGTCCATCGTCCTGGTCAGCCTGCTTTTTGTGGTGTTGAATGTCTATACCCTCTATGCGCGGGAGTTGGTGGCCAACTTAGCAGGCAATGCCCTATTAGGGGTTGCCGGGTTCTTCATATTGCGGAATACGGGCACGGGTAAGCTGACGCTATACCGGCGCCTGTTTCAATGGGGGTTTTTCTTTGTTGTACTGGGTGTATTCTTCGAGCCCTTTGAAGGCGGCATCAAGAAAGACCCTTCTTCGTTCAGCTATTGGTTTTTAACCAGTGGCTTGGCGTTTCTTGCTTACCTGATATGTGACCGTATTGCCACGGTGGGCCGTCATAACGCGGTTGCGCTGGCGCTTATCCGATGTGGTCAAAATCCGATGATTGCATATGCCGCGGGCGCTTTTTTGGTAATGCCCGTCCTTGGTTTGTTACATATTTTGCCATTATTGGATGGGTTGAAGCAGTACCATGCGCTGTTGGCTTTGGTCCGAACGGTGGTGGTGACAGTATTGGTGGTATGGACAACCGCTTATGCCACGAAAAGAAAATGGTTTTGGAAATCGTAACATCGCGTGACAACTAACAATACAAAGGCGCTATCGCCCATTTTTTGGATATCAACGACCTGGTTTGCCATGGGCTTGCCGTTTGTGGCCCTATCTGGCGCCAGTTCGATCATGTATAAAAATTTGGGCGTTTCAGACGCACAGATTGCTTTCTGGACGTCGTTAATTATGCTGCCCTGGACACTGAAGCCATTGTGGGGGCCGTTCCTTGAGTTGTATAAAACAAAAAAGTTCTTTGTATATACGACGCAAATTTTCACGGGCTTAGTGTTCGGCTTGGTTGGGTTGAGCCTCCAACTGGATCAATTCTTTAGTGTTTCCATAGCGTTGTTGACCATTATCGCAATCAGTGGCGCTACACACGACACTGCTGCCGACGGCGTTTACCTCAATGAACTGAACCCGACCCAGCAAGCAAAATTTGTAGGTTGGCAAGGGGCGTTTTACAACGTCGCCAAGGTGTTTTCCGGCGGCCTGTTGGTTTACCTCGCCGGGGAGCTGGAACAACGGATCAGTATACCGTCGGCTTGGATGGTGGTGATGTTTTTTTATGGCTTGATCATGGTGGGTATCGGCATGTACAGCATCAAAGCGCTGCCCTCTGGAGAAGAATCGGGCAGAAGCACTTCGTTGAAAGAAGGATTGCACACACTTAAGGATGTTGTGGTTACATTCTTCCAGAAGAAGAACATTGTATTCAGCCTTTTCTTCATCATCTTTTACCGTTTTGCTGAAGGGCAAGCAGTTAAGATCACACCGCTTTTCTTCAAGGCTGCACGGAGTGAAGGCGGGTTGGGCTTGAGCACCTCGGAAATTGGTTTGTTCTACGGCGTATTCGGGGCCATAGCCTTCGTGTTGGGCTCCATCGTAGCAGGGCACTACGTCTCTAAGAAGGGGTTGGACAGGTCGCGGTTGATGGTGCTGTGTGCGTTCTTCAACATCCCCTTTGTGGCTTACGCGCTTTTGGCGGCCTTTCAGCCGACCAATCTTCAACTGATTGCCGCAGCTATTGCAATTGAGTACTTCGGGTACGGCTTCGGCTTTATCGGGATTATATTGTTCATCATGCACAACATTGCCCCGGGAAAATATAAAATGGCACATTACGCGTTTGGAAGTGGGTTAGTCAACCTCGGATTTATGATACCATCAATGGTCAGTGGGGTGATCAGTGATCTGCTGGGTTATAAGGATTTCTTTGTTTGGGTATTGATTGCCACCATCCCTGCATTTGTGGTTTCCTGGTTGGTTCCGCTTCGAAGGCCCGAAGCGCTGCCCGATGAACAAACATAGACATAGACACAGATTTAGTTAAAAAAATGAACATACAAAAAACGATATGCGCAGGCGTGACGGTGTGTGGGTTATGTATTGGCACTACCGTTGCACAGCACCCCGTTGACAGCAATTATGTGTTTTCCCAGTATACTGAACGGGTTCAATATTTCCAGTCGCTGCCCCGTACTAAAAAGGCCATCGTGTTTTTGGGAAACAGCCTTACCGAGGCTGGCCGGTGGAGCGATATCTTGCCCGGCAGGCCCGTCATTAACCGGGGCATTAGCGGCGATATCTCCTACGGCGTAATCGCCCGTTTAGACGAGGTGCTTTCACACAAGCCGGCAAAGATATTTTTAATGATCGGGGTAAATGACCTGAAGCGGGATGTGCCACCTGGTTACATCATTGAGAATTATAAACGCATGGTGGCCCGGATCCGCAAGGATTCCCCGAAAACGGTGATATACCTGAACAGCGTGCTGCCAGTGAATCCGGACATACTGATTGAGCCCTTCAAAGCAGTGAAAAACGAAGATATTTCCGTGCTGAACGCAGCATTGAAAGTGATAGCCAGCGAGAACAAAAAAACAATCTTTGTTGACCTTAACCCTGTAGTGGCTGATGAACGGGGATACCTTCGAAACGAAATCACGCCAGACGGTATCCACCTGGAGGTCGCGGCATATGTGCCATTGGTGGCGTATTTAAAACAGATAAAAGCGTTGTAAAATGATGACACGGTTAACGATAATACTGGGGCTGTTTGCCGGATGGATGGGCACGGCTTTGGCCCAGGAGACTGCAACGATCGATAGCAGTTATCGCAACTGGTACTATGATTCACGGGAGAAATTGTACCAGCAGCTGGAAGGCACGCGCTACGATGTGGTGTTTCTGGGTAATAGCATCACCGAGCGGGGCGACTGGCAGGAGTTAATCGGAACCCGTTACGCGGTGGCTAACCGGGGAATTGGCGGCGATAATACATTTGGCGTGCTGGCCCGCCTGGACGGGGTAATCCGGATCCAGCCGAAGAAATTGTTTTTGATGATTGGTATCAACGACATCGGGAGGGGTTTGCCGGTAGATGTTATTTTGCAGAACTATCGGCAGATCGTATCCCGTATTCAAAGCGAAAGCCCGAATACGACCTTATATCTGCAAGCGGTGTTGCCGCTCAATGAATCGGTGCTGCCTTATGACTACCTGAAAAACAAGTCGGAACAAATTAAAGCGCTGAACTCAGGAATCCGGGGTATCGCCCACGAACAGGGTTTAACCTTCGTAGATCTGCGCGGGGTGTTAGCCGACGAAGAAGTGCTTAAAGCAGACTTTACGTCGGACGGTATCCACCTTAAGCCGCAAGCCTACCAGCATTGGGTAGCTTACCTGAAAGCAAAGCGTTTTTTATAGCAATCAACATACATGAACGATGAGGATCACTGGAACCTTTATTGACGAAATCAGCCACGATATACCGCATCAGAACTGGGGAAAGGCAGAATGGGATGCCGACTTCGGCCATATGAAGGCCATCGGTATCGACACGGTCATCTTGATCCGGAGCGGTTACCGACGGTTCATCACCTATCCATCGCCTTGGCTTCAGCAGCACCTGGGTTGCTATGAACCGCCCGTGGATTTGGTGGAACTTTTCCTGCAGCTGGCGGAGAAGCACGGCATGAAGTTTTATTTCGGCCTGTACGATAGCGGAAAATATTGGGATACCGGCGATATGCAGCACGAAATCGATGCCAACCGGTATGTCATCGATGAGGTGTGGGCCAAATACGGCCATTATTCCAGCTTCGGTGGCTGGTACCTCAGCATGGAAATCAGCCGGAAAACGAAGGGCGCGGCAGCTGCATTCCGCACGTTAGGCATGCAGTGTAAGGACGTGAGCGGCAATCTGCCAACCTTCATTTCGCCATGGATAGATGGGAAAAAGGCGGTGTTAGCGGCGTCGTCTTCATTGACCAAAGCCGAGAGCGTGTCGCTCAAAGCCCACGAGGAAGAATGGGGAGAAATTTTTACGGAAATCAAGGGAGCGGTAGATGCGGTGGCTTTCCAAGACGGCCATATCGACTACCATGAACTCGGGGATTTCTTTGCGGTGAATAAGCGGTTGGCTGACGCACACGGCATGGCTTGTTGGACGAATGCCGAATCGTTTGACCGCGACATGCCTATCAAGTTTTTGCCGATTAAGTTTGAAAAATTGAGGCTGAAGCTCGAGGCTGCCCGGCAGGCAGGCTATGACAAGGCCATCACATTTGAGTTTTCGCATTTTATGAGCCCCCAATCTGCCTATATGCAGGCCGGACACCTCTTCAACCGGTACCAGGAATATATGGAATCATTGACTTAACTATTTTTTATTTTATTACAAGCGATATCATGTTGGAGTATATTAAACAATACAAGAAAGAGCTGCTGGAGAATGTATTACCTTTTTGGATGAAGCATTCAAAGGATAATCTATACGGAGGATTTTTCACTTCATTATCACGTGACGGGTCGGTGTATGATACGGATAAATTCATGTGGTTGCAAGGTAGGCAGATATGGACGCTTTCGGCTATGTACGACAAGGTCTCGCCGAATCCCGAGTGGTTGCTAATGGCCAAACAGGGTGCGAGTTTCATCCTGAAACACGGCCGGGACGAACAGGGCAACTGGTATTTTGCATTCAATCGGCAAGGTCAACCATTGGTGCAGCCATATAACATCTTTTCCGACTGTTTCGCCGCGATGGGCCTGGGCGCTTTGTACAGAATCGAACCACAGGATGAGTATGCGCAGGTAGCGCGGGATACATTTATGAATATTCTGAAACGGAGGCACAACACCAAAGGCATATATAACAAATCGGTGGCGGGTACCCGTGACTTAAAGGGCTTTTCCCTGCCTATGATTTTGAGCAATCTCTCACTTGAAATCGAACATCTGCTCGACAAGCGGGTGGTCGATGGCTTGATTGATGAGGTTATTTACGAAGTCATGGAGGTGTTTTTTCAGGAAGATTCAGGGTTGATCGTGGAGCATGTGTTTATGGATGGCTCATTTTCGGACTCGTTCGACGGTCGGCTGGTCAATCCGGGGCATATACTTGAAGCGATGTGGTTCATGATGGACCTGGCTGTAAGACGCAAAGACGCCGATCTGCTTAACAGATGCGTCGATATCGCGTTAAGGGCGGCGGATTACGGCTGGGATGAAAAATATGGTGGTTTATTTTATTTCATGGATATTAAAAACAAGCCTCCGCAGCAGTTGGAATGGGACCAAAAGCTTTGGTGGGTGCATTTGGAGGCACTGGTGTGTATGGCCAAGGCGTGGCAATTGACCGGGCGGCCAGACTGCAAAGACTGGTTTGTGAAACTGCACGACTACACCTTCCAGCGCTTTTCTGACCCGGCATATGGTGAGTGGTTTGGCTACCTAAACCGGCAAGGCGAGGTGCTATTGCCGGTCAAAGGGGGCAAATGGAAGGGATGTTTCCATGTACCGCGGGCTTTATACCAGATTTACACTACACTCGAACTGGCTAAGCGGAATCCTGTCACCGTATAATACGAATGGGGTGATGATGCATATTCATGCATCCAGCAACCTACGTATGTCGGGCTCGATGGCTTCAGGCTTGGTTGGGGGGCTGTATCGCTTGAAGGGTTTCCCTTCCTTGTCGATTAGGAACTTGGTGAAGTTCCATCTGATGCGGCTACCGAAAAGGCCTCCCAGCCGGGTTTTCAGGTATTTGAATGCCGGATGGGTATTTTTACCATTGACGTCGCATTTCTCAAATAGTTGAAACGTCACCCCGTGATTGATTTTACATGTTTCCTCTACGGTGTCGTTGGTTTCAGGCTCCTGCCCCATGAATTGATTGCAAGGAAACCCCAGTACCACGAGTCCGGTGTCTTTATACCGCTGGTGCAGGGCTTCGAGGCCTTCAAATTGCGGTGCAAGGCCGCATTTAGTCGCGGTATTGACAACCAAGATAACGTTGCCTTCAAAGGTTGACATTGGAACGGTCCTTCCCTGTGGCGTGTTGGCCGATAAATCGTAAAACGTTGTTGCCATGAAGCTAAGGTACGTAAATATTCCTATCTTTTCCACGGCTTGGCTTTTGGGTTTCAGGGCTATCGATGTTCTTCGAGCACCAATTTGACTTTATCACCGATACGATAGCTTTCTTAGGTTATCTTCGAAAACCTATAATCCCCTTAGCGTAGCCTGTGTTAATTTCCGAGGACTTTCTTAAAACTTGTTTTATGTTTTTTGAAGAAGCGCGTGCTGTTCGGAATCGGACACCCGCTGTTCGATATCGGACGGTGTGGTTGTATTGGCCGTTGCCGAATTACTGGATGGGGTTATTTAACCAGTCGTGCAAAATCAATATGCTTATAATACGTGCTGTTTTTGGCGATTGTCAATTCCTCTTTCCATAGACTGTTGTTGAGTAGACGGTCGTTAATGAGGGCCTCGATGCGTTCCTTCAATGGCGTGAGGTGGTTTTTGATCAGATCAAAGACCTTAAAAGTATCCAGTCCGGCATAGTCGTGAGCGACCCTGTTTCGGAACCCAACAACCAATCGCCAGGGTATGGCCGGATAATCCGATTTTAACGAGTCGGAGAGCCGTGTAGCCTGTTCACCGATATTAATTATCAGCATAAGACTTGCGTTGAAATCTTTTTGGTCGTTGGCAAAGAAGAAATCAAGCACATCGTCGTACGGCGACGCATATAGATGAATTTTCTGTATGGATTCCAGTATACGAAGGAGGTAAGTTAAGTCGTTATCAGGATTTTGTTGCATACCGCATATCCTTCATGGCTCGGTGTAATATGATAGGTTCTGCTAACGTTTTAATCAAAATGTCGACCGGAGTATTTAAGTCGGACTCAAGCTGTGCCTGAAGGTTAATCAGGGCTTCAAACGGGATTGGTGTATCGATCATTAAATCAATATCATGGAACGCCTCGTCTCGGGACAGTGACCCAAAGACCCCAATTTGATCTAATCCATAGCGATCAAAAATTTGGTTAGATCTTAGATAGGATTGCAACGAAGCAAAATCACGCACCTTTTCCATAGCGCTAAAGTCGTGATTTTATTGCTAATATGCAACTGCAAATATGGAAGTATTTAGCGATATGCACTATTCATCCCTTAAACTCTTCGTCGGATTCGTCAACGCGGCCTTAATGGCCTGGGAACTCACGGTAAGCAGGGCGATGACCATCGCGCCGGCCCCAGCCAGCGCAAACACCCACCAATGCAGCTCGGTGCGGTACTGGTAATTGGAGAGCCAGTCGCTCATCATCCACCAAGCGATGGCACGAAGGTCATTAGTGAAAAATTGAGCCACTGCCGTACCATCAGCTGTTGTTGGTTCTCGTATGCCTCAAAAGGAGCAAGCCAGTCGAATTGATAAGTGCTGTTCTTTGGCAGGTCTTTCACCACGCCGGATATCAAGTGGTTGTCTTTGTTGTCGATCCTGACCGTTTTGCCTAAGGCCGGTTCCTTCCCAAAGAGCCGCTCTGCCGTAGACTGGGTGGTGACCAGGTCATTCGGTTTCTTTATGGCGGTTGCCCTGTCGCCTTCCACAAATTGCAGCGCAAATATATCCATGAAATCAGGCTCTGCATAGTAGCCCTTTTGGTAGATGCCTTGGTCATCAACACTGAATAATGACGACTGCTTCCACGCCACACGGGCGGCGTACTTAATGCCCGGTATTTCTTCTTTAATCGCAGGGCCCAACAATCCCGGAACCCCATCAAAGACGTTAGAAATGCCGTCAAACGTCTGCTTCGACTTTACGATGTAGCTGTTTTCCTTGTTGGGAAATTCATCATAGCTCACCTCATCTTCCATCCACAGGAAAATGAGCGAGGCAGCGGTAATGCCTAGTTTTTTATGAAGCGTGTGCTATTCGGAATCGGACACCTGCTGTTCGATATCGGACGGTATGGTTGGATTGGCCGTTGCCGAATTACCGTGTGGGTTTATTTAATCTGTCATTTGTTGAATTGCCTCAGTTTGTGCACTAACAAAACAACCATTTCCTGTATTACAACTGTTTTGGTTAATTTGGCCGGGGGAAAAAAAGTTTTAACAACCCACTTAGCAATAAGAGAATACAAGACGCATGGAAAAGATACGTATATTGGTCGTTGGCTGCGGCAATATGGGAGCCTCCCATGCCCTAGCCTACCATCAGATGAATGAATTTGAGATCTGCGGATTGGTTGCCCGCGGTGCCAGCAAAAAGCGGCTGAACGAGCAGCTTGGGGGTGGGTACGCCTTGTTCGACGATTTTGAGAAAGCGCTGGATGACACGCGCCCGGATGCGGTTTGTATTTCAACTTATCCGGATACACACGAGATGTACGCCGTCCAGGCACTGGAGGCCGGGTGCCATGTGTTCATTGAAAAGCCACTGGCCGATACGGTTGACGGTGCAAGGCGGGTGGCCGAGGCCGCAACACGGGCGGGCAAAAAGCTGGTGGTTGGTTATATCCTGCGCTACCACCCTTCGTGGCAGAAGTTTGTCGAGCTGAGCGGCCGGTTGGGCAAGCCCCTGGTGATGCGGATGAACCTGAACCAACAGAGCCACGGCCGGATGTGGGACGTGCACCGCAACCTGATGAATAGCCTGAGCCCCATTGTAGACTGCGGGGTGCATTACATCGACGTGATGTGCCAGATGACCGGAAGCCGTCCGGTTCAGGTGAATGCCATCGGCGCGCGGCTCACGGACGACATCCCGGAAGGCAACTACAACTACGGTCAGCTCCAAATCCGTTTTGAGGACGGCTCTGTAGGCTGGTATGAGGCGGGCTGGGGACCGATGGTGAGCGAAACAGCTTTCTTCATCAAGGATGTCATCGGGCCAAAAGGCGCTGTTTCCATCGTTGCACGGGAAGCGGGCGCAAGCGGGAATTCCGACAGCGTATCAGCGCATACGAGAACCGAGTCGCTCCGTTTCCACCATGCCGATATTGACAATGGAAATGCATTCATCAAAGAAGATGAGTGGATAGACCTGACGGACGAGCCCGACCATCAAGAGTTATGCAACCGGGAGCAGCGGTTTTTTCTAAAGGCAATACGGGAAGACCTGGAACTGACCGAAATGACCGAACAAGCCTTAGACAGCCTTCGCATTGCCTTTGCTTGTGATGAGTCGGTTAAAACTGGGATGCCGGTTGCGCTTCTCTCATAGCGGCGGAAGGTGCGTGTGCAACCTTAAAGTCGTGGCGGTTGAAGCAGTGAAATAACGTTACTCCATTTAAATATAGAAAACGCCATCTTTCTTGAGGATGGCGTTTTTTATTGCTATTTGTTAGCTATCGGTAGCCGAGTATTCGGCGGGAATGCCAATTGACAATTCGATAATGGCGCCGCGCTCCGGTGTTTGCAAAAAATCTTTGGTTCTTGTGAAAAAAAATGGTAGCATAATAAAAATAAGTGCTGAATATTTGTAGTTTTGACTGTTCCTAATGAAAAAAGCAAGCGTTTTGACAGATTTATCCGACGAAGGTCTTGTTGGTCTGATAAAAAATGATGACCGAGCGGCTTTCGTGGCGATCTATGATAAATACTGGGAGGAGATGTATACCTGTGCCTTTCATTTCCTCCCTCATCGGGAAGTCTGTGAAGATGTGGTGCACGATGTTTTTCTGAAGCTATGGAAATCCCGGAGAAAAATTAATATCAATTCGCTCCGTAATTTTTTGTATGTGGCCGTTAAAAACACCGTATTAAACAAAATCCGGGCACAAAGAAAACACGTAGCCATAGCGGAACAGGAAATGCTCCTTTTGGCTTCCGAACAAGCCGATCACGAATTGGCTTTAAAAGAGATTCGCGGCATTTTTGAGCGTAGCCTGGACGACTTGCCGGATAAATGCAGACAAATTCTTATTCTTAGTAGAAAGGAGCACCTAAGTAATAAGGAAATTGCCGAAAGACTAAACATTTCAACCAAAACCGTCGAAAATCAAATCAACATAGCCTTAAAAAGGATTAGGTGGCGTATGCAGGATTTTCTTCGCCTGCTAATTTTTTATTTTCTATTTGGGTGATCCGCCACTTTGATGTGTCTTTACTGTAAAGCATGTCATGAAGAACCCGCTATCAAGAGCTTTCCGTAGACCGCGACCGCAACCAGAAAATCCTGGCGTGGGACTGGATGAGGCTTTTGATTCGCTGAAGAACCGGCCCAAGATGTGGGATCGATCGAGAATGGGTGAAAAGGGTGAAGTTCGCCAAGCCGTCCTACAGCGCTTGCTGGATGATATTCAACGTGATCAGAAAAGAAATCGAAGGCTTTATCAAACTATAAGTGCGGCCGCGTCTGTTTTGCTCATTGCTGTCGTCGGCTGGTTAGGTGTTGAGTACCGTCATGAGCTCCAGCGTATCATTTTTCCAGCTGAGCTAATTGTGGTCAGTACCGGCGAAGGAGAACTCAAAACACTGACATTAAGTGATGGGTCGGAGATTTCAATGAATGAATCGAGTACTATCCGTTACCCGTCGCGGTTCGCACGCGACAAAAGGGAGGTGATGCTGCTGGACGGAGAGGCGTTTTTTCAGGTTCAAAAGGACCCTAACAGGCCGTTTTTTGCAAGGACGAACATTACGACTACCCGCGTGCTCGGCACCTCGTTCAATATCAATGCGTATGCTTGGATGGAGACAGAACAGATCACCGTTGCGAGTGGCCAGGTCAGCATAGCAAATGAAATACTAGCGCCCAACGATCAATTGGTTTATGAAAAGGAATCGGGCATAACGAGCCGGAGAGTGGTAAAGGCCGAAGATGTAGCTTTATGGAGAGACGGGCGCCTCGCGTTTGTTGACCAGGATTTCAAGAGCGTAGCACGCATACTTGAAAATAAGTTTGGAGTGGTCATCCAATTTGGGGATGCTGACTTGAAAGCCCTTCGCTTTACGGCCAGGTTCGAAAAGGCCGACGGCCTACTGGAGGTACTGGATCTGTTGACGCTGGCAGGCGGCGTGGAGTACCGGATTGTGCAAAATACTGTTGAGATTACTAGACCAAACCAGCAAAATAATAGGCCTATGATGAAATAACTACCCAAGAGAAGAAACCGAAATATGGAATATTCCGGTTTCATAGACCCTAAGCAAGGTAACGCCAATCACTTCACTACGGGTCGTCGCGCATTTTAAATCTGAATTATTACTAAAATAACACATTCAAAGGTAGGAAGCCTGCGTGAGTTTACCTAACTCAGACCCACGTATTGCTATGCCATTGAAAACAATTTATTAAGATGAAAAAAGCAGGAAACGTTTTTTCCTGTCTGCTAGCCATTGTATTTGTAATGAATGTGCTATTAGCACATGGACAGCTGGCGAACCAGACGAAAATCGATGTCGATTTCAAGGACATACCACTTAAAGAAGCACTAGACCAAATACAAAGAAAGACCAATTTCAATTTCATATACAGTGAAGAGATGGTGGTCGCTCACCGGGTGACGTTATCAGCCAAAGACATGGCTGTGGCTGATATTCTCGAAAACATGCTTAGCTTGGCCGGCCTTTCCTTCGTCCAGAGAGAAACCAAACTGATCATTACCAAAAAGGCCGTTGATGCCCAAACTGTGACGAAGCCGACGTCGGTGCCAATGATGGGGATGACATCAACCCAGGTCGCAAGAATCAAGGGGAAGGTGCTCGATAGGGGTGATGTGCCGATACCGGGGGTGACTGTGGTGTTCAAAGAGAATCGAGCTACCGCGACACAGACCGATATTAACGGCGATTACATAATTGTGGTTCCCACAAATGCTTCTACATTGGTCTTCAGCTCAATAGGTTATGTTCCGAAGGAGATCAAACCGGGTTCGGCAACGGAGATCAATGTAATGCTCGAACAAGATGACAACACGTTGGAGTCTGTCGTAGTAACGGGAGTCTTCACACGCCGGGCGGAAAGCTTTACCGGTTCGGCGGCGACATTCAACGCTGAGGATTTGCGTACGGTAGGAAATCAGAATGTTATTCAAAGCTTGAAGATGCTTGATCCAAGTTTTGTGCAGATTGAGAATGTTGAACTGGGCTCTAATCCCAATGTGCTGCCTGACCTGCAGGTTAGGGGCGCTAACAGCCTGCCTGACATCCGGGGTGAATACGCGGGCAGCCCCAATATGCCGCTTTTTATCTTGGATGGTTTTGAAAGCGACCTTCAGAAAATTTATGATTTGGATATCAACCGGGTAGCTTCTGTAACGATCCTCAAAGACGCGCCTGCAAAAGCCATCTATGGGTCCCGGGCGGCCAATGGTGTGATTGTCGTGGAAACCAAACGGCCTGAAATGGGTAAATTGCGGCTGAGCTATACGGGCGATTTCAACATCACCGCGCCGGACCTGACGTCATATCAGCTGGCTGGCGCGGCTGAAAAATTGCAAGTGGAACTCAATGCGGGGAGGTACTCCTCATCCTACTACTACAACGATCAGCTCTTGAAGGAAGAATATAACCGGTTGTATACAGAAGTGGCTCGCGGCGTGAATACCGATTGGCTTGCGCAGCCCGTCAAGACGGCGGCTGGGCATAAACATACACTCATGTTGGAAGGCGGCGATCCACACCTTCGCTATGGCGCTGATTTTACGTTCAATGAAATCGCCGGTGTCATGAAGGAGTCGGGCCGCCGCACGGTTTCAGGCAATGTTTACCTTTCTTACCGTGTGGACAATTTTTTGTTCCGCAACAACCTGATGGTAACCGGAAACCATGCAAACGATTCACCGTATGGTTCGTTTTCTGCGTATTCGCGGCTGAACCCGTATTGGACACCATATGAAGAAAACGGCTCGCTCAAAAAAGTGGTGGGGCAGTTTTCTTCCGGAGCCGGCACGCCAATTAATTATTTTAACCCGTTATACGATGCGAACTTAGGTACTAAGAACTTTTCGAATTATACCGATATCATGAACAATTTCCAGGCGGAGTGGTCCATAATGGATAATTTGAAAGTCATCGGCCGGTTCGGTTATACGCATACCACAAACAAGCGCGAGGATTTTTATCCTGCCAACCATACCCGCTTTGCGGAATACGCTGCGGAGGATTTTTTCCGGCGGGGGCAATACAGCATCACCAATGGCACGGCTACCTCGATCAAATCGGACATAACGTTGAATTACTCAAAACTGCTCGGCAAGCACTTAGTCTTTTTGAACGCCGGCTGGAACCTGTATGAAACAAAAAGTGAAAACCATGGTATGCAGGCGGAAGGGTTTCTAAACGACCGGGTAGACAACATCAATTTTGCCCGCCAGTATATGCAGGACGGCCGGCCAACAGGGACTGATGCCTTGACAAGAGAAACGGGCTTATTGTCTGCCCTCAACTATTCGTTTGATGAACGTTACCTGGTCGACCTTACTTTCCGGAGACAGGGTTCCAGCGTGTTCGGTCTGGATAATCGGTGGGGCAACTTCTGGTCTGCCGGGATAGGCTGGAACTTGCACCGGGAGGTGTTCTTAAACAATCAAAGTTGGCTAGATCAATTCCGCTTGCGGGCGTCTACCGGTTATACCGGCAGCCAGAATTTCAATCCCTACCAAGCGATGGCAACCTATAACTATTTTACCGATGTATACTACGACAACATTGTAGGAGCACGACTAATGGGGTTGGCCAATGATGAACTGAAATGGCAGCAGACACAAGACTACAACTTCGGCGCAGATGTTCACCTGTGGCAACGTTTCACTTTGCGGTTTGACTATTACATCTCCACGACAAACAACCTGTTAACCGACCTGCCGTTGCCGGGTTCGGTTGGGTTCAATACAATCAAGGAAAATCTTGGGGAAGTAAGAAACACGGGGGTCGACGCCGTAATGAGCCTCCGGGTGTTTCATGCCCCATCGACCAATAGTTTCTTGAATTTTTTCTTGAACGTTGGGGCAAACCGAAATAGACTGATGAAAATTTCTGATGCGCTGAATAGCCTGAACGATGAATTGGAAGAGGAGCGGGGCGAATCAACCCGGCCATTCGTCCGATACCGCGAGGGAGAGTCTACCTCGGCATTGTGGGCGGTGCCTTCGCAGGGGATCGACCCAATCACAGGGAGTGAAATCTTTCGCACCGCAAATGGCGAATTGACGTATGTATGGAATCCGAATGATCAAGTTGTAGTTGGGGATACCAATCCTAAACTGCGGGGGAGTTTTGGCATCAATGCGCAACATAGGGGGTGGGGATTTAACTGCGGATTTATCTATCGGATCGGCGGGCAATATTACAATCAAACCCTCGTAGATCGCGTGGAGAACGTAGACATCCAGTACAACGTGGATCGCCGCGTATTTACGGACACTTGGACGGCACCTGGTGATGAAGTGCTTTATAAGCGTATTTCGGCCGTTCCGACGCGCACAAATCCAACGTCAAGGTTTGTCCAAGACCTGTATGAGCTTCAGCTGGGCTCGGTCAACGTTTCGTACGATTTTATGAACACGTCTTTCTTGGAGCGCACCGGCATGCAACGCTTGCGTGTGACGGCATTCTCGAATGATATAGCTCGGCTGTCGAACATAAGAGCGGAACGCGGGCTTGATTTTCCGTTTGCACGTACCTTCTCCCTGTCAGTACAGGCTACCTTTTAAGTTGTTAAATAAAATGAAATAAAGATGAAAGCATATATCAACACGATATTTCTTACGTTGCTGGCAGCATCCCTGTCGTCTTGCAACGATTGGCTGGATGTCGAACCTAAATCCCAGGTGAGGGACCTGGACCTGTTTGCGACAGAAACCGGGTTCAAGGAGGCGCTAGCTGGTGTATATAGTACCTTGACCACCGAATCGCTGTATGGCCGGGAGATGACATTCGGATTGATGGGTGTGATCGGCTACGAGTGGGACTTCCAATCGATCACATACGATCCGGACCGGATGTTTGACTACGAGAGCAGCTTGACGTCACTGAACCGAATCGACGCGATCTGGAATGGCATCTACAACGCCATTGCCAACAACAACAAGTTGCTGGAAGAGATTGACGACAAGCGCGAAATCTTCAGCGTAGATAATTATGAAGTGATCAAAGGAGAGGCTCTCGCCTTACGCGCATTCCTGCATTTTGATGTGCTCCGGGTTTTCGGGGCAAGCCATGAAGAGAATCCAGACAAAAAGGCAATTCCCTATTTTACGGCTTCTGGTAAGGAAGTTGCATCGCAATTGACTGTAAACGAGGTGCTCGATCTGGTGCTCGCCGATTTGGATGAAGCAGCCGAACTGTTGAAGCGAGACCCGCTGGTTACTGGGCGGACGGTGACCTCCATTGATGACAACGGCTACCTCATGAACCGGCAGGTGCACTTGAACTACTATGCAGTAAAAGGCCTGCTGGCCCGTGTTTACTTATACAAGAAAGATTACCACCGGGCGCTGGCCAATGCGATGGAGGTGATTCAATCCAATAAATTTCCATGGGTACAGCAGGCGAACCTTGTGAGCCAAAATGTTGACCTGACTTTCTCTACTGAGCATCTGTTTGCGTTGCATGTTGTACGGCTCAATACCATCTATCAGAATAGCTTTACCGCCACTGGTGGTAACAACGTGTTTTACATTGGTCAAGACACGCGGCTGGCTTACTATGATAATGCCGTGGAAGATTTCAGGTATCTATATTGGTTTACAGCCTCCAATGCAGGTGATCAATACCTAAAGAAATACCAACAGTTGGATTCGGATACATGGCCGGTCGAATACCGTAACAAAATCCCGTTGATTAAACTGGCAGAAATGTATTTTATCGCAGCCGAAGCATTGCGGGATACCGATATGGAAGCAGCCGGGGAAATGATCAACACGGTACGGCAACACCGGGGGCTGGCCGCGATTCCGGTGGACGCCACCAATTTTGACCTCGTGCTGGCACAGGAGTTCCGGAAAGAACTGATCGGCGAAGGCCAATGGTTTTTTTTCCAGAAGCGGAAAAACACACCTAGAATACCGCGCGCGGCTAATTATGATATCATTGCGCTGAAAGGCTATAAACTGCCTATCCCAGTAAGTGAATTCAATAATGCACCAGGACGAGTTGATAATAGATAGGAGGATCTCATGATGAACAAAATAACTTGCATTTTTTTGTGTGCCGTAGTGCTTTTTAGTTGCGAAAAGGAGATAGACGCACGGTACGAGCCATCCTTCAGCGCGTTGAATATCTGGCTAGGGTCCAATGTGCAAAAGCCGGACAGCATGGTTTATAACTTTGCCTTTAGGCCTGTGCAGGAAGCGGATACGATCAGCTTTTCGGTGCGTCTGATGGGCCTTCCGGCCAACCACGACCGAGAATTTAAACTGATCGCCATCAGTGGTGATACTGCACGGATCAAGCAGGGGGTCCACTATGAGTTTCCGACATATATCTTGCCTGCGCATGCTTATGAAGGCGTGTATTCGATTTTTATCAAACGGACGGACACATTTAGCGGACAACCGGGGAGAATTGTTTTTGGATTGATGGAAGACGGGGTGTTCAGGCGGGGTATCCAAGAGCGATCGGACATCGCCATAGTGCTCATGGATCAGTTTGCCAAGCCGGCGCACTGGGACATTGACCCTGCACCGTACCAGCCCCTTATGCGATTTTTCGGCGCTTACAGCGATGTTAAATTCCAGTTCATCACCACTGCGATCGGACGGGCACCAACTTTTAAGGTCCGTTATAGTGGTACGCCAATCCCGCCGGATGAGGTAAGCTACACGCAAGCGCAATATTGGCAAAATCGATGCAGAACTCAGCTTCTGCAGTACAATGCCAACAACCCCGAAGCACCTCTCAGGGACGAACATGGCGAAATCGTTACTTTCCCGTAATTGGATAAAAATGAGTTTTATTCATTAAAATATTGATGACCATGAATATAAATCGAATACTAATTGCTTTTTTAGCGCTTATCGCCGCAACCAGTACGGTTTCTTGCCATAAGGACAGGGGGAACTATGACCACCTGACCCTGGCGCCGATGGAGATTGATGTGGAAGGGGTGCCGCAATCATATACCCTCCTTCGGTTCGATACCCTAACTATCCGCCCAAAAGTACGCTATGGGGGTGTTACCGTCGACCCTGCTGACGCCAAACTCCCTCAGCTTGAGTTTTCGTGGGAAATGTATCCGGCGCAGATCGACCGGGAAATCATTGAGAGGCATACCCTATCTGACTCCATCGCGCTCCATGCCGAGATGAATCAACGGGAGCTCACTTGGGAAGTGCTGTTTACCGTCACCGACAAGGAGACCGGTGTCAAGGCATTCTCCAAATTCAATGTTGCGATCACGCCTGCGCTGGCAGAGGGCTGGATGGTGCTGTACGAGCGCAACGGCGCGACCGACGTCGGGATTATCAGCAATAATGACATTTCCAAAACACAGGTGGCCGAACGGGTGTTCATGGATGTCTATTCCGCCTCAAATGGTGCCCCCTTGCGAGGTACACCTGGTTCCATCATTTATTCCACCGCCAACATGCCAGGAAGAATGAAGCTCTATGTGCAAAGTAGCGAAGACATTGCCTCGATAAACCTGAACACGTTTGAACGCGTCGCTTCTTTTGACGATGGACTGTTCTGGACCAGACCGGCAGTGGCCGCACCTGCATTGGTGACCGCGACTCCGAGCCGGAAGGAGTTCTTGATCAATGATAACCGACTACATGTACTGGATTACACCGTAATCGCACCGGGCGACCGAGCATTTAACGATGCCCTGGGGGGCAGTTATGGAATGCTGGCGCCGTGGATTGCCACAGCGACATCGCCGGCTTTTGAAGCGATCTTGTATGACCAAACCAACCAGCGGTTTATGAAAGTGATGCAGCGGGGCTCTGAAGTGGTTCCGATTTCGACAGTCCAAAGCGAGGGCACGCCTTTTGATGTGAATGAGGTAGGAATGGAGCTTATCTTCGCGGACTTGGGATGGAACAATTGGGAACATATGGTCATGAGGGATACTTACGGCGGCCACTACCTGCTGACGGCTAACTTCATGGAAGGAGAGACTGCTTTCATTGGCAAGGGCAAATACGACATGAATACCTGTCCGGATATTGGTAACATCAACGCTATTGCTGCCGGATACTTCGGCGAAGTGTTTTATTACAGTGCGAATGCCAGCCTATATCAATTCCGTTATACACCGGGCGCCACCGAGATGCTGTGGACCGCCCCTGAGGGCCAAACCATTACCGATATTGCGCTGCAAAAATATTACAATACCAATCGGGCTGCCGGTGTGCTCTTTGATCCAAAAAATCTTTGCAGGATCCTCTACATTGCCACCTATAATGAAGCTACCAGAACCGGGACCGTATATCAAATGGAGGTCAACCCGTCGAGTGGTGCTATTATTGCCGGTACGGAGAAGTCATACAGCGGCTTTGGCAAAATAAAGGCCATGGGCTGGAAACCTTTCTTATAAGATCAGTACATAAGTTTATTAAATAAGATCATAACATAAATAAAGTAACATGACGCGAAAAATCGCAATTGCTTGGGCCGTGGCCTGTACGCTAACTGTGGCAAAGGCCCAGCAGTTTACCATCAGCGGTCACCTTGACGGCCAAGAGAATGAACAAATCATTGTAAAAGGCCCCAATGGGGATGTTTCCGTACAGGCTATAAACGGTTCGTTTACGCTAAGCGGACCGGCGAGCGAAGAGCCGTTTGTAACGACGCTCACAACATCTGTGGACCGTAATCTGTATTTGGGCGGAGGCAAAACTGGCATGTATATGCCCGCGCAGCCGCTTGAAATTGTATTGACACCCAACGCTTCCCTCACTATCAAGGGTAGTACCCGGAATCTCCATCTGGCGTCGGTGACTGGTGATGAACTGAATGAAAGCTTCACCGCGTTTCGGAAAGCCGAAGAAAAAGACGTACTGGAAATGGATCAATTGCGACAGCGGATGGTTGAGCTCCGGATTATGGGACTGAAAGAAGAACAGGAGGCCACCATGAAACGCATGGTTGAGCTACATCAAGCTATTTCCGCATCCCGTAAGCGCTATATCAATGAGAATCCCGGCGCATTTGCCAGCGTATATTACCTGTCGCGCAACGCCCGTGAATATCAGCCGGAAGAATTGGAAGCCGCCTATAACAAATTGGCGGACACTTATAAAAATACCAGATACGGAAGGGGACTTGTGCAGCGCATTGCAGCAGCCAAGTCTCTTCATGTAGGTGGTGTATCGCCTGATTTTACGAAGCCTGATGTAAATGGCAAGCTTGTAAGTCTAAGCCAATTCCGGGGAAAATATGTGCTGCTCGACTTCTGGGGCAGCTGGTGCGGGCCTTGCCGGGCCGCTAATCCGCACCTTAAGTCGCTCTATGAAAAATATCAGGCCGATGGATTGGAGATTCTCGGCGTCGCCAGCGAGAAGGTAAACAGCCAGGAACAGGCTGAGAAGGTTTGGAAAGCTGCCATTGAAGCCGATGGGCTAACATGGACCAATGTGCTGAACAACGAAGTAGACATGAAGCAGGATGTTACCCAGCTGTATCAAATCGAAGGCTATCCTACGCAGATCTTGCTGGATAGGGAAGGAAAAATTATCGCGCGTTGGCTAGGATCTGGGGCTCAGCAATTGGATGACCAACTTAAAGACATTTTTAATCATTAACTAATGAAGACGAAGATCTTAAGTTTGCTTCTCGCATGTACGGTAGCGGGCAGCCTAACCTTATATGCACAGCGCAAACAAAGTGACCACCAACAAATGGTGATCGAGGGCCACGTAGCTTTCCTCAATCCGCCGGTGCTGGAAAAATACAATCAGGTATGGCTCTACCAGGGGTCCGGTAAAGCACGCAAGCTTATCGATTCAGCGCAGGTAAACGCCGACGGGAGCTTCCGCCTGCATGCAAGTGCTGTAAGTCCATGTCTCTATCAACTTGACATTCTGAAATGGCAGACCGCGACCTTCTGGTCTGATTGCGACGTGTATATTGATGCCAGGGGGTATGACACAGCACGTGTCAAGACCAAAAACTCAGGGTTTGTAGACGTGAAAAGTACCTCAGCCTCGACAAGATTGATCAACACGGCGCTGTATAATCAATATTTGGCAGCCCAGGAAATCAGCGTATTGGCAGACGAGGTATTTGCAGCCCGCCGAAACGCTGGAAAGGACTCGACCTGGCTCCACTATGTACAGCGCCATGGGTTGGTGAAAAAGAAGGAGGAATTTGAGAGGCTCCGACTAAAGAAAATGATCGCGGAACACATCGCCGACCCTGCATCGGTATACTTGCTCAGCTTGCTGCCAACAGATGCAGAGAACGAATTTTTTTCAACGATGATTGGGGTGTTGGCCACCGAATATCCCGACCTCGCTGAAGTGCAGCAATTGCGAAAGGAGTATGCCGATCAATCGGCTATCAGAAACGCATTGAAACCAGGCAGTAAAGCCCCGGCTTTTACCTACAACGATCCACAGGGGAATCCCGTTGCCCTAGATTCCTTTAGTGGGAAGTATGTGCTTATCGACTTCTGGGCCAGTTGGTGCGGCCCTTGCCGAAAAGCCATTCCGGCAATCAGCGAGCTTTATGATGCTTACAAAAATAACGGGTTTGACGTGCTAAGTGTGTCTATCGATACGGACGAGCAAGCGTGGCGTAGGGCCATGGCTGAGGAGGGCATGCCTTGGCCGCAGGTCCTCAGCGTTGACAAGGAAGAGACCATGCGCAATTTCATGATCATTGGCATACCTACACTGTATCTAATCGATCCGGAAGGCCGAATCATAGAGAAGTATACGGGATACAGCACAAAGATCAACTCACGGCTGTCTGAAATTTTTGGCAACGGCGCTTAGCTGGTAGACACATCTTGTGCATCCGCCTTATCCCCGCAAATGCTACAGCCAAATCGCGGATAACCCAAAGCCTTCGCAGTGTAAGCGAAGGCTTTTTTGTGGAAAATCCTTATGTTTGCCTGTATTCATGTGCAGGGCGGATGTTCAAAGAATCGATAGCAATCACAGTTTCCTTATTACTCCTTTTACTCAGTGCATCACGCGCCCAGGAAATACAACGTATTGGCTCGCCGTTAGTACAGCAGTACACAAAATCGGAGTATAAAGCCGGAAACCAGAACTGGGCGGTTGCCACCGGTAAACACGGCATCATGTACGTTGCCAATACTGACGGCATGCTGGTCTTTGACGGGCAGCACTGGACGCTGCATCACCTGCCGAATAAACGTACAGTACGGAGCGTGACCGTTGACAGCACGGGAAGGATCTATACTGGTGGGTTGGCCGAGTTCGGATATTGGGAGACGTCGGACCATGGGCACCTACAGTATCATTCGGTAAGTAGGCTGCTGGATGGCGGGCAGGCCGTAAAGGACGAGGTCTGGAAAATCGTCATTGATGGCGACCGGGTGCTTTTCCAGTCGTTTTCTACAATATATATCTACGAAAACAACAGCGTGCGCATTGTAAAGGGTGGCGGTGAGCCTTTTCTTTTCCTGCATCAGGTGCAGGGGCGGCTGTTTGTCGAACTGCTGCCGTCTGGTCTTCGCGAGCTGGTGGGAGACGAGCTGGTTCGGTTGCGGGACACCGAGGAGCTAAACGGTGCTAACATACTGACCATGCTGCCGTTCGAAAACGACGACGTGCTCATCGGCACCTCCAAGTCGGGTTTGTTTATCATGGATACCGCCGGTATAGTACGAAAGTGGCAGAACACAGCTGACGGATTGCTACGGGCAGCCCAGCTTAACAATGGTCTAAAACTGGGGGGCGGCCATTACGCGTTCGGTACGATACTTCAAGGCGTGGTAATCATTGATGAGCAGGGTGACATCGTACAACATGTGCATAAAGGCAACGGCTTGCAGAACAACACCGTGTTGTCAATCCATTCCGATCATCAGCAGAACATTTGGGCGGGGCTGGACAATGGTGTGGACCGTATCGAAATTAATGCGCCGTTGTATTATTATGCGGATAACAGCGGAAGCATCGGCACGGTTTACGCTGCCCGCATTTTCGATGGAAATATTTATCTGGGTACCAACCAAGGCCTGTTTTACAGTCCATGGCCTATGGGCAAAGGCTACCAACCGTTTGCATTTACACTGGTGGAAGGCTCACAGGGGCAAGTTTGGGACCTCACCGTGGTGGATGGCGAGCTGCTGTGCGGCCACAATGACGGAACCTATAAAGTATCAGGAAGCAAGCTATGGAAGTTGTCAACTGTCACTGGGGGGTGGGCGCTTAAGCGGGTGCCTAATCAAGCTCATATCCTACTACAAGGTACCTATACGGGACTGGCCGTCTTCAACAGAAAAGGAGCGGGGTGGCAGTTTTCGCATCGCGTCGGCGGATTCAATGAACCGGCGCAGTTTATTGAACCCGTATCGCTGACCGACATCTGGACAAGCGGCTACAAAGGATTGCGGCGATTGGCGTTAGATAGTACGCTCAGGCGGGCACAGGAGGTGCGAGTCTATGATTCCGCAAGTGGTTTGCCATCGAGCACGTTTATCAATGTTTTTGGGCTGGGTGGAAGCCCGATATTTGCTACCGACAGTGGATTTTACCGTCATGAAGACATCACCGACCGGTTTTACCCATACGAGCAGCTGAACGAACAATTGGGGTCCTTTGCTTTTTCAAACAAAATAGTTCATGCAGGCGGCAGTCGCTATTGGTTCATCAACCGCTCCCGGATTTCGCTGGTTTCTTTCGGACCACAGGGCGTGGTAACGATCGACTCCACGCAGTTTGCCGCCCTCAATGGACGGATGATGAAATTTTATGAGCACATCAGCCAAGTTGAAGACGATGTATACCTAATCAGCATGGATGATGGGTTTGCGATCTACCAAGCTGCTGATCAGACAATGGGTAAGTACCAGTTGCCCGCTCCGCTGATCCGTGCAGTCAACAACATCACTGACAGCCTTTCCGGCATACGGTATGGGCCGGGCGGTGCACTCACGATTCCTTATAAAAACAACAACATCCGCATCGAATACGCTGCACCATGGTACAGTGCCATACCATTGCGCTATCAGTTCTTTCTCATCGGCCATTCACGCACTTGGTCTGAGTGGAATGAGGCTGCACAGCGAGAATTTACCAACCTACGGCATGGCAATTATATTTTCCGGGTACGGGCCATGGCACCGGATGGCACGGTATCTGCCATTACGGACTTCAAGTTTACGGTATTGCCACCCTGGTATCTTTCATGGGTTGCCTTGGTGGTCTATGGGATAGCGTTCGTACTTCTTTTCTTTGCTGGGCGTAGCTGGTACAGGCATAAAATCCATAAACACCAAAGGCTTGTGCAGGAAAACATGATCAGACAGCAGCAAGAATTGTTGAGAAAGGAAGCCGAGGAGAATGAACAGCGGCTGGTTATACTGGAAAATGAGCGGCTGGAACAGGAGCTGGCCAGCAAGAACCGGGAGCTGGCCAACTCAGCCATGAGCATCGTGTATAAAAATGAGTTGCTCAACAACGTACATGAAGAGCTGCTACAGCTTCGGGACAGCGATGGGCGTAAGCTCTCCAATGATCAGCTTCGCAAAATCAAAACCATCATTGAGGACGCCCGCAGTGATGAGCGCGACTGGAACATCTTTGAAGAAAGCTTCAATGAAGCCCACGAGAACTTTTTCAAGAAGTTGAAGGCCGACTACCCAGAGCTGGTTCCGAATGATCTCAAGCTGTGCGCCTACTTGCGAATGAACATGAACAGTAAAGAGATTGCCTCGCTGCTGAACATCACCACGCGCGGCGTGGAGATACGCCGGTACCGTCTGCGCAAAAAGCTCGGTTTGCCACACAATAAAAACCTGACTGAGTTTCTGCTGGAGCTGTGATACCATTTCACCCGTTATTCACTACATCATTACCTCTCATAGCAGACTGTGTATTCGATACACTATCTCGACAATTTTGCTGTAGTGTCACTGGTTTGATACTAACTGGCTCACAGTGGTATGAGCTGTAATCGAGAAGGGGATCGAGCAGTGCTTGGTCAGTAGATGTAGCAATGTATAGGTAGGTAATTCACCTTTCAACTAATTACATCACAAATTTGCGAAACATATGAGCAACCCATGGGTTTTCATATAACAATGGTTGTGGTGATGGTGTCAGCAGACATGCCGGCATCTAATTAACACATAAAGAATACGCAAAACCAATTAAATTAAGTGACATGAGACATGTATTTACCAGCTGTTTTTTATGGCTATTTCTGCTTTGCAGCGCGACCGCGTATGCTCAGGGTGAGCGAGTGATCGGAACGGTAACCGATGCATTAACGTCAAACGGTATACCAGGCGTTACCGTGATGGTGAAGGGCGCATCCACAGCTACCCAAACCGATGCGACAGGTAACTATTCGATTGTAGCTTCAGGCACGGATACCTTGGTGTTCCGCTCGCTTGGATTCGCTACACAAGAAATAGCCGTTGCTAATCGTACCACGATAGATGTGGTGATGGAAGACCAAGGTACCGAACTGGATGAGGTAGTCGTCGTGGGGTATGGGACACAGCGTGAGAGAGACTTGACAACGGCCATCTCCCGGGTGCGATCTGAAGAGATTACCCGAACACCCAATGCCCAGCCCATGCAGGCACTGCAAGGCCGGGTAGCGGGTGTGCAAATTGTCAGCAGCGGTGCGCCTGGGGCCACGCCTACTGTACGGCTGCGCGGTATAGGGTCTTTTGAAGGTGGTGCCGCGCCTTTGTATGTAGTAGACGGTATGTTTTTTGACGATATTGACTTTCTCAATCCAAACGACATCGAGACCATATCCGTGTTAAAGGATGCATCGGCTGCCGCCATTTATGGTGTCCGCGCCGCAAACGGTGTGATATTGGTCGAGACGAAATCGGGAAGTTATAACCGCCCGGGAGAAATTGTGTACGACGGCTATTACGGCGTGCAGAACCCGCAAAACGTCCTCCAACTGGCCAATGCGGAGCAGTTTGTTCAATATGTGCATGAGCTCGGCGAAGGTGCGGCAGACCGTACCTTTATACAAAACGCGATCGCGCGTTTTGGCGCCAATCCGTCAAATCCCAATGTGCCCAATGTAAACACTGACTGGTACCGGGAAATCATGAGCCCTGCACCTATCCAGAACCATAGCCTCTCGTTCAATGGCGGGGGCGAAAGCGTTCGATACTCCATCGGTGGCAACTACTTCGCTCAGGAAGGCTTGCTTAATGAAGCGCGGAATTCGTATAACCGATTTAATTTCCGCTCGAAGGTAGATGCTAAAGTTAAAGACTGGTTGACCGTGGGTGGCAATATCAATATCAGTGCTGCGCGTCAATACATTGGTGACGATGCCGCGTGGTTCCGCGCTTATTTTGCCGTTCCGATTTTGCCCCCTTATGATGATCAAAACACACAGGCTACGCCATATCAGCTGGGGAATGCCCAATTGCTCGGATACCGAGGAAGTCAAAATCCACTGTATCCGCTGCTATACGTAGATAACCGCAATAACATCGGCAAAGTCCTTGGCAACTTTTATGCGGATATTAATCTTATTCCAGACCAATTGTCTTTTCGTACGGCGTATAACTATAGTCTGGAAAATGTCAATGCCAGACGGGTAGACTTTGAATATAACGACGGGCGGACGCTGTCTCAATCTGCGCTTAGGCGGGAACATGGCTCTGGGTTCGACCAGGTGTGGGATAACTACCTCACTTATACGAATGATTTCAATAAGCACAATTTCAATGTGGTGGTGGGTCAATCCTACCGAAGTGAGTTTAACGAATTCTTGTTCGCGCGGGGAACGCGACTCAATCCGGCTCCGGCATGGGAAACCGAGCAGTTTTGGTACCTGTCAAATGCTACGGATTATGACCTGAACAATATAGGCGATACGGGTGGTAGGACCATCAACGCGCGTCTGCATTTCCTTTCCTTTTTCGGACGGGTTGCTTATAACTATGATAGCCGCTACTTATTATACGGTACGTTCCGGCGGGATGGTAACAACAAGTTCCAGAAGAAGTGGGGTAACTTCGCGACCATAGGGGCCGGCTGGGTGCTTAGTGAAGAAAACTTTTTCGACGTCAATGGCGTTGACTTCTTAAAGTTCAGGGCGTCATGGGGCCAGTTGGGCAACGATGCGATCCGTCCGGCGGTAGGTAGGCCTACGTTCGTTGAAAACAACCTCGCCATCGACGACGCCCGCTTTGTTGGGCGCCGGCTTACCCCAACATTCGACCTGATCGAAGAGTGGGAGACCACTGTGGAAACGAACTTTGGTCTGAATGCCCGTTTTCTCAACAACCGTTTGTCGTTGGATGCCGACTACTTCATCAGAGACACACGCAACCTTGCTGTAAATATCATTCAGCCGGCGTTTAACAATGCGCAACGCCGTAGTGTTGGCGAAATACGAAATCAAGGCCTGGAGGTAAACCTCAATTGGGAAGACCGTATTTCTGAAGATTTTTCATACAACATCGGAGGGAATGTTGCGACACTCAAAAATTCGGTGCTCGGATTGGGGGGTCCCAATGGCCTGAATGCTGGAAGTAGTGAATTCCGCCAGCGCTCGATCATCGGCCATCCCTATCAGGCATTTTTTGGGTACGATGTGGTGGGCGTGTTCCAGGAAGGTCGTTTTGATGACGACAATCTATCTAGTATGGTGCAAGCGAGCGGCTATACACCGGAATTCATTAGAGAAAATCAATTGCAGGCCGGTGATTTTATCTACCGGGATCTCAACGGTGACGGCGTCATCAACGACGAGGATCGAATGGTCTTGGGGTCTTTCCTGCCGACATTCACCTGGGGAGCCAACCTTGGATTCCGGTATAAGAAGTTGGAATTCGCAGCATTGTTCCAAGGCCAGCATGGACATAGCATCATGAATAGGAAGCGGGGTGAGCTGATTTTCACCAACGATACCAACCTGGATGCTGATTTGGTAACCAACCTATGGCGGGGGCCCGGTACCTCAAACCGTTATCCATCGGCTTCAGGGTTACGACGGGGATGGAACCAAAACATGAGTAACTATCTTGTCGAAGACGGCTCTTACTTCCGCATACAGAATGTACGCCTTTCCTACACCTTTTTCGGACAGGAAACCTGGGGCGTGATGTTGCCGGAAACCCGGGTTACCCTCACCGCAGAACGTCCGCTGACGGTGTTCAATTATAACGGTTTTAACCCGGAGGTTCCGAATGGGATTGATCGGCAGACCTATCCCATACCGGCGATTTACACGATAGGACTAAATATCAAACTTTAAATTATATCCTAAAAGAGATTACATATGAAACCGATACGATATATCCAGTACACTGGAATGGTGATAGTAGCGCTAATGCTGGCTGCTTCATGTGGTGATTTGTTGGATACCCCGCTTGAAAATGAGCAAATCGCGGATGAAATTGATTATTCCCAATCACAGAACATGGTGCTGGTATTATATGGCGCCTATGGGGAGTTATATGACTTGCCTTGGGAGGTGCACACAACAGTTGGCGTACGCGGAGATGATGTGAACGCAGCCGGCGATCAGGTGCCGCTGCAACAAACTGACGTGTTTAATTACGACCGTAATTTTTGGATCGTCAACGGTACGTGGCAGCGGCTGTACAGTGACTTGATATACTGGCACGGCGCGATAGAATCCATACAGCGATACCAAGAGGCCGGCGCCGATGCAGCTACCGCCCAGCGGTATATTGCCGAGATCAAAGTGATGCAGGGTTTTAAGCTGCTTCAGCTTGCACGGTTGTGGGGAGATATCCTTATCCCGCATTCATCCGCGCCGTCAGACCTCTTTAATGTGGAGGTGTCGACGTTCGAGCAGGTAATGGAACATATCTCCAACTTGATGGACGAAGCTATCCCCTTATTGCCCGAGGTACGTCCTAACCAGCGCACGGATATCCGCGGCGGCGTCACTGCCTATACGGCACTCGCCGTGAAAGCGATGGCCAACCTGGAGCGGCAGAATTACCAAGCAGTGGCAGATGCCACCGGCCAAATAATACAGAGTGGACTGTTCTCTCTGGCGCAAGATTATTATCAGCTGTTCAAAATTCCCGGCAAGTTGGACGACGAAAAGCTGCTGGAATTCCAGTTTTCGGACTATGGCACCGGAACGGGAACTGACAATCGTTTCTCGTTCGTTGTCTATGGTCCGCCGGCCGCTGCTTGGACGCCAGCCGTTTCGGGTGCAGGAGGAGGCTGGGGTTTTTGGGAGCCAACAATGAAGTACGTCAAGTTTATGCTTGACCGCAACGAGGAAGTCCGGCTCCCGGTATCGGTGCTGTTTACGCCTGCTGGTATAGCCGACATTCAATCGGACCCGAACTATGCTGACCTGCCAGACTGGGTGACCAATCGAACGCCGGATAATGACGTCTTTCTTGACCATCCCCGGTATCGATTTCTTAGTGGCAAGCACTACCTGCCCACTGCCCAACTGACTCCCGGCCGTACCGTATACGGCACAAATAACAATTTTAGCGTTATACGTTATTCAGAAGTGCTGCTCATGCATGCCGAAGCGTTGGTCAGCGGGGCCACGAGCACTGTGATGTCTGCAGACGAGGCGGTTAACGAAGTGAGGGACAGGGCAAACCTGGGCTCAATCAATGGGGTCACCCTGGATGATGTGCTGGACGAGAAATTTGCCGAATTCGGGATGGAATGGGGAGTTCGCTTTTATGACTTGGTACGCCATAATCGTACGGAAGAACTGAACCACGAAGGCCGCAATTACAACCCGAATGAACATCGTTTTCTGCCATACCCGCTCGAACAGTTGGATATTTTACCGCAGCTAAGGGAACACATGCAGCGATAGGTAGCAAATGAATTTCGGAAATATCATGCTATTGAAGAAAAGTGGTGAAATGATTGACGAAAGGGGCGGGTGGTGCAGCGGTATCGTGTTCGTGTTGACCGCAGTGCTTATCGCCGCCTGTACACCTACGGAGGAGGAAGAGATTACATTTGTGTTGCTACCGGACACCCAGACATATGCCGAGAAATATCCTGAAATCCTCGAAGCACAAATCGACTGGATTGAGCGAGAAGCATCGAATATCGCTATGGTGATTCAGCAAGGAGATCTGACACAAAACAACAACGAGGAAGAGTGGCGATTGGTGCGCAATGCTTTTCAGCGTCTTGATGATAAGGTTCCCTACGTGTTAGCCGTAGGGAACCATGACATGGGCAGTGAGCCAGGCAAGTTTGCGGACGTTCGTAATACAACGCTATTCAACACCTTCTTTCCTGTTAAGCACATGGCCAAGCTACCTGCTTTTGGTGGAATATTTGAAGAAGGACGACTTGACAATGCGTACTACCTGTTGGAAACGGGTGATTATAAATGGTTGGTGCTCTCGCTGGAATTCGGCCCGCGTGAATCAGTGTTGACCTGGGCGAACAATGTTGTCGCCGATCATCCGGATCGGCTGGTCATACTCAACACGCACAGCTACATGTACTCCGACAGTACGCGGCAGGGGCCCGGCGATTACTGGCGCCCGCAGGGTTATGGCATAGGAAAGGATACGGCAGCGCATGCCGTAAACGACGGAGAGCAAATCTGGGAGAAACTGGTGGGGAAACACGCTAATATCCGGTTTGTATTTTCCGGGCATGTGTTGAATAGCGGGGTGGGTACATTGGTCAGCATTAATGATGCCGGATATCCGGTATATCAGTGTCTAGCCAACTTTCAGGAAGGGGTGCGTGGCTCTGTAAACGGTGGAAACGGCTGGCTGCGGATAGTGAAAATCAAACCGCAGGAAAAAACGGTATTGATTTCGACGTACTCTCCGTACATCGATGCGTATTCAGAAGAGAAAGCGCATCAGTTCCATATCCGGCATGCCTACCTGGAAAGTGGCAATAAAATGAGTAATTGAGTTTCATAATAATATAATTTAGCGTGTACAGTAAATTATCAATCAAAAAGACGAAATCAGCCATGGTTGGGACGGGCATGGTATTGGTGGCGATCACTGTCGGCAGCATAATGGGTTGTAGCCCGAATCAGGCGTCGCGGGAAGACGCTACATCAACCGGGCAAAGACTTTCCGACGACTCCCTGCTAACTTTGGTGCAGCGACAGACGTTCCAATATTTTTGGGAAGGCGCGGAACCTGTGTCGGGCCTGGCCCGCGAGCGCATCCACATTGATGGGGAGTATCCGCAAAACGACCGGGATGTGGTGACCATAGGCGGCAGTGGCTTTGGATTGATGGCGATATTGGTGGGCATGGAACGGAATTTCATAACCCGGGAAGAAGGTGTGGAGCGTTTCGAACGGGCCCTCGGCTTTCTCGAAAAGGTGGAGCGTTTTCATGGGGCATGGTCACACTGGATAGACGGCCCGACGGGCGAGGTGAAACCTTTCAGTAAAAATGACAATGGCGGCGACCTGGTGGAAACCGCCTTTATGGCGCAAGCATTGATTTGTGTCAGGGAATACTTCCAGCAGGGCGATGAACGGGAGAAGCAACTGGCTGCACGCGCGGATGCCCTCTGGAAAGGCATTGAGTGGGATTGGTACCGCCAGGGCGGACAGAACGTGCTCTACTGGCACTGGAGCCCCACCGCTGGCTGGGCGGCCAATCATCCGATACGGGGTTATGATGAATGCTTGATCGCTTATGTCCTGGCAGCCTCGTCACCTACGCACGGGGTGCCAGCCGAAGTGTATCATGAAGGCTGGGCGCGCGGCGGTACCATCAAGTCGGCAGCCGAACGATATGGCCATCCCATCGTCCTTAAACATAACGTACGGGAAGGCAATGGTGTGGGGCCGCTGTTTTGGTCGCATTATTCTTATCTGGGTTTGAATCCGAAGGGATTGAAAGACCGCTATGCCGATTACTGGCAACTCAACACCAGCCATGCACTCATTCATCGTGAATACTGCATCGAAAATCCCAAGGGTTTTGAAGGCTACGGCCCGCAGGCTTGGGGGCTGACGGCAAGCTATTCGGTCAAGGGGTATACTGCACATCATCCGGACAATGACCTGGGCGTAATCTCACCCACGGCTGCGCTTTCCTCATTTCCTTACACACCCGAATACTCCATGGAGGTAATCCGGTATTTATACGGGGAATTGGGAGATAAAGTCTGGGGTAAATACGGCTTTTATGATGCCTACAGCGAGACGGACAATTGGTTTCCGCAGCGTTACCTGGCTATTGACCAGGGCCCGGTGCCGGTGATGATTGAAAACCACCGCAGCGGCCTGCTTTGGAAGCTTTTTATGGGAGCACCGGAGATCAAGGAAGGGTTGAAGAAACTGGGCTTTGAGGGGCCGAATATATAATGGGACACGAAAGGTGTCGGCAATGTGTTAATGAAAAAAAACTACTGATGAAAAGGATTTGTCTGTTTTTATGTGTTTGGGGGAGTGTGGTTTTGGGATATGCTCAGTCGAGTAAACCGTATAATGTGGTGTACATCTTGAGCGATGATCACCGGTATGATTTCATGGGATTTCTGGATAAAGTGCCCCACCTGGAGACGCCCCACATGGACCGGATGGCCCGGGAGGGCGCACACCTGCAAAACGCGTTTGTGTCTACTTCCCTTTGTTCGCCCAGCCGGGCGTCTATCTTAACCGGACAGTATGCGCATACGCATACCATCGTAGATAACAATGCGCCCATGCCCGAAGGGCTTACCTTCTTTCCGGAGTATATGCAGCAAAAGGGGTATAAAACCGGGTTTTTCGGCAAGTGGCATATGGGCAATGAAGGTGCGGGAAAACAGCCCGGATTTGACCAGTGGGTGAGCTTCAGGGGGCAGGGGGTGTACTATTCGCCTACGTTCAATATCAACGGGGAGGAAGTGAAGCAGCCCGAAGGAAGCTACACCACCGACCTGCTGACCGACTACGCCATCGAATGGCTCAACAGCTTGGATGATGACCAGCCGTTTTTCCTCTACCTCTCGCACAAGGGCGTGCACGCTGAGTTTGAGCCTGCGGAAAGGCACCGCGGGACGTATAAAGACATGCCGATCATTACCCCGCCCTCCATGTACCTGACGGCTACAGACAGCAGCATGCGTGTGGGCACCGAAACGCCTTATGATGGACCGGCGAATACCGCCGATATCCCCGAATGGGTGCGCAAACAGCGATACAGTTGGCATGGCGTGGATTACATGTATGACGGACAGATCGTGTTCGAGGATTTTTACCGCCAGTACTGCGAGACGCTCCGCAGCGTGGATGAAAGCATCGGCTCGGTCATCGCATGGTTGGAGGAACAGGGCTTGGCCGAGAATACACTGGTCGTTTACATGGGCGACAACGGCTTCTTGTTTGGCGAACACGGCCTAATTGACAAACGCAATGCTTATGAGGCTTCCATGCGGGTGCCGCTGCTGGCTTGGTCACCGAAATTGATCAAGCCGCAAACGCAAATACCGCAAATGGTAATGAATGTGGATATTGGCCCCACGATCCTCGATCTGGTGGGCATGGAAAAGCCGGAGCAGATGCAGGGCTACTCGTTCCTGCCCCTACTGCAAGGCAAACCTATCGACGGATGGCGCGATAAGGTGTACTACGAATATTATTGGGAATGGGCATTCCCGCAAACACCGACCATCTTTGCCGTGCGTACCGACCGATACAAATACATCTTCAACCACGGACTTTGGGATGCCAACGAGCTATACGACCTGAAGACCGATCCGTATGAAATGAATAACCTGATCCGCGATCCTGCATCGGCGGAGATTGCCGGTCAGTTGAAGAAAGAACTCTGGGACTGGCTGGAATCTACCGACGGGATGCAGATCCCATTGAAGAAAATCTATCAGAAGCGCATCGATCATCTGTATAGGGGGACATACTGATGAAAGGAATGATCATAACGGCCTTGGCAGTGACGGCGTTATCTGCCGCCTCCCGCAGCGTGTCGGCACAGGCGCTGCTGCAACGCACCTATTGCAACCCGCTGAACCTGGACTATGCGTATGCGACCCGGTTTGACAGCCTCTCGTATCGGTCGGGTGCAGACCCTACCGTGGTGGAATTTCGTGGTGAGTACTATATGTTTGTAACCCGGTCCATGGGCTACTGGTACTCACCGGACCTGCACAACTGGACGTTTGTCCGCCCGGAGAAATGGTATTTCGAAGGGTCGAATGCACCCACTGCACATAATTATAGAGACTCGGTCTTGTACGTGACGGGAAACCCGTCCGGTGCAATGGCCATCCTGTACACCGATAATCCAATACGGGGCGACTGGAAGGCCGTACCTTCGGTATTGACCCAGTTACAGGATCCGGACTTGTTTATCGACGATGACGGGCAGGCGTATATGTTTTGGGGTTCATCTAATAGGTTCCCGATCAGGGCTAAACAGCTCGACCGGACTAACCGCTTCATCCCAATGTCAAAGGAAGTGCACGAACTGTTCAACCTGGACGGGGAGCGGTATGGATGGGAACGGTTTGGACACAACCATAGCGATACCGTGCTCCGAGGCTACATCGAAGGGCCGTCTATGTTGAAGCGCGGCAATAAATATTACCTCCAGTACGCGGCGCCTGGCACCCAGTTTGACGTGTATGGCGACGGGGTATATATAGCCGATGCGCCGCTTGGCCCGTACACGTATGCCCCCAACAACCCGTTTTCGTATAAACCTGGCGGCTTTATCAACGGGGCTGGCCATGGAAGTACGGTAAAAGGGCCGGCAGGGCAGCACTGGCACTTCAGTACGATGGCCGTGGATGTAAACATCGGGTGGGAACGGCGTATCGGGATGTTTCCTACGTATTTCGACGCCGATGGGTTGATGCACGCCAACACTGCCTACGGAGACTATCCACATTATGCGCCGCATATTCCGGACAAGATGGGAACATTTACCGGCTGGATGCTGCTGTCGTACCAAAAGCCGGTGACGGCGTCTTCCCAACGGGAGAGCTACGGGCCAGCGCATGTCACCGACGAACAGGTGAAAACATTTTGGGTGGCCGAAGACAATGGCGATGCACAATGGCTCCAGATTGATCTGCAGCGCGCGGCAGCGGTGCATGCCATACAGGTCAACTTTAACGACTATCAATCGGATCTTTACGGGAAGCCTGAAGGGCTTTACCACCGCTATGCGATCGAGGGGTCGGTAGACGGAAAAGATTGGCAGGTGCTTGTAGACCGCCAAACCAGCTTTCGCGATGTGCCGAATGACTATGTGGAGCTGGGCAGGCCAGCACAGGTGCGATACATTCGTTATCGCAATATCCACGTACCCACGCCGTTCCTTTCAATTTCCGGATTGCGGGTGTTCGGCATCGGTAGCGGCAAAAAGCCGACCACCGTTAAAAACCTTGCTGTGGCGCGCGGCACCGACCGGCGGGACGCCAAAATTTCATGGAGTCCGCAGGAAAGTGCTCAGGGATACACCGTAAGGTGGGGCATCGCACCCGATAAGTTATATAATTCCTGGATGGTTTACGGGCAGGACGTCCTAGAGATTAAAGGGCTTACCGTTGATCAGCCTTACTACTTTACGGTAGAAGCGTTCAATGAAAATGGAATTTCCGAACGCACAGCCGCCAAAGCGGCGGAGTAACGAGTAACAATAAATCCTGATATACATGACAATCATGAAGATATATAACCAACAGCTCTGTTTTTTAATTGGCCTGATGTGCCTAGCAATAGGTGTAAAGCCCGTATGCGCCCAACAAGATCAAAACGATATGGACCGTTTTATCAATGACTTGATGAGTCAAATGACCGTAGCGGAGAAGATTGGCCAGCTCAATCTGGTCACGGCCGGAGAAGCGGTGACCGGATCGGTGGTCAGCACTGACGTGGAGTCAAAAATCAAAGCCGGAAAGATCGGTGGAATCTTCAGCATGAGCACCCCACAACGTATCCGCGCCGCTCAGGAGCTGGCCGTTAACCATTCCCGGCTTAAAATTCCGATCATTTTCGGGATGGACGTCATCCATGGCTATAAAACCATTTTTCCTATTCCGCTGGGGCTTGCGGCCACCTGGGATATGGAACTGATCCAAGAGACCGCCCGTATCGCCGCCGAGGAGGCTTCGGCTGATGGACTTAACTGGACATTTTCGCCCATGGTTGACGTCTCGCGCGATCCGCGATGGGGGCGTATATCCGAAGGAAGCGGCGAGGATACGTACCTCGGCTCACGCATCGCGGAAGCCATGGTGCGGGGCTATCAAGGGAAAGACCTTACCGCTCACAATACGCTGATGGCCTGCGTCAAGCACTTTGCGCTGTACGGCGCGGCTGAAGCGGGACGCGACTACAATACCACGGACATGAGCTTGCACCGTATGTATAACGAGTACCTGCCTCCCTATAAGGCGGCTATCGATGCCGGTGCAGGCAGCGTGATGACCGCTTTTAACGACATTAACGGCGTGCCTGCCACGGCAAATAAGTGGCTGATGACCGACGTGCTGCGCAAGCAGTGGGGTTTCGATGGTTTTGTCGTGACGGATTATACGGCAGTAAATGAACTTATCGACCACGGACTGGGCGATTTGCAGGAAGTGTCCGCACTATCGCTAAAAGCTGGAGTGGAAATGGATATGGTGGGCGAGGGATTCCTGACCACCTTGCAGCAATCGCTGGACGAAGGTAAAGTGAGCGAGGAGGAGATTGACCGGGCGTGCCGCCTGGTGCTGGAAGCCAAGTATAAACTCGGATTGTTTGAAGACCCCTTCCGTTATTGCGATGAGAGCCGGGCCAAGGAAGCGATCCTTAATCCGGGGCACTTAGCCAAAGCGCGCGAAGCAGCGGGCAAGTCGTTTGTGCTGTTGAAAAACGAAGGACAGGTACTGCCCCTTAAAAAGCAGGGGACGGTGGCGTTGATCGGGCCACTGGCCAACACCGGGGCCAACATGCCGGGGACATGGAGCGTAAGTGCCGACCTCGATAACACGCCCTCCTTGTTGGAAGGGATGCGTTCGGCTTTGGGCGATCAGGTGAAGATTGTTCATCATCAGGGGTCGAACTTATTGGAAGATGCTGCATATCAGGAGCGAGCCACGATGTTCGGACGCACCATACCCCGCGATGAACGACCTGAAGCGGAGGTGCTTGCGGAAGCCTTAGCAATTGCCAATCAAGCCGATGTGGTCGTGGCCGCTTTAGGCGAAAGCTCCGAGATGAGCGGCGAAAGTTCCAGTCGCGTTGATTTGAATATCCCCGCCGTGCAGCAACGGCTGTTGGCCGGATTGCTGCAAACCGGTAAACCCGTGGTGCTGGTCTTGTTTACCGGGCGTCCGCTGACACTCACCTGGGAGGATGAGCAGGTACCTGCCATCCTTAATGTATGGTTTGGCGGCACCGAAACCGGCAAGGCCGTGGCTGATGTGCTTTTCGGCGATGTCAATCCATCAGGCAAGCTGCCAGCCACGTTCCCCCAGCATGTGGGACAAGTGCCGTTGTATTACAGCCATAAAAACACCGGACGACCGTTGGCTGAGGGGCAGTGGTTTGAAAAGTTCCGATCCAACTACCTCGATGTGACCAACGAGCCGTTGTATCCCTTCGGCTATGGATTAAGCTATACCAGCTTTGGCTATGGCGAGCTGACGCTTAGTAGCGCCGAGTTGTCCCGCGGTGGCAAGCTGCAGGTAAGTGTACAGGTAACCAATACCGGCAATTATGCCGGTGAGGAGGTCGTGCAACTATACATCCGTGATTTGGTCGGGTCGGTTACCCGGCCTGTTAAGGAGCTGAAGGCATTCCGGAAAATCCGGCTGGAGCCAGGCCAGTCACAGGAGGTGGTTTTCGACCTGACGGAAGAGGATCTGAAGTTTTACAATGCCGAGCTGGAGCATGTGGCGGAAGCCGGCGAGTTCGCCGTTTTCGTCGGCACCAACTCCCGCGATGTTCAAGAAAAGCGGTTTACGCTGAAGTGAACACAAACTCGTTTGCGAGCAATGTCTCATCAGCACTGATGCTGTGGGGTTTGCCGGGATAAATCTCCAGCTTGACGTTTGCGCCGAGGCCACGGAGTATTTCGGCGCTCTCTTCGATGCGGTGTAAGGGTACGTGCGGGTCTTCATCACCTGCGGTTAAGAGGATGGATGTACCGCCGAAATCACCGCTGTAATTCATTGCATTCAGCGTTTTCCCGATCAGTCCACCGGTAAACGCCACCACGCCACCGTAACGCTTTGCGTGACGAGCAACGTATTCAACGGCGAGGCACGCGCCCTGGGAAAAACCCACGAAATACACCTGCTCCGTAGGAATGCCAAGCTTGACAGTTTCGGCCACCGCGTCGTCTACCAGCGCTAATGCCGAGTCCAATGCTGGCTGATTGTCAGCGATCTCCGCAAGAAAGCTGTAGGGATACCACGAGTTGTTGGTGGCCTGAGGTGCCAGCAATAAGGTATCTTCCAGCTGGAGATGATTCCGCAGGGAGAGCATGCCCTGCCCGGTGCTGCCCCGGCCATGAAGCAGCACCACAGCTTTTTGGGCTTGTGCAGCCAAATTGCCGGCTTGGATGATTTGTTTATCGTGTGTGTACATGGCGTTAATTTAATTTCGGTAAAACACTTTCTATCTTGTTTCGATACCCTTCGTATTGCGGGGGCAGTTTCAGACCGGTGCCCAGCTCGGCTACTGATTCATCGGTGGCAAAGCCTGGATTGTCTGTGGCGATCTCGAATAGGACACCGCCCGGTTCGCGAAAATACAGTGAATAAAAGTAATTGCGGTCGATCTTTTCGGTAATATTGAGCCCTTGGGCGATGACCTTTTCCCGGAAATGCATCAAACTGGGCTCGTCTTGCACACGGAATGCGACGTGGTGCACAGACCCGCCGGCTACCAAACCGATGCTTTCGCCCGGAGCCTCTACGATGTCCACAATGTTTGCATGCGCTACCGTATCTGTAGCAAAGCGGAAGCGGTTTACCTCCTGCTCTTGCAAACCATAGCCGAATACATCGGTAAGAATGCGGGCAGTGGATTCATGCTTGCTGGTTGTGATGGTGATGTGGTGGAATCCGCGGGTTGCATGCTCAGTCTTTACCTCGGCCGTTTCCCAGGGTGTACGCGTATCGGCCTTCTTCGGAACGGTCAGTTCCAGCTTAAGGCCGTCCGGATCAATAAACGACAGGTACTGTTCGCCGAACTTCTCCGACACATTGTTATATATCATGTTGTTGGCTTCCAGTCGCTCTTTCCAGAAATCAAGGCTCCCTTCAGGCACGGCATAGCCGATTTCGGTCACTTGCTGAGTTCCCCGGCGTCCCTGACGTACGCGGTTGCCCCATGGAAAGAATGTAAGAATCGTGCCCGGCGTTCCGGACTCGTTGCCGAAATAGAAGTGGTAAGTTTCCGGATCGTCGAAATTGACGGTTTTCTTGACCAACCGTAGCCCTAACACGCGACTGTAAAAATCGTGATTGCGTTTGGCATCTCCTGCTATCGCAGTGATGTGATGTATACCAAGGATTTTGTTTTCCATGATGCCCTCTCTTTTGTTGTTGATACAAAGGTACGACAGCCGGTTTCTTGGTGCATTAACCTAAGACAAGAAAAGGAGGCAATATTTTGAGCGCTTAAATATCATCAATAATGTTTAAGTTTGTTCAGCGAAGGTTGCTTATGTTTTCCACCATCAATGACTACGTAAACCGTTGTGGCAGGTTTTCCCCGGAGGAAATCACCACATTCAACAGCTTGTTGAAGCCCCGGTTGGTAAAGCGGAAGCAGTTGCTGCTTCGAGAGGGTGAGGTGTGCGATTTCGAAGCATACATTGTCAAAGGCTGTATACGCACCTACTATATCGATGAGAATGGAAGCGAAGTAAACCTGCAGTTTGCCGTGGAAGATTGGTGGGTGAGCGATATCGGCAGTTTCCATGAACATAAGCCCAGCCTTCAATATATTGAAGCGGTGGAAGACAGCGAGTTGCTAATCCTTAATCCGGCACGAAAAGAGGAGCTGCTGGCGCGTGTGCCTCAGTTTGAGCGGGTATTCCGGTTAATGGTGCAGCGCCATTTGGCAGCATTAGAGCACCGGCTTATTCGTACCATCGCGCATAACGCTGAGACACGTTACCTGGAGTTCGTGAAGCAGTATCCTAAAACTGCTCAGCGCGTGCCCCAGCATTATATCGCCGCTTATCTTGGTGTAACCCCCGAATTTCTCAGTAAGGTGCGGAAACGCTTAGCCACACGAAAAGACTGAAAAGGCGTAAAATCGTTGAGGTGACCGGTGTGCGTATAAGCGAAAGGCTGAATCTCAGTTTATATATAAAAAAACGGCATTAAGCGATTTGCTTGATGCCGTTTCAAAAAATAAACAAATAGGTTTATAATTGGTTAGTGCGTTTCTCCCAGTTTTGAGACGTGGTGGTCTTGCCATCAACTTAAGTTTACAATATCGAGTAATTAACGATTCACTTACTTTCTCAAACCCGGCCAAAGATGTGTGAATCAATTCATTTTCCCCTCTGTGGCTACAAACGTAGGAATATAAATCAGCAATGCAAACTTTTTTTTAAAAATAAGTGAGTAAACACTCACGAAATATTTTTGCTTTATCCTTTTAGCAGGCCAAGGCGACTAAAAAGCGTGTAGAAATAATTTTTACGCGCTTTTTACCGGTATGCAGCTGTGAGAGAAAGTGTTAAAATGCCCGATCTTCCAGGTGTTTTTCCATATCCATCAGATCGATGCCACGTGCCCACCAATCCGGTGCTGGCTCGGCTTTGAGGTGATGATCAAAAAATTCCAACATCCGCACCGCATAATCTTTCTTGTTTGGATCTTTTGCAATGCCATGATTTTCGCCCTTATAAGTGATCATGACGACCGGTTTGTTGAGTCGACGCAGGCCATTGTAGTATTCGATGCCTTGCGTATAATCCACCGCGCCATCCTTGTCGTTGTGCAGAAGAAGAAGGGGTGTTTGCACCTGCTTGATGTAATAAATGGGCGAATTGCGGGTAAAGGCCTCCCAATTGTCCCAATATCCGGGACTGAGCCGGCCTTGGCTGGCCTCGAATATAGGTTGGTTGGTGCTACCGCTGTTCCAATAAATCAGGCTATACATACTGATCATGTTGGTGAGCGGGGCGCCGGCTGCTGCTGCTTTAAATATATTTGTCTGGGTGATGAGAAAAGAGGTCTGGTAACCACCCCACGAGTGGCCATGAATGGCAACATTGCTGCTATCTACGATACCTGTTGCGATGGCCGCATTAACCGCTGGGATGACGCAGGCGACCGCTGACATACCTGGGTCGTTGAGCCTGTACTTGATGTCAGGCATCAACACCGCATAACCATTGCTGGTATACACCGCGCGGTTAAAACCCCCACCGGGAAAAGCGGGCATAGCATAATTGTTTAGTCCTTGCGTCAAACGCTCATAAATATAGGTGATAGTAGGGTATTGCTTACCCTCTTCGTAGCCGGCTGGCAAATACAGCGCCGCTTGAAGTGTGTCTCCGTGGCCGCTCACGTATTCAATGAGCCGAACTCCTGCCGACCATGCGTATTGTTCTTGGTCGGGGGTGTTGGCGGTCAACTGTTTGGCCTCGTTCAGGCTGGCACTGGTGCTTAGAAAAAGCTCCGGCGATTTGGTGCTGTTTTCTTTTGTGAACGAAAATACCGGTTGATACTTCGCTTTGCGTAAGCTACCGTAGCTGTGGTCGTCTATAAACAAGATATTCAGGTCAGTCTTGCCTGCATTCAGCAAGGCGATGCCGGCTTGCTTCGTAGCGTCATTGAAAACGCCGAAGTACTGGGGCTTTCGTAAATCGATTGCTTTATCGTCTGGATAAAGGCTATATGCTCCCATCACGCGCAGCTTTTTTTGCTTCCAGTTGTCAGAGAGCGATACAGCCTGTTTTCCGTCTGCAGCGATGCGCCACAGGTCGTAGTTGTCTCGGATGAGGACGTAACGCGAGTCTTCCGACCAGCCGAAATGCGGGGTGGCAGGTTTGATCACGTTGTGGTCGTCTGTTTCGTTTACAAACGAGGCGTCGAGCAGAGCCGTGAGGTGAAAAGTTTGCTTTTTCTCAAGGTCGAAGGAATAAAACTCGCCGTCTTGATAGTAGCTGATTAGTTTGCCATTCGGAGCGAAAGGTAAGCTACGGGCTGCCGATTGGTAATATTTTTTCAGCAACAAGTGTTTTGTGCCGTTTTTTGGGTCAATTGAGTAGACGTCAACATAGGTTTGTCCGTCTAAACTGTTGTTCAGCTCATACGGTGTATAGTCGTAGCCCAATGCATAAAGTTGCTTCGGCCCTATGGTTACGTTGCGCATATTGCTATCGGCCAGTTGCACAAAACGGTTGTCGGCCACGTGATATGCCGCTGCGAAGCTAAAATTTTTGTCGCGTTGCTGTTGTACCTGCTGGGCTGATTGCAGGCGCTTATCCTGCCAATTCCAGATGATCACATCCGGCTTTTCAATATCATCTTTGGGCTTTGGCTTGGCCGTGGCGGCGCTTTTTACCGGGCTTGTGGTCGAAGCGTCCTTTTTTGCCAGTCTCGCAGAATCGACAGCAACACTATCTTTGGTTGCCGTTGAATCCGCTCCGTTGGATTTTTTCTTTTTGTCTTTTTTCTCCAACTTGGCGATGCCGAAGAAAAGCGTGCCCAAGTCATCAGACCAATAGGCCCTGCCGTGTTCGGCGATGCCTTTTCCCGCAGGAAAGTTTTCGTCATCGACGCCGGAGTAAATGACTTTCTCGGTTTTCTCTCCATTGATGCGGCTGATGCCGATGACGCTGTATACCGGTGTTTCGTACGTTTCATTTTTGTTCGCTTTTAGCAAGGCGAAGGCGGTACCTTCCTCGTTCCACTGGATGCGGCTGTAGGTAGCTTTGTCATTATCAAGTGCGATGGTAATACCGGTGTTCATATCGCGCAGGAATATGCCGTTGCCGTTTTGTTCGTGGGCATCGATGGTATATGCGAGGTACCTGCCATCTTTATTAAAGGTGTACTCCGCCACGTTGCCCAAGTTGAAATTTTTCTTGCTTGACAAGTGATACAGCAATAGGTCAGCGCCTTTAGGAACGTTTTCGCCTTTTGGAGCGCTCTCAGGGGCGGCGAAACTGATAGCGATCCACTCAGGTTGTTCGCCTGAGAAGCTGAATGCTTTGATTTTGTCAAATGTTACCTGTTGCGTATCGGGCAGTGAAACGACATGCAGTTTACTGTAGGCCGGTTTCCTTGACTTACGTGCGGCTTTCGCCGCTGCATCGTTGGGCGATTCGCGGAAGGCAACCCACTTGCCGTCAGCGCTGAATACCGCAGTGGTAGCGGTGGCGCCGATGGAAAATTCATATTTAGAAGTATCAATGGTATGACGGAGCGTTAGGGAAAGGTCCCCCTCGCTAGGTCCGGACACCCAAGAAAGCCAATTACCATCGGGAGACAAGGCGGTGTTGCCGGTGCGGATGTACTGCCACGAAGGAATATCCTGCCAGGTAATCGGCGGTTTTTCCTGTGCAAAAGCCACGGGACCCAGTGCCAGCCCGAGCAAGAACATGCATGCAAAAAGTTTTTTATTCATTGTGCTTAAGTGGTTATAATAAACTAATTGTTGAGTGCAGCTAAGGTACGCCTTTTTGCAACTGTTGCCGCTTTCTCACAAGAATGTTAAGCAAAATACCTAAGTTTGGCATGTAATAAAGTTTGCATGTTATGAAAATTTGGCAAAAAAGTACCGACGTAAATGCCTTTGTAGAGGCGTTTACGGTAGGTAACGATCGGGTACTTGATCTGCAGCTTGCCGCGGCGGATATTTTGGGTTCATTGGCGCATACGCGTATGCTTCATGCGGTTGGCTTGTTGAATGATGAAGATCTTGCAGCAGTGCAGGAAGGTCTTAAGCAATTGCATAGGGAAGTGGAAGCGGGTGAATTTAAAATCGACGAGGGTGTGGAGGACGTGCATTCGCAAGTAGAGCTATTGCTGACGCAACGGATCGGTGAGGCCGGTAAAAAGATTCACAGCGGGCGCTCACGGAATGACCAGGTATTGGTAGACCTTAAGCTGTTTTTTCGTATGGAGATCGAAAACCTGGTCGGCAATGTTCAGGGGCTGTTCGATCGGTTGAGCGCGTTAAGTGAAACATACCGTTCGGTATTAATGCCGGGATACACACACCTCCAGATCGCCATGCCTTCATCATTTGGGCTATGGTTTGGTGCCTATGCAGAGAGTTTGGTCGATGATTTGGAGGTGATGCATGCTGCCTGGAATGTCTGCAATAAAAATCCACTTGGCTCGGCGGCTGGTTATGGATCTTCGTTTCCGTTGAACCGGACGCTAACCACATCGTTACTCGGGTTTGACAGCCTTAACTATAACGTTGTGTATGCGCAAATGGGACGGGGGAAGACGGAGCGCATACTCGCGCAGGCTATGAGTTCAATTGCCGCTACGGTGGCTAAGCTGGCCATGGACGCGTGCTTATACATGAACCAGAACTTTGGGTTTATTTCCTTTCCCGATCACCTGACCACCGGATCAAGCATCATGCCACACAAGAAAAATCCCGATGTATTTGAGCTGGTGCGCGCCCGTTGTAACAAGATACAAGCGCTGCCTGGTGAGATTGCGATGATAACCGCAAACCTGCCGTCTGGCTATCACCGAGACCTACAGCTACTGAAGGAAAGTCTGTTTCCGGCGTTCCGCTCACTAAGCGAATGCCTGGAGATAACGGCGTTTATGCTGGAGCATATCCAAGTGAGGGAAGATATTCTCGACGACCCGAAATATGATTACCTGTTCAGTGTGGAGGTTGTCAACGATGAGGTGCTTAGCGGTGTACCCTTCAGGGAGGCTTACCGCAACATCGGTTTGGCCATTGAGGCGGGCAACTTCAAACCTCGAAAGAGCGTGAACCATATGCATGAAGGGAGTATCGGCAACCTTTGCAACGCGGAAATCCGGCAGGCATTTCGCGCTGTGGTTGCCAAGTTTAAATTTGATCTGGTGAATAAGTCGCTGAATGACCTGGTTCGCTAGCGCCCATTGGGCTTACTCAGCTAGCCATATGCTTTTCCAGCAGCCGCAACAGGTCATCGACATCAATCGGCTTTGAAATATAATCATCGGCCCCCGCGGCTAAGCATTTCTCACGGTCGCCAGGCATAGCTTGAGCCGTGACGGCAATAACCGGTATATGTGGATACCGACGGTCGGTACGTAAGCTGTAGAGTGCTTGGTATCCATCCATGTCTGGCATCATCATGTCCAATAGCACGACGCTGATTTGCCGATTATTTTTCAGCAACTCAAGCCCGTCAGCGGCACTGGCGGCAGATAGACAGGTGTAACCTCTGGTTTTTAGGGTAAGAACCAGGGCAAAAATATTTCTTGTGTCGTCGTCGATGATTAGAATTTTGTTTTTTTCCATATAGGGATTTTAATAGGCGCTGCTGCCCTCATACAACCAAACTCGTAACAATGAAATCAACTGATCAATATCGACCGGTTTGGAGACGTAGTCAGAAGCTCCGGCACTGATGCATTTTTCTCGGTCGCCAAGCATAGCCTTTGCCGTTACGGCAATGACAGGCAATCGCTTATATCGTTGCTGTTGCCTTATTTTGGTAGTAGTTTCATAACCGTCCATATGCGGCATCATCATGTCCATGAGGACGATATTCGTTTCCGGATGCTTTTCCAGTACTTCCAGTGCTTCCAAACCATGGGTAGCGGATACGACCTTCATGCCGAATTTCTCCAAGGTTTTGGTCAATGAAAAAATGTTGCGTATATCGTCATCCGCAATCAATACCGTTTTTCCGTGTAAGACATCCTTCACGGCGAGCTGCAGACGGCCTGTCTTTGCGATGTCATCCTGCTGCGCCTCCACGAGATGCAGGAAAATAGCCACTTCGTCGATGATGCGTTGGTAGGAATAGGCGGTTTTGATGACGATGGAATCTGCATATTGCTTGATACGGAATTCTTCTGATGGGGAAAGGCTTTTGCCGGTAAATACGATGATTGGCACGTCTTCGAGGCCTGGGCTATGTCTTACCTTTTCAAGCAGGTCGTAAGCGTCTTTATGGGGCAACCCCATATCCAGAATTACGCAATCTGCCTCATTCTTCAATAGACTTGCAACGCTGTCGTCGATTGAGTGTTTCACGCTTGAGGACACCTGGAATGACTGGAGGAAATAAGCCAAAGCCTCAGCATGTTTGGCATTTTCTTCTACGATAAGTACCTTTTTCGGGCTCCTCGCCAATGCCACTTCCAATTTCTTGAACATTTCCCGCATGTGCTCAATAGCCACCGGTTTGCTGAAAAAGTCTACCGCACCGCGGTTGCGGCTTTCTTTTTTTGCCTCCAGCGAAGACATGATGTGTACAGGTATGTGGCGGGTTTTGGGATTCGATTTTAACTCGTCCATAACCTGCCAACCATCTTTTATAGGCAGTTTGATGTCTAGCAAAATGGCTTGCGGCTTATACCGGAGTGCCAGGTCTATGGCCTCGTCTCCCCGTACGGCAACAATGGTTTTATAATTTTGGCTGTGTGCAAACCGGGCCAGCTCTTTCGCAAAGCCGGTGTCATCTTCCACGATCAGCACGGTCTTGTCTTCGGCGGTCAGCTGTTCCCTATCGTCAGGTATGGGGTCGGGCACTACAGGCACCACATACTTTGATCCTTGCTTTGACTCGTTCCTGCTTTCCTCCGGGTGTAGGTCGGCACGTTGGGGCGTAGACGACTGTTGCTGGGGTTTCGCGATCGGCACAGTCAAGGTAAACACGCTTCCGTTGCCGAGCTCACTGCTGACTTCAATTTCCCCGCCCATCAGCCGGGCTAACTGACGGCTGATGGAGAGTCCTAGCCCAGTGCCGCCGTATTTCCGTTTCGTAGAGCCGTCTGCTTGTGTAAAGGCTTCGAAGACCTGCTGTAGTTTTTCCGCCGGAATGCCTACCCCGGTATCTTTCACAGTAAACCTGAATTGCGCTTCATCACGCGGGTCCGTACCTGCAAATAGTTTGACGTAGCCGGAAGAAGTAAATTTCAGTGCATTGGAAAGCAGGTTTTTCAATATCTGTTCCAATTTCATTTTATCAATCTCGATGGAAAAACCCTCGGGTAGCGGATTGACAACTTCCAAAGCGAGCCCTTTGTCCTCGGCTATCGGTGCAAAGGTGCTCTCCATATTATTGAGCACCTCCGAAACGGATACCTTCATGTACTCCACATCCATTTTGCCCGCCTCGATTTTCGACAGGTCGAGCAGCTCGTCGATGAGCTGTAACAAGCCGTTACCGGACTTGTAAATGACTAGGGCGGATTCTTTCTGGTCTTCCGTCAGGTTTTGCTCGGCATTTTCGGCGAGGTAACGAGAGAGTAGCAAGATGGAATTGAGGGGTGTCCGCAGTTCGTGCGACATGTTGGCCATGAATTCCGTTTTATATTGTGAGCTTTGTTCCAACGCATTGGCCTTCTCCATGATTTCTGCGTTTCGCTCACGAATGATGCGGTTCCTTTCTTCCAAGTCAAGGTTACTTTGTTGCAACTCCTCCTGTTGTACCCGCAGCTCCTCTTCGGAAGCCTGCAATTTTTGTGTGTGGGCTTCCAGTTCGGCATTAAGGTTCTCCAGCTCGCTGTGTTGGGCTTGCAATTCTTCGGCTTGCGTCTGCGTCTCTTCCAGCAGCTCTTGCAGCTTTTTCCGGCTTTGAGCGCCATAAATGGCTGTGCCGATGTTTCGCGCGGCAACCTTCAAAAACGCTAGATGATTTGAAGTAAAGGGTTGCAACGCAGCTAATTCAACAACGCCGATAGCCCTCCGTTCATGGAAAATGGGGAAGGCGACCACCCCACCTGGTTTGATACCGCCGATCGCATGTGATATAATAACCGATTCGTTGTCGACTTTTTCCAGCACAATTTCCTTTTGGTTCACCAAGCTCTGGCCGGCGATACCTTGGCCGGGTGTGATCTCTGTAGCTTTGTCCGGCTGTAGCGCGTATCCGCTCTGCAGGATCAGCCGGTCGCCATACAGCAAATAGACGGCCCCAGCTTTGCTGTTTGTATACTCGGTTAAAAAGTTGATGATGTCTTCGCAGATCGCTTCCACCTGTTTCTCTCCGACCATTTTCTCATTGAGCTCAGCCATGCCACTTTGAAGCCACTTGTTGTTTTCTAGTCGTTCAAATGACACGGCGAGCGACTCGGCCATCCTGTTTAACGATCCAGCCAGACTTCCCAGTGTGTCTTTTTCTTCGGAATTGATGCGGAGCGTGTAATCTCCCGACGAGATCTGGGTCGCTATACCTTCTATTACTTGAATGCGCTGTTGGACTTCGCGGTCTTTCTGCTCTAATGCCGAGTAGAGTTCTCGCCGCTCATTCATATCTCGAATAATTCGGATGTAAAAAATGACGGCCACAAGGATTGCGAGAAGAGCAGCCAACACGATCACTCCAGGTGTGTACCTGGCGAACCGATCCCGGATTTCGGTTCGTTTTTCCAGCAGCGCGTTGGCCTCCGAAATCATCTGGTTTGACAACGTGCGTATATCTTCCATATACGCACGACCGATTTCCATATCATTCTCATCGATGGAGCTCGTTTTACGCTTGGCGTCAATCATGATGTTCATGCGTTCGATACGCATGCTCAAGGCTTGTTTGAGCCGTTGTCCGGTTTCCGACTGCACAGGGCTGTCTTTGGTTTGGAGGATGGCATCGTCTATCAACTGATGTGACCGCTCACACGCTGCTGTAAACGGCTGCAGATACAATGTGTTGCCGGTAATCAGGAAGCCCCGTTGTGCTGTTTCGGCCTCCTGAATGCTTGACACTACCTGTTCAAGTGTGCGGGTTGCCTCATTGGTTTGGCGCACCAGCGTGGAATTCTCAAGCAACCTGTCGATGCAGATGTAAGAAACCAGCGAACTGATGGCCAGTAATAAAATCGATAGACCGAAGCCGATTTTCAGGTTTGTGTTTGCTTTACTTTTCATTACATTTGGGTGTGCCGGTCGTCAATTGTTGACCGGTAAACGGTAATATAAAATAAAAGGTGGATCCTTTTCCTAATTGGCTTTTTGCGCCATATCGTCCGCTGTGAAATGAGATTATTTCAGCGCATAAATAAAGTCCCATTCCCATGCCGCGGTATTCGGCCATCGATTGTTTGGTCCGGTAGAATTTTTTGAATAGGTTCGTTTGTTCCTCTGCCGTGATACCAATCCCTTCATCTGTCACCTGTACTTCAATTTCGTTGTTCGCCAGCCGGATATCCAATCGTATTTCTTTATGGCTGGGCGAATACTTCGCTGCATTAGAAAGGTAGTTCAGGAGTACCTGTTCTAACCGGATCATGTCTCCGCGTATAGTGACATCTGCATCGCCCGATCGGACGACCCGCCGATCCGGATGGCTTTTCTTGAAGATGTCCAATGCGTCTTCCAGCAGATCGTTGAAATTGAAATCCGAAAGATTGAAATCGAGCATTCCGGATTCTATTTTCGCCACATCCAGCAGAGCGGTCATCATGTGATTTAGTTTGTCTACCTGGTTATTGGCCTTGTTAATGAATTGGAAGGCACGCGCGGTCTTGTTGTCATGCAAGGCGGCTTCAGCAAGTTGGACGTATGCTTTTACTGAGGTAAGCGGCGTTTTAACTTCGTGGCTTACCATCCCAATAAATTGATCTTTCTTTTCTTCAAGGTCCTTTCGCTGTTCGATCTCGCTGCGAAGCTCCTGTTGAATGCGCGCCAGCTCGTTGGCCTGTTCCTGAAGCTTGATGAACGTCCGGATTTTGAGCACAAGAATGTCCGGGTCTACAGGTTTTACCAGGTAATCATGCCCCCCTGAAGCGTACCCCTTGGTAATGAATGCCTTGCTGACATTTACAGCGGAAAGGAATATGATCGGCAATTCGCTGGTTTTGCTAATACCCGAGATTGCTTCCGCAACTTCAAACCCGTCCATTCCAGGCATCTGCACATCGAGTATGATCAGCTGGTAATCGTTTTTCAATACCTTCTTTAACGCTTCTTCGCCGGACAGCGCGGTATCCACTGCAAGATCGTGCGAGTGCAGGATTTTCCGCAGTGCCGTTATGTTTTCGATCTTATCGTCTACAATCAGTATCATGGCAAAAGGCGGTTAAAAATAAACCTTTCTCATGAGGATTCAAAAATCGGTTTATCTACCGAAAACCGGTACTTCGTTTCCGTTTGAAACACATGCCCGGGAACGAGTAATGTGCTTGGGAAGTCCTGTTGGTTTGGTGAATCTGGGAAATGCTGTGTTTCAAGACAAAAGGCGCCGTACTTTTCGTAAGGACGACCGCGCTTGCCTCGGTCGCTTCCATTCAGAAAATTGCCGGAATAGAATTGTATGCCCGGTTCGCTCGTGCAGACTTCCAGACGTATACCCGTCTGCGGGGCGTACACGGTGGCTATGGGGTGCTCCCCCGGTCGCTGTTGCGGATTGATCACATAATTGTGGTCGTAGCCACCATTTCCGTTAGCGAGCTGTTCATTGGACTGCGCGATGTCCTGGCCGATAGCTTTCGGTTGTCTGAAGTCAAAGACCGTGCTGTCTACGGATGCCACTACACCTGTAGGGATCTGATGGTCATTCACCGGCAAGTAATGATCGGCGTTTATTTGTAGCAAATGGTCCAATACATCGCCACTGCCTTCGCCATTGAGGTTGAAAAACGCGTGATTGGTCAGGTTGACTACGGTCGGCTTATCCGTTTCGGCCCGGTAGCTGATGATGAGCTCATTGTCATCGGTGAGCCGATACTTGACCATCACGGACAGCTTTCCTGGGAACCCTTCTTCGCCGTCGGCAGATACATAATAAAAATCCACTTGTTTGTTAGCCACTGTGCGACTATCCCATATCTGATTGTGAAACCCTTTGGCTCCCCCATGGAGGGCATTGGGCCCATTATTCGGTTCGGTTTGGAACGTCTCATTACCTATGGTAAATCTGCCGTTTGCGATGCGGTTTGCAAAGCGGCCAATGGTAGCCCCGTGATAAGGTTCATTGGCCTGAAGGTAGGCTTGTATGCTGTCAAAGCCCAACACTACATCGGTTGGATCACCATGCTTGTCTGGGATCAGCAGGCTGACAATCCGAGCCCCGAAATCTGAGATTGCTACTGTCATACCGCGGTCGTTTTGCATGACCAGTAGGTGGGTGTTTTTTTCGGCTATCTGATAGTTGAATGCCTCAGGCCGTGGCAATTTGTACGGTGTTGTCATCAGTCAGTTCTTTTAGTTATCCTTATTGTACTGGTTCCTTCCGATATGTTGGCAATATATGCTTGGACTGTTTTACCGGTCTTACGGGCATACACGGCAGACACATGCTCGACCACCTCATGCACTTGGTCGGCTTTAATTAGGTTGATTGTGCAACCGCCGAAGCCACCGCCCATCATGCGGGCGCCTAGTACATTTTCCTCGTGGCGTACCGTGTCTACCAGGATGTCCAGTTCTTCGCAGCTTACCTCATATTGATGCTGCAGCCCGTCATGCGTTTCAAACATGAGCTTGCCGAACGACTTGAAATCGTTATTTTTTAGGTGATCACATGCCTTGTGCAAACGCTGTATCTCGGAGACTACATAATGGCAGCGTCGGTAAACTGTTTCATCTATTGGCTTAATATAATGGTCAAGCTCCTCAAGGGTAGCATCCCGGAGACTGGTGACTGCCGGATTGCTTTTTTGGATGAGGGCTACGCCATATTCGCATTGTTGTCGCCGCTCATTGTAAGCCGACGAAGCAAGGGAATGTTTTACTTGTGTATCAAACAGCACGATGCGAAGATCTGGGTTGTTGAACGGAATATATTCGTGGGAAAAGTCTGCGCAGTCCAGTTTGATCAGGTGTTGCTCTTTTCCGAATACACTGGCGAATTGATCCATTAAGCCGCACTTTACACCTACGAATTCGTTTTCAGCGGCCTGGCCTATAAGCGCAATGTCTAGTCGCTGGAGACCGAGTGCAAAGAGTTCGTTGAGGGCATAAGCAGTCGCACATTCGAGGGCGGCGGATGAGGAAAGACCAGCACCCTGCGGGATATCGCCACCGAAGACCAAATTAAAGCCCTTGAGTGCATGGCCGCGCTTGGACAGTTGATCAACGACGCCGAGGATATAATCAGGCCACAGCATAGGCGAGCGTTGCAAAGCCCCTAGTGACGCGGTATGGGCTTGGTCTTGGTCAAGTGAACGGAGGTTTATTACATCATCGTCCCGTTTTCCAATAGCTACAATGATGTTTTTGTCTATCGCTGCGGGAAGCACTAATCCGTTATTGTAGTCGGTATGCTCACCAATAAGGTTGACGCGCCCTGGTGAGCGGACCAGGAGGGGGGCATCATTAAACAGTTGAAAATAGCTATCATTTATTAAATCTTGGAGTGGGGCTGCTGTCGTTGTCATCGCTGTCTATAAAATCGAGCGCCTAAAGTACAAAAAAAAGCGGACTTTGTGGCTTGGCGGCCATATGATGTCGGCGGTCCCGTTTGAATTGCGCAACTCCGAACATTTGGTTAAGTTTGCGCCGGATATTAGGGAAGGGCTGCCCAAATGATATGATGAACTGGAAACAATTGTTATCTGCCAAGCGCTGGGGGTACGAGTCGCGCGCACTGAGCGATCCCCAGGATGCGCGTTCGGAATTTCAGCGGGACTATGACCGACTGATTTTTTCGTCGCCTTTTCGAAGGCTGCAAAATAAGACTCAGGTTTTCCCATTGCCGGGAAGTGTATTTGTACATAACCGGCTCACTCACAGCTTGGAGGTCGCCAGCGTGGGCCGGTCGTTGGGACGTATCTTTTACAATGAGATGCGCGGGGCAGACGGGATGGTAGACGAAAAATTCCCTTATTTGCAGGAAGTGGGCAATATCATCTCGGCGGCCTGCTTATCGCACGACTTGGGCAACCCGGCATTCGGCCATTCGGGTGAAGCGGCCATCTCCAACTACTTTACCGATGGAGCCGGCCAACAGTACCGGAAGCTGGTTACCGCGGCTGAATGGGCTGATCTCATACATTTCGAGGGCAATGCCAATGCACTGCGGATACTGACCTATCCATTTGCTGGAAAGGACGAACACGGCTTCGCACTTACCTATAGCACGCTTGCTGCCATCGTAAAATACCCCTGCGATTCAGTAGATGGGCACCAAGCGGCGCACCATCGGAAGAAGTATGGCTTTTTTCAGACAGAACGCCAGGTGTTTGATAAAATTGCGGGTGAATTGGGTTTAGTCAGCGATCCGGAAAATCCGGCAGTGTACAAAAGGCATCCGCTGGTCTATCTTGTGGAAGCCGCCGATGACATCTGCTATAATATCATCGATCTGGAGGATGCACACCGGTTGAACATCTTGTCATATGACCAGGTGGAAAAGCTGCTTCTCCCGCTTTGCGGTGATGGGGGACTTGAACACCGGCTGGAAAAGCTGGATGACGAGGATAGCCGTGTGAGCTTACTGCGGGCAAAGGCGATCAATACGCTGATCCATGCTTGTGCAAGCGTGTTTATGAATGAACAAACGCGGATATTGGACGGCACTTTTGACAGGTCGTTGATTGATGCCGTCGATAGGGAACTGCGTGATGCCATGCAACGCATTAGGACAGTCTCGGTGAAGCATATATATAATGCGCCTACCGTAGTACAGATCGAAGTGGCCGGATACAAAGTGATGGACGGTTTGTTGGAAGAATTTATCCCTGCGTACCTGAAACCGAAAAAGACGAAATATGACACGAAGCTATTGGCACTGATGCCGAAGCAGTTTCATGCCAAACAGGATGATAGCTACACAAAAATCCGTTCGGTTCTCGATTTTGTTTCCGGAATGACCGATTTATATGCGGTGGACCTATACCGGAAAATCAAAGGAATATCGTTCCCTTCACTCGATTGAGTGGTGAAGAGAAGTCTGATGCCCGGCACAAGAGGTTTTATTTAAAATGAAGTCAAATGTCTCAAATCCCGTTATACAATCCTTTTAAAGATTTCCGCTTTGGTAACCAAACGTGCTTCCTAAGCGGGCAGCCATTGGGCGAAGCCGGCGTACAGGCACCGGTTTTTCCTGATTGGTTAATGCGGAAGTTTGCGCTTGAAGACAAACCGTTTAAATTGCTCGATGAGAGTGTTCGGACATATAAGGAATTGCAACTGCCATGCGCCTCGGCGATAGCCGAACGGCTGGGCCAATTCGACCAGCGGGTCGAAGCAGCCTTTGAACAGGGGTATGAGGCGGTGAAAGAACTGGATGAGCTGTCCGTATTCCAATGGGTGGCAAGGACGGTATACGGTGTCGTGTTTAATGAGATTCAAGCGGGCATCCGTCAGCAAATGCGTACCGGGGAGCCGATGAACTTTTCGCAGGTGCTGGCACATAAGTTTAAAAACCTGCATCTGATGCTGCAATCACTGATTGTGCCAATGCAGTTTGACAACGGAGTACCCTACACGATTGTCGTGACGCAAGTGGACAATCCGGAGCATACATTCAGCTACCGCGATGAGATTAATACGCTGGTATATTCGCTTAGGATGAATGATTTCGGAATCATTGTATGCCTGCAAGACAACGGGACGAATAGAATCTACCATAAAGAATACTTGGAGAAGCTGGAAGGGCAGGTGCTTCACCCTATTCAGTTCGAGGAATTGTGTGCACGGATTTTCTATTCGGCCTACTTGTTTAACAGATTGCCGGAGTATACAGTGATGCCCACAGATAATTGTGTGTATATCGAGCCCATGCCGTTGGCTGATATGAGTATGAAGCCAATGTTCGATCATTGGCAGGTGAAAACGTTTGGGCAGGTGCTTGAGAATTTTTGGACCCCTTGGGGGCTTACGCTGTATGAGATCATAAAAGATCCCGAACATCCGGTCTCCTTTCTTTTGGGCGCTGATGGCAATCTGCTGCCGATGGAAAACATTGACCTTCCTAAAGGGTAATAAAAATTAATATTTATTTGGACTGTAGCAGGTATTTGTGTATCTTTGATGCCCTGCTTTTTTTCAGGGTTGTTCATTGAAGGAAGTATTGGTTTCGAACGGAAAGAGGTGCTGGTTAAAAACAAAATAATAAGGCTGAAAATCAGTAAGTCGTTCACTATTTTGGATCGGTAGTTGTGAGTTTCGAAAAAGAGTCTTACTTTTGCATCCCGTTTCTGAGGGATCGGGTTTGTTCATTGAAGTGTTTTTCCGGGGTTTAGTTGGTTGTGAGCGGGGTTTGGGAGCCTGGAAAAAAA
>NZ_JBHRTA010000004.1:0-231162 GCF_042646065.1 Parapedobacter deserti
GGTTTGTACCGGGTGTCCGCCGAGTAATTGGCGGGGCCGCCTGCCGAGGGCGGCAGTTGCCCGGCCGTAGACCGGTTGCTGAACTTGAAGGAAGCCAACGGCACGGGCGATACCGTCTCCAATTCCAGCACCTGGTCCACTAAACCCTGTCCACCGGGCTTGTATGTAGTGATACTGCCCGACAGGATCGTCCGAGTAGTGCCGACCTCCTTGTATTTCACCTGTTCGATTGGATAAGAGATCAGGTGGTTATCCTTCATCTCCTTGATGAAACCCGAAGTATTCGCGTAGTCGGGCGGATAGCTCGTATAGCTCACCTCCTCACTGCCATCGCTAGTGGTCTTCTCTGTCCGTATCAGCTGATAATGCCTGTTGTAGTCGTACCCGAACGTTGATGTCTGCTCAAACTCTTCACTGCCGTTCTCGAAAACGGTGGCTTTCGAATCGTAAAGATCCATAGTGCCTCCTGTTTGGTAGTACACACGATGGGAATACGAACCCGGAACATCCGGATCGGCCACGAATTGCAAAAGTGGAAGATAATGGTGGGTACGTGCTTTCAAGTATACATGTGTCGAATCGACATGCATAAACGGCGTATAAAAAACGCCCTCGACATCCGGTGTCCCAGCATAGGCATATCGATTGATTTTAGACCGTCTCAGTACATAGCTGTCCGTGGTCTTTTCATAGGTACTTTCGCTGAGTACCTTTCCCCTCAACCATTCATTGTCGATGGGCAGATGATAAGGAAATTTATAATATTGCCCGCCGTCCAAGGACATTGTAAACCGGTATTCGGTTTTTCCGTGGTTCGCTTGCTGGTCGCCGAAATATTCTGTCACAAATTCATAGCCTACACTGTTGCCCTGCAGGCTCGTCAACGGACTTCCCGGCCGCGCACCGTGGTGTCCTGCAATCAGGTACCCAAAACTCGGCGAATAAGCCCCCAAAGTGAAGAAAGCGGGCAACCCAAATATCTGTCCGCTTGTCCCACCCTCGGGCTTAAGGTAACTGTAAGTTCTACGCATCGCAGTACCGTCGGGATTGGCATACGTGATCTGTCTGATGCGCTTGCCGGCGGCAAACCAGATTTCGCTTTCCCCACCCTCCGCACTCTCCACAAGCTCATTCCATTTTAATGTTACAAAGAATGTGTTGTGGTAATCGTTTACATCATGCGACTGCGGATGTACCGGGGCCACTTCAAGCGAATAGGTATCAGGTATAACTGTCAACGTCCGTTCTGTTGCGGGTGGGATGTAGAGTGTATAAGAGCGGGACGCATTGAAAAGCCTAACGTTGTATCTGCAGTAATTTTCCTCGGAGGTTGGATCGCACCATGGCCGATCTATCGCAAAGTGCAATTGCCCCAGTAAGCCGCCTCCTATCGTTATCTGTTTCGAATATTTGCCATTTGCATAATACATCGCATTCTTTAGTAATGATTCCAGTTTAGCTACGGTGTCCGTCGGATTATTTGGGGCATAAAGCATGTTTGTTATAAATGGTGCTGCTACCGCTTTGTTGTGCTCATATGCAAACAAAACGCTACCGCCGGTCGGATATGTCATTTTGGTCAGTATTCCTGCCGCAGCCCTTATGGTATCTACCTGTCGGGTCACAGACTGGCTACCGTAAGTGAAGAAGGTCAGGTATTGGCCGTTTGGCTTGCCATTGAAAAAGCCCCAGTTGTCCACGGAATTCGAAAACCTGTTTGGCAGCAAGGTAGCCGTGTTGTAGGTAAACGTATAGGGTGGCAGCTGCCCCGATCCCGGCGCAAATTCCTGTATACTATTCAGGAACAACCGCTTGCTTGCTTCAGGTTCCGCCGTCCGCAGATAGCTCAGTACATTATTGTTGTCAATCGGGGAAGTGGTATATTGGTAACTGAATTCGTATTCCTTTATCAATGTGTTTTGCTTGTCATAGATACTGATACGGCCAAGCGCCTTTGCGCCGCTCAGGTCCTGCCTGTTTGTCGTCTGGGGAGCAAAAACCACCTTCCCTCCGTCGTAGATAATTTCTTTTATTTGTTGTTGTCGGCTGCTGACACGAGCGAAGTGACTGCTCGGGATGTTATTCTCGATCCGATCAAATGAGCGCCTGTAAAGCTCGGCAGCTTCCTCTTCGTAAACAAATTCGACCTTATGCCCTGTCGGTGTCTCTACTTCCATTAGGTGCCAGGTATTCGGCGCCCTAACCCCGTCATCAGGATATTGGGCCAGCCCCGAGCCAAGCCGAAAGACATAGGTATTGAGCGTCCAGTCTACGCTGCGCGCATGCCTAGCGCCGTTCTTCGAACGTCCGAAATAATACACAATACCACGGTTGTCGGTTACTTTCCAGCCTTCTATATACGCCGAAGTCCCCATAAGCCGCTCAACCGACATATCGTCGTGGCGCTGTAGTAACGCTTTCTTGTCCACCTGGTCGAGTATAAACTTGTTGCCGATCCCATTGGCATCGATCATGTAAAGATCTGGTTCCATATCCAGGTTAAAATTCACCACATCTGAATACATCTGTGCGCGCAACGTCGGGTTTCCAAACACACCGTTGTAGTAATTCTGGAATAAGTAGCCAAACGTGATCTCATCGGCCAAACCCCGGACCTGCCGCGTAATACTGCCACCAAAGCTGAGCGACCAGCCAAGCCCCGTGCGGGAAGCCACTTCTGCTACGGGGATTCCACGGGCGTGATAGCCAAGCCGGATGGGTATTCTGATTACTCCTGCTTCCACCGTAAAGATATCCACCCCTATCTGTGGCAAACCCGTGTAAAGTGAAGTTGGGACTTCTGTGAATTTAAATGCTGCTGCGGATTCCGGCGATGGGGGCACAATCCTAACGTCTTGGCCCTGTACAGGCGCGATGGCAGATAGTGCAAAAAGCAAAAGAAGGGTTCGGATCATAGTCAAGATATGTATAAAAAAATCGGCGAGTTTATTCTAATCAATTGTGTATAATGTTGGTTTGTACATGACGCATGTAATGAAATTCAATGTAATAGATAATATTTGCTTCATTGCTTCTAGCTTTTCGGGTTCATAATCAGTTCACTTATCTGTTGTTCGACGTTCATTAGACGTTCCCGAAGTTGTCGATTTTCATCGGCCTTTTCAATCAAATGCAAGGTCAATTCTTCCACTTTCTCCAGCAGTTTGCGATTCATATCACGCTCAATGAGGAGCTCGGATATCCTTGGTGAAATTGACCTCGATAAATGTGTTTGTCCCGTCATCGGTGAGTCGGGCGTCGGACCAATGCGGCGAAGCTTTGCTGTCCGAATGCACCGAAATGCCACCTACCGTGCTCCAATCCTTGAACCAGTCTATATGTAACACACTCGGCGTAAAATTCCCGTCACCTCTTGTGCACACACTTACACGCCCGAACCCTCTGCCGTTCTGTCCTTGTACAGTGGCTACTCGTTTTCAGCCGGTGCCCCCGTCGCAACATTGACTGTGGTCTGTGCAAATGCTGTATGCATTGAAAGCATATTCATAAATGCTAAGTATTACTAAACTTTTCATTCGCCTGAATTTTCCTCGGCTCATGGTAACCCCGCTGTTGACGGGTTAGTCAATTGTAGTATAAATATACCTTGTACTAATCACATTGACTAAGGTACACAGCAGAAAGCTCCTTCACACCACGTCTAGGCTATAAATGTGATAGGCATAGGCTATAAATGTGATAGGCTCTGCCTATCATAAAAATCACTTTAATTCCAAAGCGTTCGGCGCCGGCGAGAGGGCATCATCACAGAATGTAAATATTGGTATGCATTTTCCGTGTTCGTTAAACAGCAACACGGTATCATTTTCATTGATTTTAATTCTTAAAAAGTTATTTTCTGAGCCATAGACATCAAAACATTTGATTAACAAACTCTTATCCACTCGAGGGTTTGGGATAATGGTATCCACGAGTAAGTTCCCGTTAATTCCTACCAAGAAAGATTGTTCTCCATATAAAATGCATATGATGGGTTGAAGAACAAGGCCACATTTTATAATTCCCCCAAAACTTTGGACAGATTTTGTTAAAAATTAAGTGATACTGGCGGTATACCAGTCGCCCCCATCGGCGTCCCTCAAAAGCCAACTAAAATTTTTAAACGAATTAGAAGATGCGCCGGATAAAACGCCAATTTGGAGAAAATCACCTTTTGTCTGCCCAGTCGCCCAGGGTGACCATTACCTCTTTTGCAGCCACCTTGCCATCTACGGACAACGCATAGCCAACTAGGCGTTTGCTGCCCACCTGCAAACTGTTGTAGATACGTAGGTGCCCCGACTTACTCAGCTCCAGTTTGTAGGAGTCCGTCTTGGAGCCCCAATAAATTTCCTGTTACTGTGGAATCCGAACAACAACTCAGTGCTTTCACTGGGATTATAGACGATCGCAGCGGAGCCGGGGTTCTTTAGTTGCAGCACATTGCGGAAGCTGTGATAGGTCTAGACTATAAATGTGATAGGCTGTGCCTATCAACCTGCCGATCAACAAACCGATATGGACTTTAATGAACTGGCTTGATGCTCCCAATTATCGTCATGGATTGGAATTGGTGATTAAGGCAGCGAGCGCCGTAGTCGTATTGTTATTTGCCATATTTTGAGCTACCATAAAACCAATTATTCTTTAAGGAAACCTTATCAGACTTGGTCGAAACTTAACGACCCTTTACTCCATTGGGCTGTTTGATATCTTTTGGCTAATGAGGAGAAATATAATCCACAAATTCAAGCAATCCACCGTAGGTTATCATGCTTTGCTATCACCGATGCAATTCCAGCAGCATAAGCTTCTCCCTGACTATGTCCTGCATCATTATATAACTAACAAATCGACCATCTCGCCAATATTAAATTTATCATTGTTGGTTTCTGGAATCATGGGGCTTGATGGCTTGGCGGCCCGCCAACTAACCCGTGCGGAATATCTCTGATTGTTTTCTGTCTGTAAATTTTAAAAGTTGCCAGACATACTTACGTAAACTGCCGCTCAGTTTGCATTCTCAACTTTTTTTGTGTTTAAACCTCACTTCAAACCGTCTCCTGAAAAACAGCACTCGCCCCTTCTAGCTTTCCCAGCCTCCCCAGCACCTGTTCTACCCGCTGCTGGCGGATTTCCAGTTCGATGGTGCACTGGCTGTCGAATTCCTGCGCCCGCACCGACAGCCCTTCCTCCTTAACCACACGCATGACATCATTCATCTGCTCGTAGCCGAAAGACACCCGATAGACATCGTTCATTGTCAGCTCCACGATATCGGCAGCCGACAACGCTTCCTGCGTAGCGGTTTTATAAGCATTGATCAGTCCCGGCACACCCAGCAGCGTACCGCCGAAATAGCGCACCACGACCACGAGGATATTGGTCACGTCGGCAGACAGCAGCGCATTCAGTATAGGACGACCCGCCGTACCGGACGGCTCTCCGTCGTCATTGATGCGGAAGACTGAACGGTCTGGCGTGAGCCTGTAGGCCCAGCAATGATGGCGGGCCTTTGGGTGCATAAGCTTCAGCGAGGCGACCAGTTCTTTCACCGCGTGCTCATCCTTCAGCGGATAAGCATAAGCAATGAACTTACTGCCCTTGTCCTTGAACAGCCCTTCGGCGGGACCAGCAATCGTTTTATAGGTGTCGTCAAACAGATTCATGAGCAGGTAGCAATCAATACGGATACAAGGACCAAAGTTACCCAATTTTGTTGATTGACGACATTTTCGCAGGAAAGCATGGCGCATCTCTCGTTCTGGGACGTAGCGATAGGTGCATCCGATGTTGACGAAATTCCACAAAGTGTGGAACAATCGGGAAACGTCAAATCAGCTGGATTTCGAGCTCGTGATTAAATAACTTATTGTTAGTTAATTAAAAAATATTCGTGCAAATAGCCCATTACGGCATCGTTTTGTCTCATCTTCTCATGTGAAATCACGCGCACGTACCGTGGTTTCCTACCTTGCTAAGCAGCAATCTCAGATACGAAATACCGGTTTCAGCATCAAAATCAACCGGACACTTAAAAAACTATGCATATTGATCATACGCGTCACCATCAACGATTTATCAGCCATTCAGGCAAACCTGTTCTCCTCCTTTTAACGCTCATCTTTACAGTAGCCAGCCTGACGTCACTGCATGCGCAGCAGCTTTCCCGCTACCAGGGCCGGTACATCCTCCGCGACTCGCTGGTAGGCATTGCCGACTTCCAATACCGCTTGCAACAGGACGACACGATCAAAGACGGACGGTTTATTTTCCGTCATTTCGTAGAGCACTACCTGGAAACAGACTCGATCCATGGGCTTGTGCTTGACGGCAACTTCCGGAACGGCTTGAAACACGGGCCTTGGAAATATGCATCGCGCCAATATGCCGTTGCCGGAGAGGCACAGACCATCGAAGGCCGCATCGTCTATGATGCATCGGGCACGGAGTGGTTAATCAACGCCAATTTCCGGGAAGGCCGGGCGCATGGAGATTATGAGCTGGTCGTCCGCCGCATTGCCGAGTCCAATCCGACAGATACATCGTTTTATTCGAAAGCTCAATATCAAAACGGACAGATTACCGGCCGCCTGATCGGCTTCACCCCCAAACTGCACGTGGAAGGACAGTTTGATGAAGAGGGATTTCCCAACGGGGATTGGGTGTTTACGCACCGCACCGGCAACGGTAGCCCAATCCAGGAACTGCGCCGCTACGACCACGGCTTTTTCAGCAAGCATTACTATAAAATGGGCGATCGCTTGTTGGAAATTAAGCATATCGGATTCGATACGCTGGCCAAAAGCGGCAGGGGGCTGCTCACCCGTTTTCCTGCGACCAGGGCCTACTTCCGTGCATTGGGCTATACCAATGTGGCAATGGATACTACAGCAATCAGCGGCGTGATCAGTATCGACAGCTCCCAACGGTACATTTCCAGAGCTAACGAATTTCTGGAACGTGTGTTCATCCAGCCGGCGGGCTACCGCGACAGCAATGTCTGGCTTGGCGCTGGCGGTAGCGACCCTGTACCCCCCATTCGGGTGAAAGTCAGCGAATTTTCCTTCTCAGAAGCGGAAGCGCACCTGAATCAGAACAATGAAAGGCTGCTCTCCGAAGTGCAAAGCCTGATAGACGATTTCTTCGACAACCCCAACACCCAACTGGGGCGCTTCACCAACGAGCAGCTGAGTCGCTTCTACGGGGTGCTGCGCATTTACCGCGACCGGGTGGGCCGGATTGCGCCGGTCATCCAATTCCTGGCTGATGAAGCATCCGAATACGTCGACCACGATGCCATCCTTGCGCACAATGCCATAGATATCCGGTATCCGGACAAGCTGGTATACGAATTTCAGGACGAAAAGCTAACGGACACCCATCCGTTTCCGCCAGCGCTAACGGCATTCAATGCCCATTCCCTCAACCGGCACCTCACGGCTGTATTCGATGATGTGTCGGCAATCATCAGCCGCGCAGAAAGCACGCTTGGCGGCTATCAGGCGCAAAGCGACCTTAAAGACAACGAACGCCAGCTCGTAAGCCTGCGGGACTCTGTCATCCGGAAGTTCAGCAATGCAGAGCAACGCCAAGATTATAACCGGCTTCACGGTGAAATGCGCGATTCGGTACACCGGTTCATCGATATATCGTTCAAGGAGTACGCTGCGCTTCAGGTGTACCGTCGCTTGCTGGCCGTCGATTCCCTGCAGGTCTGCTACACGGACTATCTGCAATTGTATGATACGCTGGTCGGCTATTACGACCGCCTTGAGCAACTGGATCGGCAATATACGCGTTCCATTTGGAACCCCTACACCTTCACTTATATGGATGAGCGGATAAAAGAGCGCCTCTACCGGGCCTTTGAAGAAACGGTTTTCCCATATGTGTGGGAAAGAGCGCGTCGACAGCTCTCGTGCGACAGCTTGCCCATTAGGCTCAACGACCTCAAACAGCTACTGGACAGAATGGCCGAACTGCGGCTGGAAGACACCAAAGCACTGGAAAATAACCTGCGGCGATCCCGGAATGATGTGCATAAATGCCTAGAACTGATGGGCCTCCATCTGGATGGAGCGCCTGCTACGGAACTGAAAACGAAGATTTGAGATGGTGACCAACAAGCGGAACGTTACTGCGCTATTTTTACTGATTTTTTGCGCGCCTACGCTGCATACAACAGCCTACGCCCAGGACGCGCGGCCTGACAGGGCCATCACCCAGCCAAACAGCACAGCATTGTGGAACGGCTTCTACGGCCGGTTCCGGCTGAGCGAAAGGCTGTTCTGGGATGCGCAGTTCCACTATCGGCGCGTGGGCGACGGTGATACGGACTACATAGGCAGGATGGGACAGGTCTACAACCGGCATGCCCTGAACTACCTTGTGAACGACCGGCTTACCGTTTCATTGGGACCGGTCTTGCGCCTCAACTTCACGCCTGACCCCGGCAACCCAGAATTTGAAAACGTTGTACTGGAACCTCGTATCTGGCATGAGTATCTCTTTGCCATGCCTTTTGGCGGAAACATGGCCTACCACCGCGTACGGATAGAGCACCGGTGGAGCCGTTCCAACGCCGTGGGGGCCGATTGGATATTCCGGAACCGGTGGAGGTACAAGTTTTACATGAATATCCCCATAAACAACCGCAGGCTGATTCCCGGAACATTTTTCTTTACACCCGATGTGGAAATTATCATGCAGAGCGGCAAACCTGTGGTCGATAGCCCGATGGAAGATTTACGCATCAATCCATCTATCGGATTTATCCAAAACCCGCGTCTTAAATATACGTTGGGGATCATGTATACAACCGGCCAAACGCTGGACGCGGGTTATGTGTACACCTCCCGCTGGATATTGCGGACAAATGTCTACATATCGTTGGATTTCCGTAGAAAGGAAGCGCGGTTCCCGGGATCACGTTTGGAGGATTGACGGCTCGCTATGTTGTTAGTTGACACGTACATGACCTATTTGCGATGAATGGAAAACAAACAAAACCGACTATTGCTTTAATCATCCTCGCCACCATTGCAGGGGGCTTGGCACTGGCATTGACACTCGTTTCCATGGACAGGGTGCGGTTAGCGGCAGAGAATGACCGGCTCGGCGCCATGGCCACGCAATCGCACCTTGCCGGGAGCTCACGTGATCTTATCGCGGGCCTTGCCGACGCCGACGACCTACTGTTTGCCGGCAAATACCGGCAGGCTGCGGAAGCCTACCAGCAACTGCTCGGGACCGCGCCGGCTGACGCTGCCGGTATACTGGAGAGGCGCATCGATTATGCAACAAACAGGTCTGATCGGCACCCGAACGATTTAGACTCAGATAACGGATCTGAAAAGATAGATCAGCCCGCTGCGGATTCACTGGGCCTGTTGCGAAGACAAAACGACAGCCTATTGCATGCATCAGTCCATTTAGCCGACAGCCTGAACCGCCGGATTACCGAGTTGGGCAGGCAGATACGAGACCGCAACCGGGCATTGGAACAGAAAGCACAGATGCAGGTGATGGTCGTCAAAAATGCAGACGGCCTGACCATACACTATTTGGGTGAAACAAAAGAAAGCAAGGCAAATGGATTCGGTACCGGCATATGGAAACAGTCGGGGGGTGTTTACAAAGGTGAATGGGTGGACAACCAAAGACACGGCCAGGGGACGTATACCTGGTCGGACGGCGAGTGGTATGAAGGTGAATTCTACAGGGATAAACGGAATGGAACCGGGCTATATACCTGGCCGAGCGGCGAACGGTATGAAGGCATGTGGAAGGATAACAAGCGCCACGGCAGCGGGGTACTCTATGACCCGGATGGCAACGTCAGTTACGACGGCTTGTGGCAAGATGACAAGCCGCTGAAGAAATAACGGGTTCTGCCTAAAAACACGCAAAGCTACTGCAATCGCACAGCGTCAGCGATCAAAACTCACCAGTAGGCAATGATCAGCACGGATACAACGGCCAAGGCTATCCCTATTTTATTGATTAACGACAGTTTTTCCCGGAAAAGCACGACCCCGACAAGCGTACCGAGGGCGATGACCCCCACGTTCATACCGGTGAATACGATGGAAGGGTTTTCCGGCAACGCACGGTGGGCTTTCATATAAAACAAGATGTTGGCAAAGTTGAACCCGCCCAAGACGATTCCCCAGAATATGGCATGCACTGAAAATTTCTTGCGCGCCACGGTGACGTGATAAATCAGGTAGCCGAACGCAGCAACCGTCGCGAAGCTAAAGACAATCAGCATCGAAGTGGTGTAGGGCACTCCGGTGTGCTGCGCAACCTGTTTGAACAGGATGTCGATGATACCATAGCCGAAGAATACGACCAGGGGAAATATCCACATGCGATGATTCATCCCATGTTGATTGCGCCCGCGGTGCCAGCCTATACTGCATAACATCCCCCCTACGCCGATGGCGACACCAACAAGCTTGCCTACATGCAGTGATTCGTTGAACAGCCAGAAGGCAGCAATAAGCGCGATGAACAATGAAAGGCGCTGTGCCACTTCCGTACGCACGATTCCTGCATATCGAATGGAAGCGCTAAGGGCAAAAAATATGCCCGGCAATAGGACAGCCAAAGCGGCGTACTGCCCAACGGGTGCCAAACGAAGCACATCTGGCGACCATTCTGGCCGGAGGAAAAACCACGTACACAGCACCGCCATCGGATAGTTCCAGACAATGAGCTGGGATGTGTCCACACCGTAACGCCGGGCCAACTTGAGGAGCACAGAAACCGTGACACTGCAAACGACACTGAACAATACAAATACCATGGGCCCGATCTGACGATCGGCTAAGTTAGTAATACTTCCGATATAACCATGCGACAACCGCATCCATATATAATAACCGGCATTAACCAATAGGTAATGGCACGCCGGCTACCGGATGATTGGATTTGCTTTCAATCACAACTTTGGCTAAGTTTGCGTCCCTTAAAAGCGTAGATATTCCATGAGCATAGCAAAAACATACAGCCCAAAGGAAGCCGAGGACAAATGGTACACCTACTGGCTGGAAAAAGGGTTTTTCCGTTCCGTACCGGACGACCGCGAACCATATACTATCGTGATGCCGCCACCCAACGTCACCGGCGTACTGCACATGGGGCATATGCTGAATAACACCATACAGGACGTATTGATCCGCCGTGCTCGTATGCAAGGGAAGAACGCCTGCTGGGTACCCGGTACCGACCATGCCTCCATCGCGACAGAAGCTAAAGTCGTATCAATGCTTAAAGACAAGGGTATCAACAAAAAAGAGCTGACACGTGAACAGTTCCTTGAACATGCCTGGGAATGGAAGGAAAAATACGGCGGCATCATTCTGAAGCAACTGGAAAAACTCGGTGCCTCATGCGATTGGGACCGGACACGCTTCACCATGGAGCCGGACCTATCTGATGCTGTGATCGACGCATTCATCCGTCTCTACCGGAAGGGGTATATTTACCGTGGGGTGCGTATGGTAAATTGGGATCCTCAGGGACGCACGGCCCTCTCCGATGAAGAGGTCATCCGCCGGGAGGTAAACCAAACGTTGTATTATGTGCGGTATGCGGTGAAGGATGTAGATGAAGAGGCCACGTATCTGACCATTGCAACTACACGCCCCGAAACCATCATGGCAGACACGGCGGTGTGCATCAACCCAAACGACCCGCGGTATGCGCATCTCCGGGGGAGAAAGGCGTTAGTTCCGCTCATCAACCGTGAAATACCGATCATCGAAGACGAATACGTGGATATGGAATTCGGTACCGGTTGTTTGAAGGTGACGCCAGCGCACGACCTGAATGACTATGAACTGGGGCTCCGGCACAATCTGGAAGTCATCGACATCTTGAACGACGACGGCACACTCAACGAGCAGGCACAGATCCTGGTTGGCGAAGATCGGTTCAAAGCCCGCAAAGCTGTCGCCCGGCTATTGGAAGAAGCCGGCCAGCTGGAAAAGACCGAGCCTTATAAATCACAGGTCGGCTTTTCTGAACGAACAGATGCAGCAATTGAACCGAAGCTGTCTATGCAGTGGTTCTGCCGCATGAAGGAACTGGCCAGGCCAGCGCTGGATTATGTGCTGAACGGCGAGGTCAAGCTGATCCCCGACAAGTTCATCAGCACATACCGCCATTGGATGGAAAACATCAAGGATTGGACCATCAGCCGCCAATTATGGTGGGGGCAGCGCATTCCTGCTTGGTACAACGCTCAAAACGAATGGGTAGTAGCCAAAACGGAAGAAGAAGCCCGGAACCTGTTTGAGGCGGAAGGCAAGTCGACCGAGCGCATCCACCAAGAAGATGACGTGCTGGACACGTGGTTTTCCTCGGGCCTTTGGCCTATGTCGGTATTCGACGGCACACGCCACCCGGACAATGACGACATCCGCTATTATTATCCGACCAATGATCTCGTTACTGCTCCTGAAATCTTGTTTTTCTGGGTGGCGCGCATGATCATCTTCGGCCACGAATTCCGCCAGCGGCCGCCTTTTAAAAACGTATACCTCACGGGCATCGTGCGCGACAAATTGGGGCGGAAAATGTCCAAATCGCTCGGCAATTCGCCGGATCCTATCGAACTGATGGAGCAGTACGGCACGGACGGCGTACGGGTGGGCATGCTGCTCTCCTCGCCTGCCGGCAACGACCTGATGTTTGACGTAGCCTACTGTGAACAGGGACGCAATTTTGCGAACAAGATCTGGAATGCGTTCCGGCTGGTCAAAGGCTGGGAGGTAGCAGATAGCGCCTCCACCCCGGCGCAGCGCGAGGCGGCCAGCTGGTTCCAGCACCGATTCAATCAGGCCATGGCCGAGATAGACGCACATTTTGCCGCATACCGCATATCGGATGCGCTTATGGCTACTTATAAGCTCGTCTGGGACGATTTCTGCTCATGGTACCTCGAACTGATGAAACCTGCCTACCAGCAACCTATTGCAAAAGAGGCCCTCGAAACAACTAAGGGATTTTTCGCGTCCGTGCTGAAGCTCATCCATCCGTTTATGCCTTTTATCAGCGAGGAGCTGTGGCACGACGAGCTGTTTGGCCCACGCGCCGAACGTGACTGCTGCATCGTGGCCGAATACCCTAAGGGCGGCGCATATGATGAAAAGAAGCTCGCCGACTTTGCCGGAATCCAACAAGTGGTTTCTGAAGTGCGCAACCTCCGGAATGCCAAGCAAATATCACCGAAGACACCGCTTCCGCTTATGATCAATGCTACTTCGGGAATCGACTTTGCCCGCTACGCAGATTGTATACAGAAAATGGCCAATGTTTCGGATATCGGTGTTGCCACCACACAACCGGCCGGCTCGACCAGCTTCCTGGTTGGTAAAGACGAGTTTTATGTAAGCCTGGCGCAAAACATCGACGTGGAAGCCGAGCGGGAACGCATCACCAAGGAAATTGAATACCTGCAGGGGTTTCTCCGATCGGTAAATGCCAAACTCTCCAACGATCGCTTCGTGCAAAATGCCAAACCTGAAGTGGTGGCCAACGAGCGCAACAAAAAGGCCGACGCCGAGGCGAAGATCAAGTTGCTGGAGGAAAGTCTGGCGAATCTTCTTTGAAACCGTTTGGTTTTTTTATAGTTTAGCAGGCTTAAGTTGAACTATTTACCAAAAATCATGAAGAAACTATTGTACATTACCTGCATTGGTTTGATAGCCACTGCTTGCCAGCAAGGGCAGAACCAACAAGACGAACCAGCTACAGACCCCCATGCGATCACCTGCGACGGCATCGGCCCGGTAAAACTAAGCTATTCGTACGCTGCCATAGACAGTGCGGTTGGCTCAGATAAGCTGGAAAATAGCACGGTAGAAGAAGACGGCAATACGATACACGTGACCAAAGTATTCCCCAATGAGGCCGAAGAAATAACGGTTTATTGGGCGGAAAGCCAGGAACCGTATAACACCATCACCAAAATCGCTGTCGCCAATAATTTTGGCCCGTACCAAACAGCAGAGGGCTTGCGTGTTGGCTCCACACTGAACGAAGTAAAACAATACAACAACTTCATGCCGATTTCCATGACCAATTTTTACAATAGCCTGGATGGTTTTGCCAGAATCACTGGTTTCAATGGCGGCGACATCGAGGCAAACTATCCGTGTCTCGGCGGGAAACTGGATATTGTAAAGCAGCGGGGTGTGGATGTCCGCACGCTGGACGAGATCAAGCCCCAGCAGGAACTTCAATCCTCGCACAAGCTCTTTAATTCCATCGATGTAGAGGTCGTGGAACTGAGCGTGTCGGCCAACTAAGGTCACATCCCGATGATCCGGGCCATGCTGTTTTTCAATGCGGTCACATCGGTCTTCAGTCCGCCGTACAGCGAGATGATATTGACCTGACGTTCCTGTATATTACGGAAGTTGTGCAGCCATCCGGCCTCAATGAAAAGAAAGAATCCTCCGATTTTATAATCTGCTCCCACCCCGGCCCTTACGGTCGGGGTGATGTGGGTTATATTTTCAATAGTCACCCGGCTTTGATCCGTAGAGACGGCAGCCCTTGGCTCTACCACTACACCAGCGCCCGGGCCCGCGTATGCATAGGTGTTCAGCCGCCCCAGCTGCCGGCGTATTCCTCCGGCAAGGTTGAGGATGTAAAAGTTGCTTCTGCCTTTTTCCAGGTCATAGGCGTAGTCGGGGTCGTGTTCTTGCTGGTTGTACCGAAACGTTAGGAAATCTACCGTTGGGTACAGGAAGTAATGGCGGTTAGGCAGCGAAATGTCCAGGCCTAGGCTGTTGGAAAACTTAGCCTGTAACACCTCGCTCGTCTCGCCCAGGGCGAACCCCCATCCAAGGCCGCTGATCACAAAAACTTTTCCATGATGCAGGGTATCAGGGCCCGATTGCGCCATCATGTTCCCCGTCATCGAGAAGAGCGTTAAAAAGAGTACCAATCGGTTCCGCATGCTTTATGTTCGCTATGGTTCTATATAGTTACACTACAACAGGGAGTTTGTTAAAAAGTTTGCGCATTTTACAAGTAATCCTTGCTTTGCGGCCCGTGATTAAACAACAGGTCGACAACGCTAAGGCCGGGTATGAACCCATGTTTGCTCTCGAAGACCTGATAATAGGGCTTGCCCATTTCAGGTTTCCGTTTCGGATGGATCGTCTGCCTAAAATCCGTGTCCGGTGCATAGTCTTCGCGGAAGCTCTGGGTAAAAGTGATTTCCCGATTGATCTTCAGCAACCGCATCAGCACCTCCAGCTGCTCCATGTTATACTCAAACAGCCACTCATACCGCCGGGTGTAAAAGGGTGCGAAATCGTCTTCATAATATTCAAAGTACGCCGAACTCCGATATGCGGTCTGTAGGCTCATCCAGTGCAGCCGTTGCCAATTCCAATCGTTGCTGATTTGTACATCCTTCATCTGCGTATGCCCATTGCGCCCGCGCTGCACCGGCACGATAAGATCCAGCTGGCCGTTGGCTGAATACACCGATGCTCGGGTACGGTAGCTCTGTTTGATATAATTTTCGTGCTGTTCGATCAGTATAGGTTTCGCATTATTCTGGATGGCGCTGAAATAAGGTACCGGAGGCAGATAAAAGGCAGGTAAGATAAGGTGATTGTCCATGTTAACGCAAGGAAATATGAGTTTGGGCTGTAAAAATAACTTAAATTGCATATAAAGGCAACTTTATCTAAGTTTGCAGCTTCACGCACCACTAATGGCCGTAATGCGAAAATCTTCCGTACTATCATTCTGTCTTTACCTGATTTCCCTGCTACCATTCTGGGCGCTTTACGCGCTGGCGGACGTGCTGTATGTGGTATTGTACCATGTCGCCAAATACCGTAAACAGGTGGTCCGTGAAAACCTCCGAAACGCCTTTCCAGAAAAAACAGATGCAGAACGCAGGGCGATCGAGCGGAAATTCTACCGCTTTCTGCCGGACTTGATTGTAGAATCGATCAAGATGCGCAGCATCTCGGCAAGTGAAGTTGAAAAACGCATAGTCGTTTATGGAATGGAAGATTTGGAGCGCCATTTTGCTACGGGGCGAGGTGTCGTGGGTGTCGCGGCCCACTACGCCAATTGGGAGCTGGGCATCCACCGGCTGAGCTTGCTGATCAAGCACCCCGTGCTTATCATCTACAAGCCGCTGAAAAATCAGGCGGTTGACTCGGTATACAATGCCGTAAGAAGACGCTTCGGTGCAGTCATGGTGCCGATGAAACAGACGCTGCGGAAGATTGTAGCTCACAGCCAGCAACCCCACATCAGCGTCTTTGTGGCCGACCAGACGCCCCGGCACGGGGATTCGGATTATTTCATCCCGTTTCTCAATCAGGATACGCTGGTCTATACCGGCGCGGAGAAAATCGCCAAGATGACGAACTTCCCTGTGGTGTTTTGCCACATCGACCGGCTGAAGCGCGGGTATTACAGCTGCACCTTCACCACGCTGGTGGAAAATCCCTCTGCGGTACCCGGCCACGGCATCACAGACATTCACAACGCTTTTACTGAAGACATTATCCGCCGGAAGCCCGAGTGGTGGCTGTGGTCACACCGGCGGTGGAAAAGGAAACCCAAGGCATGAAAAAGTACCCGAAAGTGGCCGTCGTCATACTCAACTGGAACGGGAGGTTTTTTTTGGAGAGGTTCCTGCCTTCTGTATATAACAGCGATTACCCCAACATCGAGTTTGTCGTCGGCGACAACGGCTCTACCGATGACTCGGTGGCTTTTGTTGCGAACTCGTACCCTGCCATACGCGTTGTCCGCAATGAAAGCAACCTTGGATTCGCGGGAGGTTATAACGAAGTACTGAAACAGGTGGATGCCGACTATTTCGTATTGCTCAATTCAGACGTGGAAGTGACCCCACATTGGATCACCCCGGTCATCGAACTGCTGGAAAGCCATCCGGACATGGCAGTTGCGCAACCCAAGATCCGCTCGTATTACCACCGTGAGCACTTTGAACATGCCGGTGCTGCCGGCGGGTTTATCGATTACTATGGCTTCCCGTTTTGCCGGGGGCGCATGCTGCATGTCGTAGAACAGGACAATGGCCAGTATGACGACTCCTGCGAAGTGTTCTGGGCCAGCGGTGCCGCATTTTTCATCAAACGCCACTGCTGGGAGGAGGCAGGCGGCTTCGATCCCGACTTCTTCGCCCATATGGAAGAGGTAGACCTCTGCTGGCGCCTCAAGCTGACAGGATACCGCATCGGGTATTGCTCGAAATCGGTTGTATACCACGTGGGTGGCGGCACACTGGCTGCCAGCAACCCCCGGAAGACCTACCTCAATTTCCGCAACAGCCTGTTCATGATGCAGAAAAACCTGCCCCTGATCGATGCCTGCTGGGTGGTGTTCGCGCGGATGTGGATTGACCTGGTGGCACTGCTCCACTTTTTGATATTAGGTAAGTTCAGGGATGCATGGGCAATAAGCCGGTCGCACCAACGCTTTTTCCTTGACTTTTTCAAGACTGCGCGGAAGCGCAGGCGGCATAGCCGGCGGTTCAGCAAAAAGGGAATGTACGGTGGAAGTTTCATCTGGGCGTTTTATTTGGGGAGAAAGACGCGTTTCAGCATGCTTAACCGCCGGCGCTTTTTGTAAAATACCGGCTACAGGGCAACTTTCTGTACAAAAAGTTGTTATCTTAGAAACGCCGGCATAGCGGACTCGTTCATTCATTTTTTGCAAATTGTAAACCAATACAGTGAAACCATGAGCTATATTATTCTTTCCATGCTTGCGATCTGCGCAGCAAGTTTGAGCGTCAACGCGCAACAGGCGGATGCCTTAGCAGGCGCCTGGCACACCCAACAGGGGGACGTCGAACAAACTGCGGTGTTTGTAGACGGATACCTTTCTCACAGCGTTTTCGACGTCAAAAACAAAAAGTTTATTTCCACGAGGGGCGGCACTTATTCGGCGCAAGGAGGTAAATTGACTGTTAACTGGCAATACGACACCGAAAAAGCAGCAAGCAATATGCCCGCTGAGACGTGGGTGGGTCAATCCGGTACGTTTGCGTTTAAGGCATCAGGCAGCTCACTCAGCACGGATCTGTCGGGCACTAACGCAACATGGCAGCGCACTGACAACAACGAGGGACCCATGGCCGGCGTATGGCGTATTACCGGGCGGCAGCAAGGGGATGACATGGGCCAGATGCCGTTGCGCGATAGGCGAACGCTGAAAATTCTTAGCGGAAAACGCTTTCAATGGGTTGCCATAAATGTGAAAAGCGGAGAGTTTTCCGGCACGGGAGGAGGTACTTATACGTTCGAAGACGGGAAATATACCGAACACATCGAATTCTTCTCGCGCGACAATGACCGTGTGGGTGCCTCGCTCTCTTTTGATGGCAAGATTGAGAACGGGCAGTGGCACCATTCGGGCCTGAGTTCTACGGGGAATCCCATTTATGAAATATGGAGCAAGCTCGAAAAGTAGTGGTCAGTGACCGGTAGTTGCCGATTGCTGATTGCCGAAAACCATAAAATTAGTATTTTCGCTGCATGTCACCAGCAGAAGCAGCTATACGTATCGAGGAGCTCACCGCGGAACTCAACGAATACAACTACCAATACTATGTATTGGCCAATCCCTCCATTTCCGACTACGACTTTGACCAAAAGCTCAAAGAGCTGGAAGAACTGGAACGGCTGTTCCCGCAATTTCTCGACGCCGACTCCCCCACGCAAAAAGTAGGTGGAGACATCACCCAGCGCTTCAATACCGTGCGCCATCGCTGGCCGATGCTGTCGCTGAGCAACACGTACAGCGAACAGGAGCTGCGCGATTTCGACGCCAGGGTACGCCGGGCCATCGGCGATGACTTCGAGTATGTGTGCGAATTAAAGTTTGATGGCCTTTCCATTAGCCTCACCTACGAAAACGGCGTCCTTAAACGAGCGGTGACACGGGGCGACGGCGTACAGGGCGACGATGTGACCGCCAACGTGCGCACCATCAAAAAGATACCTAACCGGCTTAGAACCGAGGGCTATCCGGAGCTGTTCGAGATACGGGGAGAGATCTTCATGCACCGGCCTGCATTCCAGCGGCTCAACAACGAGCGCATTGAAAACGGTGAGATGGCATATGCCAATCCACGGAACTTCGCCGCCGGCACGATTAAACTGCAGGACTCCGCGGAGGTGGCACGGCGTCCGCTCGATTGCTTCCTATACTTCTTAAATGCGGACAACCGGAATCGCCTCTTCAAAAACCATTGGGAAAGCCTCGAGGCAGTAAAATCATGGGGGTTCCATGTCTGTGAGCATACAGCCCTATGCGCCAACATTGATGAGGCACTCGCGTTCATCGCTAAATGGGAAAAGGAACGCCACGACCTGAGTTATGACATTGACGGTATCGTCATTAAGGTAAACGACTACGGACAGCAAGAGGAACTGGGCTTCACGGCTAAATCTCCCCGGTGGTCCATCTCCTACAAGTATAAGGCAGAACAGGTGGAAACGGTATTTCAGTCGGTGAGCTACCAGGTTGGCCGTACCGGAGCGGTGACACCCGTTGCCAACCTGAAACCCGTCCTGCTGGCCGGCACCACCGTGAAACGGGCGAGCCTGCATAATGCCAACGAAATAGCCCGGCTGGACCTGCGCGAGGGTGATACCGTATTCGTGGAAAAAGGCGGGGAAATCATCCCTAAGGTAATGGGAGTCAACATGCTGAAGCGGTCGCCGGATGCCCTGCCGATCGTCTATCCGCTCAGCTGTCCTGAATGCAGCACCCTGCTGGTGCGCAAAGCGGGCGAAGCTGTGCATTACTGCCCCAATGACGAGGGCTGCCCGCCGCAGATCGTCGGCCGCATGCAGCACTTCATCAGTCGCAAAGCCATGGACATCGAGGGAATGGGTGATGAGACCATCGAAACCTTTTACAGGCAGGGCTTGCTACGCAACATAATAGATATATATGCGCTCCAAGACAAACAAGACATCCTGATTGGACTGGAACGCTTCGGTCAGAAGTCCATCGACAACATGTTGGCGGGCATTGAAAAGTCAAAGGAAAAGCCATTTGAAAAGGTGCTCTTTGCACTCGGCATACGGTATGTGGGCGAAACCGTGGCCAGGAAGCTTGCCCTACACTTCAAAAACATCGACGTACTGGCGGCGGCTTCCAAAGCGGAAATCGAAATGGTCCATGAAATCGGTGAGCGGATCGCTGAAAGCGTAACTGAATATTTTGCCAACGATATACACCGCGAACAGATCGAACGGCTAAAGCAGCATGGCTTAAAGCTGGCCGTTGAAGAGAAAGTGACCAAGCGGCTGGGTGATGCCTTGGAGGGTAAAAGCTTTGTCATCTCTGGCGTGTTCGAACAATTCAGCCGGGAAGAGTTGACCGCCATTATCGAAAGTCACGGTGGAAAACTGCTGAGCAGCATATCCGGCAAACTCGACTACCTCGTGGCTGGCGACAAGATGGGCCCGTCGAAGCTAGCGAAGGCGGAAAAACTGCGTATACCCATCATCTCCGAAAAGGAATTGCTGCAGTTGATTGCTAACAATTAGCCATGAAGGCCGCTATTGTACTGCGCAGAAAACCGGGGAAAATTGCTGAGGAGGAACTTCAATCCCAAAGAGTATACGGTAAAATCATTTATTTCCATTAATTTTGACCGGCCGTTGAACCGCTGCGCAGATGACAGCTGCATGGTCTATGGCGCGATGGTGCGGGGGATTTCGCGGATAGTAAAGCGTTATTGCAAGCAAAAAAACACGATTTAGGCAAGATACATTAACATGAACGAATTGCATGGTGCCGGGGTGGCATTGGTTACCCCGTTTCATTCGGACGGGTCAGTCGACTATGAAGGGTTAGCGCAATTGATCGAATATCAGATCAGTGGAACTGTGGATTATTTAGTTTCGCTGGGAACAACCGGCGAAGCGGCCACCCTGACGGACGCTGAACGAAAGGCCGTATGGAAATTCACAGCCGAAAAGGTGGCTGGGCGCGTACCATTGGTGGCCGGCATCGGAGGTAACAACACCGCCGACGTGGTGCATCAGGTTAATGCTTTTGATCCCACAGGCTACTCCGCCATCCTATCTGCCAGCCCATACTACAACAAGCCTACCCAGGAAGGCATTTACCAGCATTACAAAGCGGTGGCAGCGGCCTCTCCCCTGCCCCTCATCCTATACAATGTACCGGGCCGCACGGCGAGCAACGTCACTGTGGAAACCACTGTACGGCTCGCGCGGGAAGTGGGCAATATCGTAGCCACGAAGGAGGCCTCTGGCAGTTTTGATCAGTTCAGCAAGCTTATGCGCGACAAGCCGGACGAATTTCTGTTGATCTCCGGCGATGATCCGGTAACGCTGCCGATGATGGCTCTGGGAGCCGTGGGTGTGATTTCTGTGATTGCCAACGCGCTTCCTGCCGACGTGGCGCGGCTCGTGCAGCTTTGCAGCGAAGGCCATTATGAGGAAGCTAGGCAAGTGCATACCCGGTTGTTGCACATCACGGAATTGTGCTTTGCGGAGGGCAACCCCACGGGTGTGAAAGCGATGCTCCATCAGTTGGGTGTTTGCGGACCGACAGTACGGCTGCCGCTTGTGTCGGCAAGCGAGTCGCTTAAACAGATGATCCAAGAGGAATTGGCCGCGATAAACGCAGTGCATGATATATAAATACCGTTGGTTTATCAGTTTCAGATCCGGTTAGTGAGCGATCGTCACCGATGTTCAGGAAGCCGCATGCCCAGCTTCTGGCTATCTTTAGGCTGCGTCAAATTCCACCATATTGCCTGTAAGGCTGCTTTGGCCAACCCCGATTTTCCCGCAATCAGGCACTTCCCGATCGAGACCGGCGAAGCAACGAGCAGGTAATAACACGCGAAAACAGCTGCCTGCAGCGGTGTCGCATTTCTTCTGATAAACAACCAACGGTTGCGACTCATGAAATAAGTTTTCAGCGGGCTTTCCTTACCTACACTCATTGACTCCTTGTGGAAAATCCTCGCTTTACCGGTAAAACCGAGTTTTAATCCTGCCCGCCTGAACTTTTCGCACCAATCCAGTTCCTCGTAATACAAAAAGAAATGTTCTTCCATCAATCCTACCCGGGTCAGGTCGCTTCGCCGGCATGCCATCGCAGCCCCGTGACAATACCCTGTTTGGGTGGTGATCTCGTTATACTGGCCGTTGTCGTCGGCCATGATAGCTATGCCCCGGTTGCGCCCTGTGAAGTAGTTCATCGGCGTATACCCCGCATATTGAATCTTGCGCTTATCTTCGAAATAAAGGATAAGCGGCGAAAGGAGGCCAATGTCCGGATGACTATCAAGCTCGGTCCGGAGTGTGGCTATGAAATTTGCGGTAATCTCGGTATCGTTGTTGAGGAAAAGCAAATAATCGCCCGTGGCATGCTGAATACCAAGATTATTTCCACCGGCAAAGCCAAGGTTTTTTTCCGATCGGACGTATACCACGCCCGGATAAGCGGCATCAAACACGGCTTGCTGGTCGAGCGGGCTCCCATTGTCGACCACAATGACTTCCACTGCTTGCCTGTCTGCATGACTTGCAATGGAATGAAGCAGGTCAACCGTAAGCGCTGGCTGCCGGTAATTGACCGTTATAATGGAGGTGAGCTTCATGACGGTGCAAAACTATACTTTTCGAGATACAGACCATGCAGATCCATGTCAAAATATTGCCCTTGTAGCATTACCCCTACAAAATAAGCGACAACGAAAAATACCGAGAATAATCTGTAGACTTATTTCTACAAAACAAAATAAAGTTGGAAACTAAGGAGTTACCTTATTTGTGACTAACGTATTTTTGCAGACCCCAAACACCTATTGATGACCCGTTGGCGGACAATCAGCTGGTGTATCCGGGCACGATAAAATCTATACAGTGAAAAGCAATAAAAACGACACCATTCTGAGTCTTTTTTATGATCAGGTGCAAAGAACGCCTTCTGCTACTGCAGTCGTTTTCGAGGGCTCGTCCATGACGTATCAGGAACTCGACGAAAGGTCCAGCCAAGTCGCCCATTTATTACTAGCTCAGGGTGTACAGCCGCAAACGCTTGTGGCCGTATGCCTGGATAAGTCGCTGGAAATGATTGTTGCCTTACTGGCAGTACTCAAGGCCGGGTGTGCTTACGTTCCGATAGACCCGGACTATCCGACAGACCGCATCGCTTACATGTTGGATGATATCAATGCCAGTATAGTCGTCACCGGCGACGGCCATATCCCGACATTGTCAGTGGCTATTGGCGAACGAGCTGTTGTGCCGATTGCAATTAGCTTGACGGAACCGTCGATGTTAGCAGCATATCCGTCTTCGCGCCCCGACTGGCCGGTAACTGGAGATGATCTTGCGTACATTATTTACACGTCCGGATCTACCGGAAGGCCGAAAGGCGTCATGATTACCCATTGGAATGTGGTAAGGCTATTCTTCAACGACGCTCCCCTTTTTGATTTCAGCGAAGCTGACGTGTGGACGATGTTCCATTCGTTTTGTTTTGATTTTTCGGTATGGGAGATGTATGGTGCACTGCTATTCGGCGGCAAGCTGGTTGTCGTCTCAAAAGCCGTAGCCAAAGACGTGAGCCTCTTTAGCAAACTGATGGTGGATGCAGGAGTAACCATCCTAAACCAGACGCCGTCGGCTTTTTACATGCTCCAAGATCATGCATCGTTGTTGCAGCGGGTATTGCCGTTGCGTGTCCGGTATGTGATTTTTGGTGGCGAAGCGCTGAATCCGGCGAAGCTGACGCCCTGGATGACGCTGTATCCGGCATGCAGAATGATAAACATGTACGGGATCACCGAAACGACGGTTCACGTAACCTATCAGGAAATAAACGGTCAACACACGGACAGCAACGCCAGTATCATCGGTAAACCTATCCCAACGCTTTATACCTATGTGCTTGACGAACACACGAATAGGGTTCCGCCCGGCACAATCGGTGAATTGTACGTTGGTGGATCCGGGCTGGCAAAGGGCTACCTAAACCAACCCGAACTCACGGCGAGCCGCTTTATTCCAGATCCCTTTGATAGCGATGGGGATGCACGGTTATACCGGACAGGTGACCTGGCGAAACAGGCCGAAGACGGTACGCTGGAATACCATGGACGGATCGACAACCAAATCAAGATACGTGGATTCAGAATCGAACTGGGGGAGATCGAACATGCGCTGCAAACGGCGCCCGGGGTTCTGCATGGCGTCGTAGCTACGCACCAAAAGGGAGACGGCGACTGTCAGCTTGTTGGGTACTATGTGGCTGAAGGTTTCGCCGACAATAAAGTTGTCCGCGCGCACCTTCAGCAGGCGTTGCCGGATTATATGGTACCCCAGTTTTTGATACCGATCGATGCCATCCCGTTGACAAGCAACGGAAAGGTGGATAAAAAAGCACTGCCTATCCCTGATGCCGCCAAATTGCAAGCCCATGCTTACGCAGCCGCCCGCTATCAGACGGAAAGGACCATTGCTGATGTGTGGAAGACGACACTCCAAATCGATCGCGTTGGCAGGCACGACCACTTCTTTGAATCGGGCGGCAATTCGCTTCTCGCTCAGAAAGCGGTATTTTCTCTGAAGAAGCAGGGCATCGAAGTACCTGTCATCAAGCTATACCAATACCCTGTGGTGAAAGACCTTGCTGCCTATGTCGATGGCCGCCGCCCCGCGCGCGGATTCAATGATGCGGTAAAACACCCGGATACCGGGCATGACAGGAGTGACATAGCCGTGATCGGGATGGCTGGCAGGTTTCCGGGGGCAGCCACGATTGAAGCGCTGTGGGAAGTCCTGGTCAATGGCAGGGAAACCATACGGTGGTTTAATGAGGACGAACTGGATACGTCCATCCCACCGTCGCAGCGGCAATCGCCGTACTACGTCAAAGCCCGCGGTATCGTTGATGGGGCTATCGACTTTGACGCCGCATTCTTTGGGATAAATCCAAAGCATGCGGCGCTGATGGACCCCCAGCAGCGGCTTTTCCTTGAAATCGCTTGGGAAGCACTTGAACGGTCGGGTCACGTACCACAGAAATTCGACGGATCGATCGGCGTGTACGCCGGATCGGCGAACAATACGTATTTTGTAAATAACGTGCTAAAGCACCCGGAGCTGGTCGAAAGCGCGGGCGACCTGTCCGTGCTGACCATAAACGATAAAGATTACCTCTCCAGCCGCGTCGCCTATGCACTGGATTTGAAAGGCCCAGCCGTAACCGTCCAGTCGGCCTGTTCCACATCGCTACTGGCGGTGGCGCAGGCGGTTGAAGCGATCCGGAAAGGCCAGTGTGACGTGGCCATCGCAGGCGGGGCAGCCATCACCTTTCCGATCCATAGCGGCCACCTCTATGAGGAAGGGGCCATGCTCAGCGCAGACGGCCATTGCCGACCCTTTGATAAAGATGCACGTGGCACGCTTTTCAGCGATGGCGTAGCGGCGGTGGTGCTCAAGGATAAAGCGCAAGCCGAACGGGATGGTGATGTAATTTATGCGGTAATCAAAGGCGTTGGCATCAGCAATGACGGCGGTGGCAAAGGCAGCTTCACGGCGCCCAGCGCGGAGGGACAGGCCAGGTGCATCCGCATGGCTTTGGCAGACGCTGGCGTTGAAGCCTCGGCAATTTCTTACGTCGAAACCCACGGTACCGGCACCCCGATCGGCGATCCAATAGAAATAGAAGGGTTGAAGCTGGCATTTGGCGAGCAGGCCGGCCGGCAGTATTGCCGCATTGGCTCCATTAAAAGCAACATGGGCCACCTTACGCACGCCGCCGGCGTGGCTGGTCTGATCAAGACGGTGCTGGCATTACATCATAAAAAAATTCCGGCATCCATCAACTACTCCGCGGCAAACAAAGCGATTGATTTTGCAAGCAGCCCGTTTGTTGTCAACCATCAGGTCACCGACTGGGCTCCGCTTGCTGACAAACGAAGAGCCGGCGTCAGTTCATTCGGCGTCGGCGGAACGAACGTACACGTGGTTCTGGAAGGCTACGAGCATGCGACAGCACCCGAACAGGCAGATATGCCGGCGGCCAAGCCCTTAAGCATCATCAACTGGTCCGCAAAGAACGAAGCGTCCCTGACCATGTATGCCGACCGGCTCCATCGGTTTATTGTTGAAAACCCGGATACGTCGATCCAGGACCTGGCTTATTCCCTGCAGCGCGCACGTCAGGATTTCGATCACCGTGCTTACATCGTCGCAGCGGACCTCGCTGATCTACGTCAGCAATTGGACGAAAGGGCGTGGGTTAAGAATACCGTTCAGCAAGATGCCAGCGGAGTTACTTTCCTATTCCCCGGCCAGGGCGCACAGTATGTCGACATGGGGAAGCAGCTCTATGAGCGGGAGCCGGTTTACCGGCAGGCCATTGACGACTGTGCATCCATTTTGCACCACGAACTCGGTGAAGACATCCGTCGGATCATCTTTCCCTTGGGCGGCGATACCGAGGAGGCCGCAGCCGAACGCCTTAAACAGACACAGTTTACCCAACCGGCATTATTCATCACGGAGTATGCGTTAGCTAAACTATGGATGTCCTGGGGCATTCGGCCAATCGCATATATCGGACATAGTATCGGCGAGTTCGTTGCTGCGCACCTGGCTGGCGTCTTCACGCTCAAAGACGCGCTGCGGCTGGTGGCTTACCGAGGTAAGCTGATCAGTGAGCTTCCCGCCGGATCAATGCTTTCGGTACGGGCTTCTGCAAGCGATATCCAGCGTTTGATGCCGCCCGGCTTGTCCATCGCCGCGATCAATGCGCCTTCGCTATGCGTCGTCTCCGGAGCAGCCGAATCTGTTTATGCTTTCTCGAAAGCACTCGGCGCCAGCGGTATTGCCAACAAGCCACTCCACACCAGCCACGCCTTTCACTCCTGCATGATGGATCCGATGTTACCGGCATTTGAAAACGCATTCCGATCCATTACGTTGCGTACCCCTCGCCAGCCCATTGCTTCAACAGTGACCGGCAATTGGCTGACCGATGATGAGGCTACGGATCCGGCATATTGGGTACAGCACGCTAAGGCTACCGTGAACTTCTCCGGTGCGTTGACTTTCCTGGACAAGGAAATCAATCCGATATTCCTCGAAATCGGCCCCGGAAACGTGACTGCCACATTGGCCAGACAGCATGGAAAAGAAATTGCCCAACGGGTAGTCAGCGGATCCAGCAACCGGGCAGCGGATGAACATTGCGCTATTTACCGGGCGCTGGGGAGGCTCTGGTCATACGGCTTTGAGCCGGATTGGAAAACCCTGCAAAACCGCAGGGCGAGACGCATTGCCATTCCCACATACGCATTTGACCGGAAACCGTTTTGGGTCAGTCCCAACGGCCAAGTTGCCCATACACCGGCAAATAACAGCCTACCTATTGCCAACCACACCCAACGTACGGATGAAAAACAAGGTATGACAAGAAAAGAATTCCTCATCGAACAGGTCAGGGCCATTCTGGAAAATGCTTCCGGCATAGCAATCAACGTCAACGAACACCATAGCAACTTTATCGAGCTGGGATTTGACTCGCTCCTACTGACGCAGGTTGCGTTGGCATTGAAAAAAACGTTTTCCTTACCCATTACGTTTAGGGGTTTGAATGAAAGCTATTACAGCCTTGACACGCTCGGCACTTACCTGGACGAGCACCTGGAGCCGAATGTATTCCAACCGGCACGCAACGGCACGCCGTTTGAAGCCGCAGCGATGGGTCCCGATTCAACTTCGGCGGCGCCGGACGCAATCGAGGTTTTGTCAAAGCAGATCGCCTCACTGGCTCAGCAAGTCGCCTTGTTGCAAAGAAACGGCGTTCAGCACAGCCCGCTCTCGTTGAACGCAGTGGCGCCACCGCAAAATACTTCGCTCGAAATCACGTCCGAGGAATCCGTGGAGCTGAAGAAACCTTTCGGCGCGGCTGCACGTATTGAACAAAAACGTTCGAATCTGGATGCCAAGCAGGCTGCTTACCTTGATAACTTAGTCGGGCAATACAATCGTAAAACTGCAAAGAGCAAAGCGTATACCCAACGACATCGGGATCATATGGCCGACCCGCGTGTGGTATCAGGTTTCAAACCCGAAACCAAGGAAATCACTTATTCGATTGTAGCCAACCGGTCGAAGGGATGCCGAATATGGGATATTGACGGCAACGAATACATCGACGTACTGAATGGATTCGGCTCGAACTTTCTCGGCTACCAACCCGAGCTCATTAAAGAGGCCCTTATCCAGCAAATTGACGAAGGGTATGAAATCGGTCCGCAGCACGAGAAGTCAGGCGAGGTCTGCCAGTTGATATGCGACTTTACCGGATTTGACCGCGCAGCACTCTGCAATACGGGCTCGGAGGCGGTATTAGGAACCATGCGCATTGCGAGGACAGTCACCGGGCGTTCTACGATTGTTGCGTTTACAAATTCCTACCACGGTATCATGGATGAAGTCATCGTCCGTGGCACGAAGAAATTGAAGCCGTTTCCTGCTGCTCCGGGCATTATGGAAGATGCGGTAAAGAACATGCTGATTTTGGATTACGGGACGGAAGAATCGTTGCAGATTATCAGGGACCGCGCGCACGAACTGGCTGCTGTGCTTGTGGAGCCCATCCAGAGCCGGAGGCCGGAATTTGTGCCAATAGACTTTTTGCGCAAGCTGCGGACCATCACGGCTGAAGCGGGCACGCCATTGATTTTTGATGAAGTTATTTCAGGGTTCCGGTTCCACCCTCGGGGAGCACAGGGACTTTTTGGCATCGAAGCGGACATTGCCACATATGGAAAAGTGGCCGGAGCAGGGCTTTCCATCGGAATCATCGCCGGTAAAAAGCGCTTTATGGACGCATTGGATGGTGGTTCCTGGTCTTTTGGCGACGACTCTGTGCCGGAAGCTGGTGTGACGTATTTCGCAGGCACCTTCGTACGGCATCCATTGGCGCTAGCGACCACAAAAGCCTCGCTGGAGTATTTAAAAGCGCAGGGGCCTCAGCTTCAGGAACGCGTAAACCGTTTGACAAGAACGTTGGTAGACAAACTCAATGAAATATGTGTACGCTACGAGACCCCAATCCACATCGTGCATTTCGGGTCGTTGTGGAAAGTAAAGTGCAATCAAGATTACGCGTACAGTGAGTTGATATTCGTAGCAATGCGGATGCGTGGTATCCATATCTTGGATGGTTTTCCGTGCTTTATGACAGCCGCGCATACCGAGCACGACGCCGAGGCCGTGGTGCAGGCATTTGAATCCAGCGTCCGTGAACTGGTGGACGCGGGCTTTATTCCAACATCATCACCCAGGGCGACAGGCTTTGCCGCCGCCCCTCCTGTCCCGAATGCCAGACTGGGCAAAGACCGGGACGGTAATCCCGCATGGTTTGTGGAGGATACACAGAACCCTGGCAAGTACCTGCAAGTCGTGCTTAACTAAACTAGGCTGTTATGGAGCAAAAAAAATATACCACCATCGCTGTTGATTTCGATCCGTTCGCTCAAGGCGAGATTGAAAAAACCGTTCGTTTGACGGAATCTCAAGAAGAGATCTGGATGGCTTGCGTGATTGGCGGCGCCGAAGCCAGTTGCGCCTATAATGAATCGATATCCTTGGTTCTGCGAGGAAGTATACGCATGGAAGCATTATCACGTGCTCTACAGGACGTGGTAACCGGACATGAATCGTTGCGGTCGACGTTCAGTGCCAACGGCAAGTCGTTGTGTATTCACACAGCAAGCCGCGTCTCTATCCGCCATGACGACCTGTCTGCCTTGGACCGGGAAGCGCAGGATAAGGCTCTGGCGGACTATGGCGTCAAGGATGCGGAAACCCCTTTCGACCTGCAAAACGGCCCGCTTTTCAGAGCGGCTGTCTTCAGGCTCACTGACGAAAAATGCCTTGTCCGCATGACCGCGCATCACCTTGTGTGCGACGGCTGGTCGTTCGGGATCATTCTTGAGGATCTAGCCGCTTTATATTCGGCATACGTCCAAGATAGCGTTCCGCAGATCGAAAGGCCTGTCGGCTTTGGCGAATATGTTCGATACCTGACAGAATTTTCTGCCAGCGACGCGTGCCGACAAACTGAGGCGTATTGGGCTAAGCAATTCGAACAGCCTCCCCCACAGCTGGAAATACCGGTAGATTTCCCCCGACCATCTGTTCGTACCTACAAAAGCGATCACGCTGATCTTACCTTAGATGCTAAATTTGTTGAGGATCTCCAGTTGACCGGAAAAAAGTATGGATGTAGCCTGGTGACCGTCCTGCTGACGGCGTTCGAGACATATATGCACCGCTTAACGTCGCAGGAAGACCTCGTGCTCGGGTTAGCCACCGCTGGTCAATCGGCTTCGGGATACACCAACCTGGTGGGGCACTGCGTTAATTTACTCCCGATACGGAGCAGGCCAAGCGGCGAACAGCGGTATGAAGACTATCTCCGGATGAGAAAAGGAGAAATCATGGATGCCTTCGATCATCAGCAGCTCACCTTAGGTAAGCTATTGAAATCGATGAAGATTGCCCGAGACGCTTCGCGGGTTGCCTTGACACCCATCGTTTTCAACGTCGATATCAACATGGGCGAACACCTGTCGTTTTATGGCTTGCAACATGAGCTATTATTCAATCCGAGGCGTTATGAAAACTTCGAGATTTTCCTGAATATATCCCGTTCACACAGTTCGCTCATTCTCGAATGGTCTTACAACAGGCAATTGTTTACCGCGGCCACAATCAAGCGCATGATGACCGAGTTTGAATGCCTTCTACAAAGCATAGCCGAACACCCCGAACAACGTATCGCCGAGCTTAACATCCTGCCGAAAGCGCAGTTAGACCAATTGAATACCTGGAATGAAACCACCCACGACTTTGGGAACGGAACAACTTTCCTTGAATTGTTTAGCCGGGCGGTTAAAAAGTATTCAGAAAACATCGCCGTAAAGTTCAACGATCGATATTTAACGTTTGGTGAAACCGAAAAACAGTCCAACCAGTTCGCACATGCGCTGATAGAAGCCGGCTTAAAAGAGGGCGACAAGATTGGTGTGGCATTGGACCGCTCTGAGCATCTAATCATCGCATTGATTGGTATAATGAAAACAGGCGCTACGTACCTTCCATTCGAAGTCAATCACCCTCCAGCTCGCGTGTCCGGTATACTTGAGGAGGTCAACGCTGACTTTTTGCTTACCGCTACCAACTATCACGGGCGATATCAACATAATGGTCAGACCATCTATATCGAGCAACTATTAAATCGCTCAGCTCATTTGAGCGCTAACAAGCCGGCTTTGGAGGTAAATGGGGACGACTTGATCTATATTCTCCACACTTCAGGCTCTACCGGGACGCCAAAAGGTGTTCAGATCAGCCATAAAAATGTCGCGAACTTCCTAAAAAGCATGGAACTATGCCCTGGAATAAGTGATAAGGATAGGGTACTCGCCATTACGCCGGTTTCGTTTGATATGGCAGTCTTGCTTTATCTTCCGCTGGTCAGCGGGGGCGAACTCGTGCTTGCCGATATGGACACCTCGAAGGACGGCCGCTTGCTTCACGAACTACTGATAAAGGAGCAGATCAGTTGGATGATCGCGACACCATCTACCTGGGAAATGATCATTTCCGCTGGATGGAATACACCATTGGATCTGTTGGCGATCAGTGCAGGCGAGGCGCTGACTCCGAGGCTTGCCAAGCTATTATTGGAACGCTGCACTTCGCTGTGGAACGGTTATGGGCCAACGGAAACGACGGTCATGATCCTGATGAAACAAATTGAATCGCACCATCAGCCGATTACCCTTGGAAAGCCGCTCGCTAACACGGAAATCTATATTTTGGACCGATATGGCAACCGGGTGCCCATCGGGCATCATGGGGAAATCCACATTGCTGGTGCAAACGTAGGAATGGGGTACTACGACCGTGCTGACCTTACGCACAGTGCCTTTATCGCTAATCCATTCTCGGCCGAGGAAGGTAAAAGAATGTACCGCTCGGGGGATTTGGGCCGGTTTACCGAAAATGGAGATATTGAGTACTTGGGAAGAATAGATAATCAGGTAAAAATAAGGGGGCACCGTATTGAACTCGGCGAAATTGAGTACACCCTCGCCGCACAGCATGGTATCAAAGACGCGGTAGTGCTCGCTGTGGACGATCATAAAGGCGATAAAACACTGGTAGCTTATGTTGTGCAAGATGCGGAAGACGCGACCGGCTGGAAAGACCGCTGGGAAGACTTGTATGAACTTGGAATAAAAAGCGAAGAAGATGTCCCGTTGGAACAGCAAAACCTGGATATGGCCATCATCTCGCAGTACTATACCAGTGGGGAAATCGAAGAGCAAGGTGCTGAGTGGACGAACGAAGGCCTCAAACGAATCAGGGCGCTCAATCCGAAAAAAATCGTTGAACTGGGAACAGGTGGCGGACACCTGCTATTTGCGTTAGGTTCTGATGTTGCCGAATATATCGCGACTGATTATTCAGAGGTTGCCATAACCAAGCTGAAGGAAAAGTTAGCTTTACACCCCGAAAAATGGCAGCATGTCCACGCATACACTGCCATGGCAGACGACTTCACGGGCATTAAGTCCGAGGCTTACGATTTAGTCTTCATGCACGGTGTCGCCCAGTATTTCCCCAGTCTACAATATTTGCAAAAGGTAATCAAGAATGCCACTTCTGCATTGAAAGACGGTGGTTGCCTCTATATCGGCGACATGCAAACCCTTGGTGCGATTTCCATGCACTTTTACCTCGATCAACTTGGCATAACAAACGATCAAACCACGCTTGCTGAATTTAAGGAAATCACGAAGCTTCGGATACAGAAAGAAGAAGAACTGAGTGTAGACCCAGAATTCTTTTACAACCTGCCGGCAATCATACCGGAGATAACCAGCGTAGACGTCCAAATACGTGGAGGCAATTACCTAAATGAGGGGACAAAATGCCACTATGATATCTGGCTGTACGTCGGGGACACTGCGCCGAAAGCCGCCACACCGGACATTGACCTCGAGTGGGGCACATCGTCGGATTCGGCTTGGCTGCGCCAGCAGCTGAATGGACATCCCGGACGGATAGTCCGAATTTCCCAGATTCCAAATAGCCGGTTAAGCCGGGATTTTGCGCTCCTGCAGTTGATCAACCTATCGGAAAACCATACGCAGATCAGGACGTTGAAAGAGCGGATGCTAGCAATACCATCATCTGGCTTCAATCCGTCAGACTTGTGGAATATCGGTGAACAGATGGGATATGCCACGCATGTTCGCTGGTCTTCTGACGGCTCCGACGGGTGCGTTGAGGCAGTTTTTATACCCGAGGGACTTGGCGTTTTGCCTGGAAAACCCGAAGTATCAGAGACTAAGTCTGTCATGATACCGACCAGGGAAGTCAAAGAGGAAGTGCAGATACTTAGTTTGCCGGAGCATCAAATTAAAAGATGGAAAGACGCGCTGCGGAGCTCCCTACCCGACTATATGGTTCCGATGTTTTACATCGCACTGAGCAGGTTTCCCCTTTCTACGAACGGCAAAATAGACAGAGCCCTATTGCCGCAACCAACATTATTTAGCAGAGACACTGCCGCCGAAGACTACCGAGCACCGTCAACAGAAACCGAACGGTTGCTTCACAAGATTTGGACTGAGTTCCTGGCGGTCGACAACATCAGCGTGAATAGCAACTTTTTCGAACTGGGGGGGCACTCATTGATCGCCGTAAAGGTTATGTTGATGATAGAGCGCGAACTAGCAAAACGGCTACCCATCACCTCGCTATTTGAACATTCCACAATAGAAAAACTTGCTCACCTGATCGATGCTGAAAAGGAAGGGCACGACCAGGGAATTGGCCAGCAACCTGTTGATGCCTCAGCCACCTGTGCGCATCCGGTCGTTTATGTCATACCGACGATCGAACCGCAACGGGAAATCTGGCTGGCGTGTGAAATGGGGGGCGATGAAGCCAACAATGGGTATACAATCACATTTACGCAGGAGTTGTCCGGACCGTTACAGCCGGATGCGCTTCACAAAGCTGCCCAGCAACTGGTAAATCGACATGAAGCGCTTCGGGCCAATTTCAGCGACGATGGTAATGAACTGATAATAAAGAGTTATGCAGATGTGGATTGGACGCTTCAAGATATATCAGGAATGTCAGGGAATGAAAAGTCCACCTTCATCGAAAAACAAGCAGAAAAAGAAGCCAGCCGAATCTTCGACCTTAGAAATGATGCACTTTTCTCTGTTTCCCTGTACCGGTTAGAAGATGAACGGCATTACCTGTTCCTCACGACCCATCATATTATCTTCGATGGCTGGTCCTATAATGCGGCAATGACTGAGCTGGGTGCGCTTTATTCGGCTTTCGTTACCAACACAACACCGGAAGTGCCTCCAGCACCGGAATTCAGCACTTATGCAGTAAAAGAACATGAATACTATCAGAGCAGCGCGCATGAAGCGGCCGTGAAATATTGGCTGTCAAGGCTTCAAGGAGAACTAGTACCTCTCCAATTGCCAACAGACAATTTGCGTCCCCAAAAACGAACGTACGGCAGTAAACGCGCATCATTTCCTTTACCAGCAAAGGCATTGCAGGTACTGAAGCAAATCAGCATTAAGGAAAATTGCAGCGTATCTATGGTGCTTAGATCCATATTGGACGTTTTCTTATACCGAATGACGGGGCAAGCGGACATTATTACCGGCATGCCGGTCGCTGGACAACTTGCCACAAACCAAGACAATTTAATTGGACACTGTGTCAATATGCTGCCTGTACGCAGCCACATTGATGGGAATACACCATTTTCGAACTACTTAAGGTTACGGAAAACGCAATTGTTGGATGATTTCAGCAACCAAAGGGTTACATTCGGCACCTTGTTGCAGTCGCTGAATATCCCCCGGGATAAGTCTCGCCCTGCCTTGATATCAGTTGTCATGAACACAGGTCATTGGCTGGATAACGGCACAACGTTGTTTCACGGCCTGAGGAATGAGCTGAAAGATTCCCCGAAATTCTTTGAAAATTTCGAACTCGTACTCGATATCATCGAATATGCCGACAGTATGCGTGTGAGGTGGGACTATAATAGTACACTTTTCAACGCAGAAACTATCGAAGCCTTTCACGAACGATTCGAGTATATTATCACCCAACTATCGGCAAACGAGGACACCAAAATCGACCGCATCTCGTTGTTGCTGCCAAGCGAACGAGACAGCAATACCGCGTTCCCTAGAGACGTTAACGATGATTGCTTAGCAAAACTTTTGAAGGACGCAGTGGACCGTCATGCCAACAAGCCTGCGATATTATCGGCAAACGAGAAGGTTACCTACAAGGAACTGGACTTGCGAAGCAATCGATTTGCCAACGCGCTGGCAAAAAACGGAGTTGGGTCCGGCGACACCGTGGGTATTGCGATGAATCGATCTATCGATACAATTACTGCTGTGATGGGTGTCATCAAAACCGGCGCAGCTTATTTACCCCTTGATCTTCGCCATCCACAGGAGCGAATAGACCAGATCGTGAGCGGAGCATCCTTGAAATTCGTCATTACTGAAGAACACAGTCCATTTGCATTTCCCACGGTAAACACAAGGTTGACCGTCGGATCATTGTTAAACCAAACGTACGCAATAGATACAAGCCCCCCGGATATTCCTTTAAAGACGGATCGAATCATCTACATCCTGTATACGTCCGGTTCGACAGGAGTGCCTAAAGGCGTCTGCATGGGTCACCGCGCGCTTGTGAATCTATTAAAATGGCAAATGGAAGCATCGGCGGCCAATGCCGACTTTAACACATTGCAATTTTCGCCCTTATCGTTCGATGTCTCATTCCAGGAAATTTTTTCGACGCTCGTCACAGGAGGAACATTATCGCTCATTTCCGACGAGGCGCGAGTGGATCCCAGCCAGTTGCTACAACACATTCAGAAAAACCGTGTTAATCGACTGTTTTTGCCGTTTGTAGCATTGCAGTCACTGGCTGACTACGCGATGACGTTCAACGAGATCCCATCGCAGTTAAAGGAGGTGATAACCGCTGGCGAACAGCTCATAATTACACCTAAAATCGCTTCGTTCTTCAAAAGTACAGGGGCAACGTTATTTAATCAATATGGGCCAACGGAGACACATGTGGTCACCCAGTTTCGTTTGCCCGACGCCCCGGACAATTGGCCAGCATTACCTCCCATCGGGGAGTCTATTTCCAACACGCGCATCTTCATATTAAATGAACAGCTTGTCGAAGAGCCGGTGGGAGTTGTTGGGGAGCTTTGCGTTGCTGGAGCGGCTCTCGCAGATGGATATCTTAACGCCCCGTCGGAAACAGCAGCACGATTTAAATTATTTCGTCCATCTGCATCCGATCCGGGTGTTCGCATTTATAAAACCGGAGATTTAGCGCGTCGAATGCCGGATGGTAAAATCGAGTTCATCGGCCGAAAGGATTCTCAGGTTAAGTTTCGTGGCTTCCGAATTGAGTTAGGTGAAATAGAACACGCGTTAATCAAACAACCGGAGATACGGGAAGCGGTAGTCATGCTGCGAGAAAACACAGACAATAAGCAACTCACTGCCTACTTGGTACTGCAACCGGGAAGTGTGTTTGAACGGCAGCAAACTATCGCGCAGCTGAAGGCGGAACTGCCAGATTATATGGTACCAACTGCTTGGGCAATAGTACCGGCCGTTCCGCTTACCAAGAGCGGAAAAGTTGACCGGAAAGCACTGGAGGCATCTGTACAGCCCGTGGAAACACCGAGTGCTGACGACAATGCCGTGGTACATAGCGAAACGCAAAAAAAATTGGTTACGCTCTGGTCTAACTGCTTAGGAGTAGAGAATATTGGTATCAGGGACGATTTCTTCGAACTGGGTGGCCATTCGCTCATCGCCGTGAAGCTGATGTCTCAGATTCATCAGAATTTTGGAATTAAACTGCCCCTGGGCAGCCTTTTCGAAAACTCAACCATCGAACAGCAAGCGAAGCTTATCGACGAAAAACAAGACCCAATGAAATGGGATTGCGTAATCCCACTCCGGAAAGAAGGTCGGAAACCACCGTTATACATCATCCACGGCGCCCTGTTGGACGTACTTTATGTAGGGAACCTGCTGCGTCACCTGGATCCTGACCAACCGCTGTACGGTATCCAGGGAATGGGGTTAAGCGGCAAAAGTAAACCGCACCGAACCGTAGAAAAAATCGCTGGGTATTATGTAAAGGAGATCCTTAAGTACACACCTGACGGCCCTCTTGCTATAGCCGGATATTCTTCGGGCGGAATAATTGCATTCGAAATTGCCAAGCAGCTAAGGGCACGCGGCATCCAGGTGAGTTTTTTCGGTTTATTAGACTCTTATGTCAATCACGCGCAGTTTTCAGGTCTGCGGGAGTGGCTTCGCCATGACCGGCACTTGTCAAGTCATTTTTTAAAGGGTGTGAAATTTAAAAATAGAATCAAACTGACTTTTGCAGCGATAATGGAGATGGTAGCGACCGTTTACCTATCGCGGATCAGCTATAGACTGTACAGGGTGATGAACCCTTCAAGAAACAAGCTTACCAAACTGCAACTACTCCACAAACACGCGGTAAGAAGGTACAAATTGGCCCCCTATGACTTGGATGCATATTTGTTTAAAAGCCCTTTTGTTGAAGCGTTCAGGTATTATCCTCATTACAACACCAATGGTTGGGGCCCGATATTTGGAAAAAATCTTAAAATTGTCCCGATTGAGGAAACGCATAGCAATATGTTTTATCCAGACAAAGTGTTTGATTTAGGCTCCAAACTTCAGGCGGCTTTAAATGAAACCTGGGAACACTATCGAAGGGAGAGCGAACATACGAAAACCGAATCCGTTGCTTACGAATTGTCATAAAAACCATAATGGATAGCGCAACCAAAAACCAAAAGATAACCGGAGACGATATGCCCGGCCCGGTTACCTTGAACAAAAACGACTTGCCTCAACAATCAGCGGAAGTGCAAGGTTCTTCAGCCTCGTCTCGCAATGGCAAAACCGTCTTGGACCTGTTTGAAGTCCGAGCAAAACAGGCCCCGGATGGAATTGCCGTTGTCTTTGAAAACAAATCGTTTACCTATAAGAAACTGGATGAAGCGTCCAATAACCTCGCGATCCACCTGGTCAACGCTGGCGTGCGCAAAGGAACATTTGTTGCGCTATTTCTGGAAAAATCCATAGAAACGATTGCTGCCATCCTCGGAGTGCTAAAAGCGGGTGGGATCTATGTCCCTATCGATGTCAACTACCCAGCCAATCGGATCAAGCACATGGTGTCTGATGCAACAATTAGCCATGTGCTGACGGAAGGCCCCCACAGCGAAAAGATAGCCGATTTCTTGCCCCAGGGAACAGCTTTTACGGTCAGCGAACTCATCAACCAAACGGCAGAATTAAGCAAGGAGTCAGAGAAGCCTGTGAAGGAGGACCTCGCGTACCTCATCTACACCTCAGGCACCACCGGCACGCCCAAAGGCGTCACAATTGAGCACGGGGCACTTTCAAACTATATACAAAAACAATCTGAGTTCCTACAGATCAATCACTTAGAACGGGTGTTACAGTTTTCAAACTACAGCTTTGACGCATCCGTAGAACAGATTTTCCTTGCCCTGACCAACGGAGCGACGTTGGTCATTCCGTCGCAAGACGTTTTAATGGATAACGAATCGATGGCTGCATTTATTGACGATATGGAAATTACCCATATTCATGCCACGCCATCGTTCCTCAAGTTCATCCCCGTACGAAAATACAGCAACCTGAAAAGGATAATAGCTGCAGGTGAGCGCTGTGCCCGTGAGTTAGCGGACGCCTGGTGTGCATATGTAGAATTCATCAATAAATACGGGCCTACTGAATCGACGATATCTACCCACGAGTATCGCTATCAGAAGAACGACGCCCCGGCGGGAAGTGTACCTATCGGCAAACCACTTCCGGGAATTACCCAGCGGGTATTAACAGAAAACGGCGCCCCCGCCAACGTCGGGGACATCGGGGAACTGCTAATCGGGGGGGACCAGTTGAGCCCAGGCTACCTGAACCTGCCGGAACTGACGGCCGATCGTTTTATCTATTCTGACGGAGAGCGGCGCTACCGGACGGGAGATCTGGTCAGGGTACTTTCAAATGATACCCTTGAGTATATCGGCAGGACCGATGAACAGCTAAAAATCAGGGGATATCGCATTGAACCCGGAGAGATAGAATATCACGTATCGCGGTTAACAGGTATCGAAAGCGCCGTCGTGACTGTACGGGATGATTTATCCGGCATCCAGGTGTTGGTAGCGTATGTCATTTTAACAAAATCTGAGAATACAGAAGCTGGGGTATATGAGGTGACAAAAAGCACAATAAAAGAGTGGCGAAACCAACTCGCTATGTCTTTGCCCAACCATATGATTCCCAATGCGTGGATAGCACTGGAGAGATTCCCCCTAACGGCCAACAACAAAATAGACCGCAATGCGCTGCCAGCGCCCTACGCCGATGAAAATGGCATGATGCCAGACGATGCCGATACCTATACCGCCACTCAACGTCTAGCGGCCGATGTATGGACTCAGGTTTTGCGGGTTCAGCGTGTGGGGCTGGACGACGATTTTTTTGAACTGGGAGGGCATTCATTGTCAGCCATGCAAGTCTTGACAGCAATCAGGCGCCAGACAGGCAAGCATGTATCCATCACTGCGCTGTTGAGGAACCCTAAACTGCGCGATTTCGCCGTGCTGCTAAATACAGATACTGCTCAGCCGCTTGTCGACCGCTATCCTACAGCAGACCAGAAAATGCCGATGTCCGCAACGGCTGATGAGCCGGGGCTCTGCATTCCGATGATCGACCAACAGCAGGAAATATGGCTATCTTGCCAACTTGGCGGCAGACAGGCAAATTTAGCCTATAATCAATCGGTTACGCTGGAACTGACAGGAAAAATGGATGTGCCGGCAATGCATAACGCAGTATCCGATTTGGTTGCTCGCCATGTGGCATTGCGCGTCTGTGTTGGCGACGAGGAATCGCTGGTGATTTCAGATATGCCGACCGCTATTCTGGTGGTTAAACATTTTGCGGTTGGCAGCTCCCCTCAGGAAAAGCAAGCGGTATTCAACCGGTTCATCCATTCTGAAATGCGACAGGAATTCGATCTCACGGCCGCCCCTTTATTCCGGGTATTCCTGCATCAGTTTGATAACACGCACACCCGTTTAACCCTTATCGCCCATCACATCATCTGTGATGCAACAGCTATGCGGGTGGTCGTCCGTGACCTTGCCGCACTTTACAACGCGCATAGTAATGGCAGCGTGCCCCGGCTTCCTCCGGCTCAGCAGCTTCAGGCATACGCCGCCCACCAACAAGCTTTTTCGAAGTCTTCCGAGCACCGGAAGATGTTGGAATTTTGGCTGGCCCAGCATAAGACGGTTGAGCCGTTAAACCTTCCGCTCGACTTTAAACGTCCGGCTACACGCACGTATGACGCTAATTTTAAACGCAATACACTTGGCGACAATATATACGGGCGGCTTAGTGCCTTAGCAGCAAAAGCCGGGATAAGTATAGCCGCTGCGATTACCGCTTTGGTGGAGGTTTTCCTATATCACCGAACGGGGCAGCGTGATATCACACTTGGGCTCACGACCGCTGGCCAGTACCTCAGCGGATATGAGCAAATGGTTGGCCACAGTGTAAATCTTATCCCGGTGAGAACCACAATCGACCCACGGCAATCGTTTCTCAACTACCTGTCCGTGCGCAGGGAAGGCTTATATTTGGCCTACGAAAATCAACGGCTCACATTCAGCGAACTGCTCCGGGAGCTTCGTATCAAGCGAGACAAGGCTCATATACCATTAGTACCATTTGTCCTTACCATACAAGCAGACGGCGGACCAACAGCCGAATTCGAAGGGCTTGAGCTCAACATCCGCCCGAACCCGTGTGCCAGCCAAACGTTCGAAATCTTCCTTAGCATCAACCTCGACAGGAGTAATGAAGTGATAGACGCGTTCTGGGCTTACAATACCCGGCTGTTTGCCGGTGACACCATCGAGCGCATGATCAATGAATTCAAACTGCTGCTGGAAACGGTCACTCAGATCCCCGATGTTGAAATAGGCCATAGCCTGCCTATCCCCCACCCATTCCCACAATTCGAAAACTACGTTTGCGAATATCCTAACGATACCACCCTGGTGGACCATTTTTACTGGCAGACCAAACGCACACCGAAGCTAACCGCCGTCCAGTTCGAGGGCAAATCGATGACCTATCGCGAACTCAATCGTAAATCTAATCAAATCGCCAACAGGCTCATCACGATGGGGGTATCAAGGGGTGAGTTCGTGATCCTATGCGTGAAGCCGTCTATGGAAATGGTTGCCGCTTTCTTAGGCATCTGGAAGACCGGAGCAGCATATGTTCCCTTGGATCCCGAATTGCCGCATGAGCGGGTATCCCACATCGTAGAAAAGACCGGCGCTAAAGTAGCCGTCCTGGACCGAGATGCGACGACTATTATGCCGTTAGTAACGATTGGGAACATTCTGGTGGTCGATGCGCCCGATTGCCTTGTCTGGCAAGAACGATGGCAAAAGCCGACGGTAAAACCAGACCCTGGATCTCCTGCTTACGTTATCTACACCTCCGGATCGACAGGCAACCCCAAAGGCGTGACCATCAATCATCAATCCCTCGTCGACTATCACTTCGGACTGTTAAACCATGTGCCCCAGTTTGCGAGATGTAACGGATTTGCGCTCGGTTCCCCGATATACACGGATCTCGGCAATACGGTATTATTCGGTGCGCTGGTAACGGGTGGCACCTTGCACCTATTTGGCAAGGAGCGGTTTAACGACCCGGATTATATCAGCAGGTATTTCAGCCAACACACGATCGACTTTCTTAAAATTGTCCCTTCCCATTGGAACTACCTCGTCAGCACGGGGGTTCGGATTATACCCAAAGAAATCCTAATGCTGGGGGGCGAAGGGCTCCAAACCTCGTTGGTGACGGCAGTATACCAAGCGGGAGGCACCTGTGCGATCATCAATGAGTACGGGCCGACAGAAACGACGATCGGAAAATTGCTCCACATCGTCGACCCCGCAAGTGAATACGGACATACCATTCCGATAGGTAAACCATACTCCAATGCATCGATATATGTGCTCAACGAAAACCAGACTCATTGCCCGATAGGTGTTCCGGGCGAGTTGTATATCGGGGGCATTGGTCTGTCCAGCGGGTATGTGGGTGAGCCGGAACTCACGGACCGAGCTTTCATCGACATAGGACACGGCGGTGCGACCGTCGGTAAGCGCTATAAAACTGGCGACATTGTCCGCTGGCTTTCAGACGGGAATATCGAGTATCTCGGGCGAAAAGATGATCAGGTTAAGATCCGCGGAAACCGGATTGAGCTCGCCGAAATTGAGAGCGCTATAAGTAAACTGGATGAAGTCACGCAGTGTGCCGTTGCTGCCGCAAACCGCGACACCCACCAAGAAAAGCTGCTTGTTGCCTATGTGGTGCCCCATACGGACCGACCCTTTAACAGGGAGAGCGCCATTGAACGGTTGCGAAAGGTACTACCCACTTATATGATACCGCGGCACTGGGTGATTATAGATAAAATCCCGCTAAATGCAAATGGAAAAGCAGATAAAAAAGCCTTGTTGATGCATGACAGTGGGGTCGGGAAGGACGAAGTTAGGGAATTCGTCGCCGCCACGACGCCTACACAACTCAAATTAGCGGAAATTTGGTCCGAATGCCTCATGACCGACCAGGAGATCGGCATAACTGATGATTTTTTCGAGCTGGGGGGGCATTCATTGATTGCGGTCCGGATCGTAGCTAAAGTGGACCGGCATTTCGGTGTACGGCTTCCGTTGGCTTCGTTATTCGAGCATACGACAATCGAGAAAATGGCAGCTGTAATCGATCAAGGCATCGATCCGCTTAGGTGGGATTGTGTTATTCCGATCCGGGCTTCAGGCAACAAACCGCCGTTGTTTGTCGTGCACGGTGCGCTATTAGACGTTTTATACGTCAGGAACCTGTTGCCTTACCTAGACCGTGAACAACCGCTATACGGCATTCAGGGCATGGGCCTCAGCGGCAAATCGCAAGCTGCACACACGGTGGAACGCATTGCCGCCCATTACGTGTGCGAGATGCTGACCCACGAACCCAATGGCCCGTTTGCGCTTGCCGGATATTCTTCAGGCGGCGTCATTGCATTCGAAATGGTGAAGCAACTCCGGCAGCACGGGAAGGAGGTGATCTTCCTCGGCCTATTGGACACGTTTGCCACGGTACCCGATGATAATGGTATGGCAGGAACAATACGGTTTTGGCGAGCCGTCTTTAAAGAAGCGTTTGCGCAATACGGCTACATCCAGTCCTTTCTGTTCCTCTCATTCCTTGCCTTTGACAAAATCTTGCAACTTACACTTGCACAGGTCAGCAAGCGCGCTTACCGGCGGATGTTCCCGGCAGATTACTGGAAAAGTAAGGCGCAGCTGATCCACGTCCTTGCTGGAAGGAAATACCGACCAGCAGCTATTGACATGAATACGTATTTGTTTAAAAGCTTTCGAATGCAGGTTGGTAAGCTGGACGAGTCGGCCAAAACAAACGGATGGAGTCCGTTTTTAGGTGAAAACCTAACCGTGGTCGGCATACAAGGTTCGCATTTCGACATGTTTACACCCGAAAAGGTCGAAGACCTAGCAAATGCAGTCCAAAAGGCAATAAACAATTCTACAAAGTAAAAAGTTTAAAAAAATTTAAATATACCGAAAATTTTATTTCTTTTGTAGTCGAATTACTACAACAGGGCCCTACATCACCCTATGAAATGAAATTATGGTACTGACAGTCAGGATGGTTTTTCTAATAGCCATCGTCTTCGCTATTTGTGCGTCTTGTGATAAAAGCTTGCTAATTCCTTCCCCAATACCTTCCGACGCGGGCAAAGGTGATTCCACCGATAGCGGTAATGATGGCAAGAACGATTCACCGCCGCCATCGCAGCAACGGATAGTACTAGCGGCTGACGACAAAGGCAGATTGACCATTGACGGTGAAAAACAGGCGTTTGATTGCAAAACGACCATTGCAATCGCAGCGGGCAAGTATAGCCTGATTAGTATAAGGAACCTGAAGGGCATTGATGGTTGCCCTGTACGTATAACAAACGACGGATTAGTCGAACTAGCAGGCTATCGTGCCGCATTGACGATCAACAACGTGTCTAATGTGGTCATTTCCGGCGATGGCCATCGGAATTATGACAAGGGTTTCTTGTTTCGAGACAATGACTATCGCGCTGTGGAACTTAGCGGCGATATCAATGACTTCACTTTTCAATATGCGGAGTTTCGGGACATCCGCGACTACGTCATCTCCTACAACCGGCAGAAATTATACGATGGTAGTGCAGCGACGTATTCCAAGAAGCTCACGTTTAGTCACCTGAAAGTTGAAAGATGCGGGGCATTTGTCAATTTTCCCGGGGGAATCAGTGGGACAGATATCAAGGGACTGATCAGGGGACTGGAAATCTCGTTCGTTGAGATTTCCAACTGCCCAAACCCCAGAAATGTAGTACATGTCGGGCTGGTGGAAGATTATGACATCCATGACAATGTGCTCTCAAACATCAACATGGAGAATAACAATCATAATGCGATGTTTCACCTTGTAGGTAACGGCAAATTCTACAACAACCATATTTCAAATCACCAAGGAAATGCGATCAGGGCCTGGGCGGTCAGCATGGGATCAACACCCAAAGAGATTCAGATCTTCAACAACATTGTCGTCAATTCACGTAAGTACTCCGCTTTCGAGACCCAATCGTTCGAGCGCTACCTTATTCCCAATAAAACCACCTTTGCGAATGCTAAAATTTTTCATAATACCTGCAGCAAGCTTAATACATCAAAAGATTGGTATGGTGTAGTAGTTGACGCGTACCGCTTGTTCGGAGGGAAACTGGAGGTATTTAACAATCTGGCGTTCGATTTACCATCGCCACATCCTAAAAGCCATATCGTGAGCTACATGTCCATCGAAGATGGCAAGCTCAACGAAACCAATAACCGCTATTTTGCTACGGCGAGTGCCGCAGGTATTGTTAACGAAACGAACTTCAAACTATCGACAAAATCGGAAGCGTACAAGAACGGGGCACCCAACTTTTTGACGTTCGATTTCTATGGCACACAGCGGAATACAAGTTCACCATCCATCGGTGCGGTCGAACGCTAACATCCCGGTCGTATAGGCGATTGTAGTGTTTCAACTACAAAACAAAATATTCGCGCCGTTCTTCCTTTGATTTAGTCAACATACACCTACTTTTATATATACATGCTTGGGGGTGGTCTGTCAAGTTAGCTGACCGATTGTGCGATTCTGGCAACGTATCTATATAAGCGACTGAAGATGCTCTAAAACATTAAAAATCTGTAAAACAAGCTAGTGATTTAAAAACCAACTGTAAAAGTCGAATACTTTTCTGCACGTAAATAATACCAAATAGTAAACCCATAACACTTATGATCAGACAAATTGCAAAGAAATTGGTCAAGAGATATTGGTCGTATGAATATCACACCATGCTCAATGGCACTGCCGGTAAAATATTAAGAAACATCGAATCAATAAAGGGGAAGACCGATCCAAAGTTGATTAAACTGTCAAATGAATACGCGAACGATGTTTTCGGCTGGAAAGGGTACGCCCCTTGGCTCAGCGTGTATAGCGCCGTGTCTGGCTCTTTCAAGGAAGGGTGGATACCAGACAACTATTACGGTAGAATAGTGGTTCCTACATTGAAAGGTGATTATGGAAGGGTTGCAAACCTCAAATCATTTAACAACAAAATATTTAAACGGGACGTTTTCCCTGATCTTGTTTACTATGCAAACGGATTGTTTTTTTCAACAGACTACGAGGTTATTCCACCAGAAAAGATCAAGGAAATCGTTTTTAAAAAGTCAAATCGGATTGTCTTTAAATCAGATAATTCAGCGCAGGGCCGCGGGATTTCATTTTTTGAAAAATCAAGCTTTGACGTCAATAAAGTAAAAATGTTAGGTAATGGTGTTATCCAAGATTACATTAGGCAGCATGCCTTTTTTAACGAACTTATGCCAAACTCGGTAGCGACGATGCGCTTCACTACCACAATAGATGATGGTGGTAATTCTGTTGTCAGAGCCTGCTATCTAAGAATTGGGCGCAATGCAGATACCCATGTTAAGTCTGATTCCCATATCATGATTCCAATTAACTTAAGGACAGGAAATTTATATGAACATGGATTTACGCCAAAGTGGACTACGACAGACCGACATCCTGATACCGGAATTTTATTCGAAAACAAATCGATCCCGAATTTCACCAAATGTCTTTCAACCGCATTAGAGCTCCATAAATTGATGCCCCAAGCACGATGTATCGGATGGGATATGATTGTCGACGAAAACAATGATGTCAAAATTATGGAATGGAATGGAAATCATAATGGCATAAAATTCTCAGAAGCAACCCAGGGTCCTTGTTTCTCAGATTTGCATTGGGAAACGCTTTGGAAAAAGCAAAGATCGCTAATTGATTAAGTCACTTACCAGTACCGCAACTAATGAGCAATCACCGGACTGTCATCAATATCGATGCAATTGTAGAATTTTGACGACAAGAAAAAGTATTGTTTATGAGTTTGCAGCCAACTTCAATACCTTAATCTTATTTTTGGCCATCCGATCGGTAAATATCTCGTTAAAGTATATTTATCTTATGTATCGGATGCGGTCTTTGTTTTGAACTAAAAATTAAACGTTAATGTCGACATTCAGTTTATTGCTATCACGAGTCATTCCACTCAGCTGGGAAAAGCGCCTACGTGAAATACGAGATAGTAAATTAAGAAGGTTGAAAATCGAAAAGCTCCCGGAGGCAATTTATGCTCCGGACTTAACTTATTACAAAATATCGCTGTGTATTACTTGTATGAACAGGCTGTACCAGTTAGAAAAGACCTTATTGCAAAATATCCTTGATAATATCGACTACCCCAATTTGGAGATTTGCTTAGTAAACTATAACTCAACAGATAATTTGGATAGTTTTATTCGCGAAAATTTTAAGTCCTATATCGACAAAGGCGTTTTGCGTTATATTCACACGACGGAACCCAAAACATTTCATGCGTCTAAGGCAAAGAATCTAGCGCACTACTTCTCTACCGGAGATGTCGTATGCAACGTAGATGGTGACAATTTCACCGGAAAAGACTTTGCCTTCTACCTGAACTACCTATTTAATACAATCGGCGAAAACTGTATCGTACAATTTAAACGAGATCCGTTGTGGGGAACCGTGGGACGGATTGCGCTAAGCCGGAAAAACTTTCTAAAACTAGGCGGATATTCCGAGGACTTCTACCCTACCGGTTTCCAGGATTATGAATTGAGAGAGCGTGCGGTACGAAGCGGACTGACGTACAAAAAAGTGCAGATTGACAACTTTCTGAATTATATCAGCAATTCTCGGGATGAAAAAATAAAAAATTTAGGAGATAACGGAAAAGATTGGGACTATTATGACCAGGAAAACAGAAAAATATTCAAAGCAAAAGCCGAGAAAAACATTTTTGTTTCCAATACCGAAATTGACAGGTTAATTGATCTACGGATCAATTTCGAGAATGTAAATGTTCGGTATAAGCCCTATCAGCCTTAACATGGGCAAATGTTTTATATACACTTTAATATTCTAAATGAGCGCATTACGTATTCCAAACTGGGTTAACGCCTGTAATCATAAATTCGGAAGCTATCGGGAAATTCCCGGCGAGGTCTTTGCACAAATAAATGGCCGGCTCAAAAGGCTGCAAAGTGACGCACCTTTGGTTTCTGTTGTCATAGCCGCATGGAATGAAGAAGTCAACATCTTGAACTGCATTGATAGTCTTTCCCGTATGGAAACTGTGCTACCACTTGAGATTATTGTTATTAACAATAATTCTACAGATCATACGGACCTAACGCTAAAGCGACTTGACGTAGGAACTTTCCTTCAACCGATTCAAGGGCCGGGACCTGCGAGAGAATTGGGTCAGCAACAATCGCGTGGAAAATACATTCTTCTGGCAGATGCCGATTGTTTATATCCGCCTACTTGGGTAGATGATATGATCGGCGTGTTAAAGAAGCCGAAAGTCGTATGCGCTTACGGTCGATATTCCTTTTTACCCGACGAGAAATATCCGCGCTGGAAATTGTATTTACTCGAGAAAATGAAGGATATGGTTGCCGAATTGAGGCACTTCAAACGGCCATACCTTAATGCATACGGTATGAGCATGGGGTATATTGCTGCGAATGGGCGCGCTATTGGCTTTGTGGATCACAATATACGTGGCGAGGACGGCAGAATGTGCTTTGACCTGATGAAGTTTGGAAAAATCAAACAAATGAAAGCTAACCGCTCACGCGTTTGGACAGCGCCACGGACGCTGCAATCCGAAGGAAGTTTCGCCAAGGTATTATTTAATAGAATCCGCAAAGAGATCAAACGCCTTTTTTCACTGTTCAGACCTTTACCGGAACATGACACCAAAACTTCGGAGAACTACTGATCTTTTAAATAGCTAACGAAACGTAAGATTGTATCATGCTAAAACGGTAAAACACCATCCAAAAGCGCCCCAGAATGCTCGCGTGAACCTGGTTTGACTCGCTTTCAAAGGCAAGATTTGAAAGCCAAAATTAGAATGCCTATTAACGTTATGAACGATGAAAAGAAAAGCCATAAAGAATTTGGTCCAGAAGTATTTAACGTATGAATATCACAAATCACTTAATAATTCTGCCATTGAGACGTTAAAAAGTATTGAATCAATTAAAGGGAAAACCGATGCAAGATTTATAAAGCTCTCAAATGAATATGCAGGCGATATCTTGGGATGGAGAGGATATGCGCCTTGGCTCTACGTATACAGTGCAATAGCCGGGTCCTTTAAAGAAGGGTGGATACCCGACAATTACTACGGCAAAATTGTGGTTCCTGCATTAAAGGGACAATATGGCAAAATTGGCGACCTTAAATCGTTAACAAACAAACTATTTAATGAGAACATTTTTCCAGACCTTCTATATTATACCAACGGGCTCTTTTTTACAACTGATTATTGCGCCTTTCCGCCAGAAAAAATCAAAGAATATGTTTTCAGGGATTCAAATAAGGTTGTATTTAAAAAAGACAACTCAGGCCGAGGTTTCGGGATCTCGATCTTTGATGAATCAAACTTTGATGTCAATAAGATAAAGACGCTTGGCGATGGCGTTATTCAAGAATATATTAAGCAGCATGCTTTTTTCAAAGCGTTTATGCCCAACTCAGTCGCCACAATACGTATTACCACAGCTATAGATGATTATGGCAGTTGCACTGCAAGAGCCTGTTTTCTCCGGTTAGGACGCAGTAAAGACACACATATTAACTCTGAGTCCCGTATATTGATTCCGGTTAATTTGGAAACGGGAGCATTGCATGATCAAGGTTTTATGCCAAATTGGAACCTGACAGACAGGCATCCAGATACAGGCACCCTGTTTGCAAAAAAACAAATACCGAATTTTGCTAAGTGTATTTCAACTGCTGTAGCCCTTCATAAATCAATGCCGCTTGCCCGATGTATTGGCTGGGATATGATTGTTGATGAAAACGATGACGTTAAAATTATGGAGTGGAATGGAAATCACAACGGAATCAAATTCTCTGAAGCAACCCAAGGTCCTTGTTTCTCGGATTTGGGTTGGGAGAATCTTTGGAGGACCTCGAAATAGTTAGAAACGCGCCACATAATAAAATAATTATGGAAAAGATTCATCTTCTTTGGACTGGTGGATGGGATTCGACATACCGAATTCTGCAGTTAGCAAATAAACCAGTTTCGATTCAGCCATATTACCTTCTCGAAAGCACGAGAAAGTCCAAAGACTTCGAATTAAGGGCTATCGATATTATCACAAAGGACATTCGCCAGCACCCAGAAACAAAGTGCGTTATTTCCGAACTGATCTCCATAAAGATAGAGGATATCGTTAAAAATCCGGAAATCACAGATGCGTACAATGAAATATTAAAAACTAACTTCTTTGGTAGCCAATATGATTGGTTAGCAAGGTTTGCGGTAACAATTAAAAATTTAGAATTGACTATTCACGAAGACGATAAGGCATCGTCAATAATAAAAAAACACGGTAGCTTGATAAAAAAGCAGGACGAGTTAATCGGCGATTATTACGTGCTAGATCAAGATGTTTCAACTGAAAGTCTAATCAAGGTTTTTGGACATTATCGCTTCCCTATACTGGATGCTAATAAGTTAGCAATGAAGAGGTGGGCCGAAGAAATGAACTACATTGATATTATGAATAAAACGTGGTTTTGTCATCTTCCTAAAAGCAACAAACCGTGTGGTATTTGCAACCCGTGTATGTATACGATTGAAGAAGGGCTTGAATATAGGTTCAGCAAAGGGGCACTACGGAGGTACCACGTTGACAAGGCAGCCCGTCCGATAAAAAACACATTCTTTTATAAGGTTGTAAAAAAAATCATCTCGTTATAACGCTCAATTTATCACCAGATTAACTTCCGATTTACTCATTCGAATGTTTTTCGGAACAACACCTTCCTATTAAATATAATGAATAAAAAGCCAAGGATTTTATTCTTGATACCGGATTTCCCAAGAATATCTGAAACATTTATCGTGAATCAAATGGTTTATTTACTGGACCGGGGCTATGACATCGCGATCCTATCTTGGGGTAAGCTGAAACACCCTCCACATCCAAAGGTCATCCAGTACGACTTGCTTGCTAAAACGACCTACGTGGACATACCCGATTCAGCGTTAAAGCGGCTTGCATGTTTTATCAAGACCTGTATACGAAATCCAAGTCGTAACCACATTAGAGCGCTCAATATTTTCAGATTTAAAATTGACGCTTTAAAGCTGAAGGTATTTTACAAACTACTTGCATTCAATCGTTTAGGAGCAGATTTCGACATCGTTCACGCCCATTTTGGTTTTATGAGCGATTTTTTTTTCAAGGGAAAATACCTTGGGTTTTTCGAAAAGAGCAAGCTAATAACAACGTTTCATGGTTACGATATGATGCCGAACGAATTAGCTTTGAATCGCAAACGCTACAAGGAGCTCTTTGCTAACAACACATTAATTACTGTAAACAACGACTTCGGAAAATCGCTGATTTTAAATATCAATCCGCACTATCGTCGCATCAAGCTTTTGCCCGTAGGTTTAGATACACAATATTACAAGCCTTCTAAGGCAAAAACGATTGCTGAATTCACCAATGTTCTTTTTTGCGGCCGGTTAATTCCACTCAAGGGATGCGCTATACTTATTAAAATTGCCCATATTTTAATCAATAACAGGCAGATAAAAAGCCTTAGATTCCATATTGTAGGTAATGGTAAAGAGTTGGGAAACCTTCAAAGGTTAGTAATTCAATACAACTTAGAAAACCATATTATTTTTTCCGGCTTCAAGACTCAAGAACAGATTATACGAATCATGGACGAATCTGATTTATTTTTGTTGCCGGGTATTGTAGATGATGATGGAAGAGCTGAAACCCAGGGGCTGGTTATTCAAGAAGCCCAGGCTATGTGTCTTCCCGTCATTGTATCAGATGCCGGAGGAATGAAGTACGGTGTAGAAAACGGGGTTAATGGTTTTGTTGTACCGGAGCGGGACGAAGAGGCTTTTGCGGATAAAATAGAACTTTTGGTGCATAACACTGACCTTAGAAAAAAAATGGGCGAAGCTGCCCGAGATTTCGTAGTCCACAACTTCGACTCCAAAATCCTCGGCGGGAAATTGGAAAAGTATTATTGCGAAGTTTTGGCCGAGTAGATCAACGCTACAACAATCCTTTCTTCATTTGATTATAGGCATAGTCGCAAGCTCGGGCAGTCAGAGCCATGTAGGTTAACGAAGGGTTTTGACAAGCAGATGAAGTCATACAGCTTCCGTCTGTTATGAATACATTCTTCACATCATGCAGCTGGTTGAAACGGTTCACTACGGAGGCTCGAGGGTCGCGTCCCATGCGGGCTGTTCCCATCTCATGTACTGTACTCCCGCCTGGCCTATTATAATTGAAAACTTCAATATTTTTAAATCCTGCACTTTCCAACATCTCATGACAGCTCCGTTGGATATCTTGCTGCATCGCTCTTTCGTTCTCCCTAAAAGAAAAATCGACGTTCACTAAAGGCAAACCCCACCGGTCTTTTTGGGAACGATCTAATGTTATTCGATTGTCTTGGTACGGCAAACATTCTCCCCATCCCCCCATCCAGACGGTCCACGGCCCGGGTGACGTCAAATTGTTTTTAAATTCCTCGCCAAAGCCTGGCAGGTACAACATTTTCTCCTGCCAACCGTCTCTACGCCCAACCCCTTGAACTTGGTAGCCTCGTAAAAAGTCAGGGCTCCGGCTTTTTTCATCGACCAGATTTCGAAACCGGGGTATTAAGAAGCCACAGGGACGTCTACCTTTGTAATACTGGCTTTTGAAGCCTTCGTACATACCTGACGCGCCAGCAGATGAATGGTGATCCATGAGGTTACGGCCCACCTGGTCGCTGTCATTACCCAAGCCGTTTGGAAACCTAGGTGACTTCGAGTTGAGCAAGATGGCTGCAGTAGGTATAGTTGATGCATTGAGAAATATGATTCGAGCATAAAATTCCATTACTTCGTGGGTAATTGCATCGATGATCCGTACGCCCTTCGCCTTCGCAGTGGCGTTATCATATAAAATTTCCGTTACAATCGAAAAAGGCCGCAAGGTCAATTTACCGGTGTGCAGCGCTTGCGGAATGGTAGCACTGTTACTACTGAAATACCCACCATATGGACAGCCGCGTGAGCATAGGTTCCGATAGCGACATGGCCCCCTTCCCTTCCATCCACTTGTCAGGTTTGCGACGCGCGCTACAGTGAGCGTCCGGCCGTAGGTCTGCTTGACGCTTTTCTCTAAATGCTGCTCTATACAATTTAATTCCATAGGAGACAAATAAGGCCCATCCGGCAAATGTGATATATTATCCTTCCTGCCGCTTACCCCTACATATGACTCCACGTAATCATACCATGGCTTTATGTCATGATAACGAATGGGCCAGTCGACAGCAATACCTTCTTTGATATTGGCCTCAAAATCAAGATCGCTCAGGCGGTAACATTGTCTCCCCCAAGTAAGCGAGCGTCCACCTACTTGATACCCTCTATACCAATTAAATGGTTTATTTTGAATGTAAGGATGGTCACTGTCATTTACATAAAACATCTTGTTGCTCTGATCATACCCCATGCTTTGTATGGGATTTTCATAGTAATCCGATGTCGGGTTAGCTAAACGAAGGCTAAAATCCCACGGGTGCAACATAGCCGTCGGGTAGTCGCCATGCTTTACGTCTTTTCCGCGCTCTAGCAACAGCGTTTTCATCCCTTTTTCGGTTAATTCTTTGGCAGCCCAGCCACCGCTTATCCCCGATCCTATAACGATCGCATCGTAAGTTTGCATTGTGTTTATGTAGGTGTTTAAACGCATATTTGAGGGGATTCGTAGTGACTCAAACACTTGTAGCTGTTACTTCAAGTGCTGAGTGATAATCTCGACAACATTCTGTGCTATTTTATCCCAACTGAACGACCGTGCGCAGTTTATCCGAGCTTGCGAAGCCGCTTGTGTATCGCTCTCCAAACAAGTCTCGATACAGTGCAAAAACTCCTCTTGCGACGACGCCAGTGACACTACTGAACTAAAAACCTGCTCCATTACATTCGTTTTAGTTGCGACTGTAGGCTTTCCCATGGCCAGGTACTCGTTGATTTTTAATGGGAAATTTTCTTCGGTGATCGTGTTCCTAATCTGTGGGTTGATGCATACATCGAAATAGCGGATGTATGCCGGTGCCAAGCTATTTTCTATTTTGCCGAGGAAAATTACGTTGGGCAGTGTGTGTAGCGTGCTGTTTGCAAAAGCCTCGTCCTCGGGGCCTATTAATAAAAGGTTCCATGCAGGCCTTGATTCCGCCAAATACACAAGCAGCGGAATGTCTAACCTAATATCCAGCAAGGCACCTACGTAACCAACAATAGGACGATCCCTTAACGTTGCTATTTCTTCCGGAACATCGTAGTGGCGCGCAGGATCAAAAAGTGTGATATCACATCCATTTCCAATATAGAAACTATTCGGGTTGTACCTCATCGCCTGTTGTGTAAATCCCGGAGAGTTACACAACACCAGATCTGATTTTGCATAAAGGTCCGGTTCCAACTTGGTTCCGTGCCGTTTCCAATAATCCATGCCCACGATATAATCCCTGTCCAGATAAACACTTAAACGGGGCCGAAGGATTTCTTTTAAATAGAAACTTCTGAATATATCCTTGTCGTTTATAAGGATAAATCTTTCGAAACCAATTTTATTCAATGCAGTTTGGATTTCGGTCCCGAAGACGGAATTATTCCGTCTATTCAGCAGCTTAAAAACACTCGTGTGTGGAATCCAGTTTATCGACTCAATGATATTCAGCGGTGTGAGAACCCAAAGATTGTCATCGGCCTTCTCCAAGTTATCCGGCGTTTGTTTACTTCGAAGTAAATTTATGTGATCGCTAATATATGGATCATCACTGCCAAACCATAATGTCTTTCTGTCAATCGGTGGATTAACATATAACACACGATGCGTTTTGGCCAGTTCTTTCGCAATAGCGGTTGACGTAGAATCCCTATCGGTGTTTATGCGTTGTAAACTAACGAAAACAAAATCCAGCTTATCCATATTTTTTTATGCAAAGTACGCTAAGCGGAGCCCGCTAAACCGGCAAATTGCTTGGCTATTTCTATTTGACGAACAGTTTATGATAAATCGCTCCATTTTGTTGTGCAATCGTTATTTATTTAATATGAGACTTTTGATTTCCATTACCCCTTTAAACTTATTTTGAGTATGTTTTGAAACAAACCAAAGCGATAGATAGACGAGGGAACCAATACTACAACCGACGGCTACCAATAATAAGTCCGGCCAATTTCCGAAGAAATTCTTAGTTGACCAGCAGGCTGCCGCACTGATAATTGAAAACAGAAGTGGGTATTGAATTTCTGCTAAAAACATGGAGATGGAGACTGGCGACCCCTTAAGACTCCAATGTAACGCCGGAAACAACAACGTATAGTTGACGACGATGTAGGAAACTGCGATGCCCGTTATGCCCCAATTGATGCCAACCAGATATCCCAGCACCGTGACAATCGCACTAATCACCCCCCATATAAAATATCGCTTTGTCTGCCCTGTCGTAATCATTACCAGTCCCGTTGAACCAGCAACAGGTTGTATGAACGAAGCAAAGGCCAGTAATTCGAAGATATAGGCCACATCAATCCATGCTTCGCCTAAAACCAACAAAATGACCTCTTCCGAAAATACTGCCAAGTATGCTACCAAGGGCATGGAAAAAAAAGCAAGGATGAAAACATAACGCCTATAAAATTCAGCGTATTTCTTGGGGTCTCGTTGTAACGTACTTAACGCCGGTAAGGCCACGGTAGTCAATGGGCCCCTTAATTGGGTGATGGGAAGCATCAATAGTTGATATGACTTGCTATATAACCCTAATGCAGTAGCGCCGATGAAACGGCCTATGAGCACATTGTCCGCATTTCTTGAAAAATAATTTACCAAGTCAAACCCGGTTACGCCAGCCCCGAATCTTACCAAATGACGAACACGGGCTACATCAAACACTAAATTTGGCCGCCAATTGCAAACAGTCCAGAGCTGTATCACGTTCAACGCCGTTTGCGCTATTGTCGCACCGACAATGGCCCAATAGTCAAATCCCATCCATGCTAAAACGACACCAATCAGGACACTCGCGGCAGCATTCAGCATCCTAACACTTGACAATTGTTTAAATCTCATCTGCCTTTTCATCAAGGCGTTATGTTGTAATGAAAAACCGCCAAAAAAAATACTGAACGCAAATGCCAATGTGATATTAAACAATCGAGGTTCTCCGTAAAATGACACCATGACCGGCGCTAGCGCGAGTATGATTAAAGATATTACGAAACTAAACATAATGTTCAGCCAAAACAAGGTGCTGATCTGCTTTTGGGTGACAAACTTATTTTGTATAACTGCAGAAGAAAACCCCAAATCCTTGAAAATCACCACAAACCCAGTGATTGCTGTAACCATCGCCACCACACCGAAGCCTTCCGGGCTGACAAGGCGAGCCATGACAGCCGTAGAAATCATATGGGTCCCAAAAGAGAAAAGCTGTGCAAACACAGTATTGACCCCGCCCTTTACTGACCTCTTCTTTAGATTTCCTGTGAGATGATCCGTATCAAACCACCGCCTATAAACTTTTCTCGCTTCTACCACAATAATTAACGTAAATTATTTAATTGCCCATGCGCTTTGTCCAGCTTCCAGCTGGATACAGCCTTTGTAAACGTCCGGTAGGTAGTCGTAAATCAGCGCCTCTGTAGCGCCCACCTCCGAAGAACAATAGCCAATAGCGGTCAGCCATTTAAGCAAGTTGAAAAAAGAACGCCCAAACAACTTATTCCTGATTTTTTGAGCCACCCTAAAGCTTGTCCATTCGCTTTCTTCGAAAAAACGAAGAACTTCAGTACGCTGTATAGCGGAACACGAAATAAAATTTTGCCCAAGACGACTAACACAGAATCTATCGACGTCCTCCAACCCTATCAGAAACGTCCATTGTTCCGGTTTCGAAAGTCCGTATGTGACCATAGCAATAATAAAATCGGCCACATGTGCGTCTTTAGCGCCGGCTGTGTCGGTACGAGGAATGATGGTTTCTGAAAGTTCGGCAATCAGCTGCCTTTTTTCGGTCAAGGCCGTCAAGTTGACACCGCGCACACGCAGAAACCACTTTATAGATATGAAAACAACCAGTCCCGCAACGAGAAATACCATGTAGGCAATCGCCTTTTTTCTATCGATTAACATTTCATTCGACAATCGTCCTTGTTTCCTTAGACCGAATAACTTCTTCGAGCACGGCATCAACCATCCATCCCTGTGGGTTGAACTCTCCACTATGCCATTTCAATTCCGAATCCCAATACCCCGTGCACTTACTGGACCCTTTGATACCAAATCCAAAACTCACCTCGATAATCAACGGCCTTCCATCATGATAAATGAAGTCATAAGCAGCACATTGAAGTTTAAGCCGTTTGGTAACATCGAATCCGACTCGCAATACATCGGCTTCGATATCGTCATAAACGAAATGCCCACTTCCAGAAGCCCTGAAATCCCCGCTACGGACCATCCGCTTCATACCATAGGCACGGTCTCCAATTACGATCAGCCGAATATCGAAATCATTGTTTGGGATGTAGTCTTGAAAGTAGACATAGTCTCTGTCACGGCCGGCCTTTCGCGCATATGCTGGCGGGCTTACAAATCGGGCCAATCCTTTGACCAATTCGAGTAAATTTTTAGTTTCCCAAAAACGCCTTACCCTGTCTGCAAATGCCTGAGAGGGATCAAACTGTCCAAACCCCTTCCCGAAAGCCCGATCAATCAGCCGCATGCATTCCCTATTGTTCTTCACGAGTCGCACATTTGCACTCGCCGCTCCTCTCCGTGTCTTGAAAACCTTCGGGTAGGAAGTGTCCTTTGCCCACCGCTTCGCCTCAGCCTTGTCGTAGAAAACGTAAGATGGAACGAGCGGCGCTTCAAAGAGCTCGAGCAAATATTTCTGGCCGACCTTATCGTCGAAATGCCAGTTGGTATAAAAGTTTGGGAAGACCACTTTATCCGCTTGCTCCAATGCATAAAGGAGCTGCTTAGCCAACAGCGAGTCTTTGTAATTGTCATGATAATAGTGCCACATCAACGCATCATAGTCCTTTAATTGATCGACAATATGGTTATCATGACAGTTTACGATTCCGTAATTTATGCCATGTTGTTCACAGTGTTCGATCCAACGATTCGAAAACGTGCCGGGGGTATGATGTATCGCAATTTTCATATGCTTTTTTTTAATAATTCCTTTCCGGACCAGATAACTATTGATCATTTTCTTGTTTATAGTCTGTGTGTTTGGTCGCCACCGAAATTACATTTGCTTTTTTGGATTTCATCAATGCCAACACCTGATAAAACATGAAGCTGGGAATATTGATGAGTGCTCGATAGATTCCGCGGTCTGCGCCCGATGCATACAGTGACAGGAAAAAACCGGCGACAAATAAGCCAATTCCAGCCAGCCACACACTAGTCAGCGCACTACCGATTATCCAATTTATGACGAGAAACAGGACGGACAAAATCAAAAAAACAAACAATGGAGGACGTAGCAATACCGTCCCAAACAAAAACCGGTTCCTACTTGCCTTCACTAAGCCTGATTTGACCAGGCTGAAACCATAGGTAAAGTATTTGAACCAGGTGTTTATCCAACGCGATCGCTGGGCCACCAGTTGGTCTGCGTGACTCGTCTTCTGATCAAAGACCACTGCCCACTCATTGAAACAGATCCGCTCCCCTCGCTTGACAATCTCATATTGTAATACTTTGTCAAAACCGGCCCCTTCTACTGCTTTCCCGAGCAGGCATTCCTTATATAAATCGACCGTAAACGCCATACCTGAACCAGCGAGTGTTGCAGATGATCCGCAACCGAACAGTATCTTTCCATCGTAAAAATGATAATATAAATCGCGGGCGGCATCTAAGCAAGCAAATATACTGTCCATGTTTTTGGCCTTGCGGACACCTTGTACGGCGTTATATCCCAAGTTGAAAGACCGATCGAGTTCCTTCAGATAGGTCGGTTCGACGAGGTTGTCGCTGTCGATGATTGTTAGGCGGTCGTGGGGCCGCAAGAATCGATCAATGGCAAAAAAGTGTGATTTTACGTTGCCCGCTAGCACCTCCTCGGGTTTAAGTAAAACCACCCGGTCGTCATCAAACCGGAGGGATGACACGTCGCACTTGTCAGCTACGACATAGATGATAAACTGATCGTGATCGAGTCGCAACAACGAATCAACAACCGCTGGGATCATGGTCGTCTGTTCATATGCGGTCACAATGACTGCGTAATCGCCCCGCGGACCTACGGCTTCCTGTCCCGTGCTTAACGTTTTTCTGCTAACGAAGTATATGCCATACAACAGCACGGGCCAAATCAGGTTGAAACCAACAACCAGCTGAATACCGTACCAAACAAAATGTAACAACGTCTCTGGATTCATGTTATTTTTTCAATGCTTCAATTGCGTCGTAAATAGCTTCTACCGACTTTTCCCAGGTGTGAGCCCGTACGAAAGCTCTCCGCTGATTTTGCCGGCCCTCGCAGTCTTCTCGAAGCGCCAAATCAATTAAGTGAACATAGTCTTCGTTGCTTTGCGCCAGATACGTGACCGATGAAAACATTTCCATGGCATGCGTTTGCAAGGCCACCACGGGTTTGCCCATCGCAAGATACTCGTCTATTTTTCGTGGATAATTTCCGACAGTCAATGGCGTTAACACTTGAGGATTCAGACAAACATCGAACGCATGAATATAACTTGGTAATTCGCTGCCGTCTTTCATCCCTAAAAATAATACGTTAGGTAAATCATGCAGACTACTCCGCTTAAACCCTTCGTCTTCAGGCCCCACCAGGACAAGCGTCCATTCGGGCCGTTCTCTGGCAATATAAATCATGGCGTCGACATCCAATCGACTGCTGTGCAATACGCCGACATATCCGATGATACGACCTTTTATGCCCTTCATCTCGGCAGGTGTATCGCCCGCGAAATTGGCAAACAATTGATCGTTAAACCCTTGCCCTACATAGTGTGAGTTTTCGTTGTATTGCTTGCAATAGTTCATCAAGAACATGGAATTGGCGACGCAGACGTCGCTTTTTTTAATCAGCAGCGGTTCCAGCCGACTTCCATGCTTGTGCCAGTAAGGCGCCGCTATAATCAGGTCTCTCGAATAGTAAACACTAACCCTCGGATTAAGGTACTCTTGCAAGTAATGGCATTTGATAATTTCATTGTCGTTGAAAAGGATAAAATCGTCAAACCCCAGATGTGTCAGACATCGCTTAATGCTACTCGCAAAACGTCTATTGTTGAACCGATTGACGGCATTGAAAATAGGTATATTATCAAGCCAGTTAATCGACTCAACAATACAGCCGGGATAGAATGTCCATAGGTTTTTCTTTACCTCTATAAAGCCGTCCTCTGTTCCTTTTATTACCCGCAAACGCTTTTGTACTGGCGGGGTCTTCCTGAGCGAGATGGACGAATACCTATCGAGCGGCGAGTTGACGTAAAGCACTTTATTACGCTTGCTAAACTCCATGGCAATATCCTTACAATTGCTTCCAAGCGTTGTATCCCAAGGCTGCTGTCCGACTACGACTATATTTTGATTAATCATGTGCAGCCCCTACTTTTTCTCAGTTTTCGGCAATGTGGGGTTGACCTTTGCACCGTTACGGATTCCAATTAGAAAAGCAATGATTCCTGGAATGATGAAAATTTCAAAAGGCATGTAAGTAACTGTTGTTAATTTAAATATACTGCAGAGGGACGCTTTTCTTCCTTGGCCTCTAGCACGTCAGGTTTATCCCATTTTGAGGCTACAAAGATAATAGCCCAAGACATGTAGACGATAATTGAAGAAGGCGTTCTGTTAATAACTTCATTACCATAGCTAGCGATAAAGATACCAATCGTGCCCGAAACCAGTGCCACCAGTTTTATTCGCAGTACTGGATCTCTTATATTCCAGATGATCCCACAGCATTTACCCATGATGTACATCATGATACCGAACCAGATGACGAGGCCGACAATACCATACATCGCCCAGACTTTGACCCAATAGCTGTCGGGTTCAACTGTCGCTAAAAACCCGTTTGGATTGAATTCCTGCCCATTTCCGCCTATGGTTCCTAAGCCACCGCCGAATGGTCTTGCGGCCAAATACGTACGCAACCGTTCTTGCGAGTTTAAGCGAACAATATATGACGCGTCCTGTTCTGGATTTACGGCTGTACGCAGTCGCCTAATATGATAATTTCCCTGCCCGATGGTAGTAAATTTCAAAAACGCCACTAAGCCAATCATCATCATCACTCCCAAAAACAGTAATTTGAATTTCTTAGTAAGAAATAGGCCAATTAGCACACCAGCGAAAACGAAAAGCGCCCCCCGGGTGCCCGAAATTAACATTCCATAGCATAGTACGACACCGATAGCCACCAATACCGCCCTTTTCCATAACGTAATCGGAGCTGCTGACAAAATGAAGCAGATCAAGGCGACATGCGCCTGAGAGGCACCAAATTGCCCTGCATCAGTGAAAAATGAAAAGACGCGGAGTTTCCCGTTAATGAAGTGAGTACCAGTGTTTGCTTTCAAAAAAGCCATTTCACCCGGTAACATTCCGCCCATTAACTGCTTGATTCCGTTGAGTGCGGCCACGAGCGAAAAGGCGATAATGATCTTTAAAAATACATCTAAGTGTCGCTCTTTGTTGAACAGAATCATCGTGAGCGGAATAATGAGCAATAGGTTTAGCGCGGTTGTACGTACTTCATAAAACCACCCCATCACATTTGGGGCAGACGGATTCACGATCTCAAAGACACTAATAATAAACCACAAAATGACCAAAGCCGTAACGTCGCTATTAGCGGCTTTCCAATTCGCTTTTATTTTATTGAAAAATGCGACGATCCAAGTAAGTATTAACAGTATTTCTACTCCCAGCCCTACCTGGACTCGTGGGCTGATTTCTCTTGTTATCAACATAATCAGGAAAGAAAATGATAACGTTAAATAAAGGCCCCATATTGGATTTCTAAAAAGCAGCGCTATGAAGACAGCACCTACACTAACACTAATAACAGCCACAGGAATCAACTCACCCCCCACACTGGTTAAGTATGCAATCCCCAGCGACAATGCCAATAGCACAATCGGAATAGAGATTTTGTTACTAACCAATCTTTCCATCTTTATCGAACTTTTTCCTTTTATCCAGCCAGTGATTTGTTCAGCGAAAACGTCAATACTTAGTTTGCGGGACTTAGTGCCGGTTTAACCCTGATCTTGTTCAACACCCAACCAATAAATCCCGGATGGTTTTGAATATACGCAATCAGATTTTCCTGCTGATCATCAATGATACCGCCGGATTCAAATACACAAATGGATTTATCCGCAAACATCAGCCACTCCTTGGCCTGATTAAAGTTCTCAAAGCTGTCAATGTCAATGATAACCAGATCGAATTTTTCCTTCAATGTGTTAAATCCGATTTGAAGTGAATTGGTGTCTTGGAGTTCAAACAGGGACGAATTCTTGCTATTGCGATGCAAAACCGTAATCAGATCCTCCGCTTGGATTTCACGCTTGACCAGAAATGTCTCAAACTCCTGCAATTCCTTATTCTTTTTTTCATTTTTTCCATTGGCGGACATGTCATCTGATACCCCCTTCACATCATTCCCGATAAGCAGCACGCGCTTACCAGTTACCGCAAATGCATAGGCAAGGCTTGCTGATAAAAAAGTTTTTCCCTCACCCGATTTCAAACTGGTAATGCCCAAAATTTTGTTATGCCCATTCAGCATACTACGATTGATATCGAACCGCAATGAGCGCAGCAGATCCCGATAAAGGCCGAACTGCGGATTGGTCGCCGCCTCCCGCCAAATACCCGTAACACTTGTGCCATTCATCGCTACTTGATTTAAGCAACCCAGCACCGAGCCATCGGTCGCAGATTTCAACTGGTCTACAGCAACGATTTTACGGTCGAGAAGAAACAGCAGGGTAAGTACAGCCAAGCAAGCAAATGCGCTAGCCACACCCGACAATGCCATATATACCAATTTCTTTGAGGGCAGTGCAGACCCTGGCAAGCCAAGCTCAACAATACTCAGCCGTAAACCGGCATTAGACTGAAATCCAGCCTGATTATGTCTATTGAGCATTTCCATGTATTCGCTCGTGGCCAATTCTGCGTCGCGCTCCAGGTTCTTTAATCCTGCATCCATCGGCACCATCGCATTGTACCGTTGTCTGGCCAACGCCAATTCGGATTCAATTGCCCGAACGCTATTTCGGAGGGATGCCAAAACGGTCTGTAACTCAACCACCTTTTGTTGCAACAATGTTCGGTTGGCTTGCGGATTTTCCAAGGATTGAGTAGCGGATCTGGCTACTAATTTCCGCCTTTCCTGCTGCAATGAATCGACAAGCCTCTTTTCAGCCGCGCCAAAGTTATTTTCTATATACCTTCTGTTTGCAGCTTCCAACTGTCCGTCCAACAAGATGACCTCGTTGTTCAGTTCGGATATATTGGCTCGCATGCTGACTTCGGAGGGGTCATTTAACCTAGCCGTGATATCCCTTATTGCTCCTTGTGTAGATTCGATTTCGGCGATTTTTTGCGTACGGCTGGTTTCCAGATTTATAATTTGTTGGTAGACCATACCTGTATGGCTGCTGGAATTAAGGATCCCGCTACTCGATCGATAATCGCGCAGCTGGTCGTTCTTTTCCTGCATTATCCGCTCTTTTTGCCGTAACAGGGAGTCAAGTACGCTAACGGCCTGAACATCCACTTTCGCGATCACCCCATGATAATACCGGATAAATTCATTTGCCACGGTATTAACTACATAGGCAGAGAGTTCGGGGTTTTCGGACGTAAAAGAAATTCCGATAAATTCACTTTCGCCATAACGGTTGACATTTAAGTTGTCTGCAATTGCATCACGGCCATAACCCATCGACTCGAGAACGTCTGTGATTGCGGTGTCCACATCAGAAGCCCAATTGACCATGCCCCCAGATAATCTGCTTCTCATGGTGTCGATAATTCTACTCCTTTCAGTTGGCGAAAGCGCTGCTACCTTCTCGCTGGGAGCTCTGAACGCCTGACCTTCACTTTCCAAGTCATGCAGGGCGAGTCTATACCCTACCGCATCCATCACTTTTTTCATTTTCACCATACCAATCATATTGGAGTATAATTGGCGCGGCACCTGTTGAGCAGTCCCTAACCTCGTCATTTCCGACGAATTGGTTGCAATTAAAGATTGCGAGGTATAGCTATCTGGCATGTCTTTAACCAGAAAATATACAAAGCCAATGGTAACGATTGGAAATGTGATGATCAGCCACAGGTACCGTAAGAAGAACCGCAAAAGTTTCTTAAAATCAATCATCCTCTATTCGTATTAGTTTATGCTATCTAGTTTTACCCCAATCAACAGCTCTAACCCGTCCTTTGCGTTGAGGTAATTGATTTCAGCCTGAATGACCGATGAGTTTGCCTCAGAAAGCTCTGACCGAGCTATGGTATAGGCATCTACAGGCGCCTCGCCCCGCTCAAACTGATTTTGAACCCGGTCAAATGTAATTTTACTATCTTGGGCGTACTGGGTCCTGAGCTTGAGCATATTAATCGACTGCAAATACGAGTAATACGCAGACCTTACATCACTTTCAAGTTCAGCTTCGAACCGTTCAGTTTCCAGTTGAGCAATCCGATAACTTCTTTTTGCTTGTCTAACTGAACTCGGCTTTCGAATCAGTCCAGCAAGGTTTACCCCGACGGAGACCTGATAGCCATTAATAAAATATGGGTTAAGTTCGCTCACGGCTGGTCTATTACGCGGCCGGTAGATGTAAGACCCATTGAACATGTCCAAATAGGTCAGCTTTGAAGTGTTATACGCTGACTTAGAAATCGCTTCCTCCTCTTGCATTACTTTCAACCGCGGATAATTCTTTTTTGCCAGTGCTATCAAGGTATCCAGATAGCGGTAGTCGATATCTCGAATAATCGACTCCTGCGCCTGAATAGCTGTGGATATCCACATCAGAATTGCCATGATCAATACAACTTTATTCATATTTTTCGTTCTAACAGACTTTATATGTTTCTCACGCCTTAGGCGACAAATAGTGTTTTTCGTACAGAAAACAACAAGCAACCATAATACTCGATCAACATTGTCGTTGTCTTCTAAAGGCAAGCAAAAGTATTTCTAATGAGAGAATAAGTAATGGCTAAAGCCCATATTTATTTTATATTGTAGTTTAAAAACTACATTCATTTTTATAGCTTTGCTGATGTTTTTTGTCCGATGCTATTGCTTGTTGTTAAATAAGTTAGCTTTTGAAAAATGAATGGTATGAGGAAGGTATTCTTATTGATATCGATTTACGCGTTTGGAATTTTATCTTGTTGCACTAACTACGCTGAGCAGCCAAGTATCTCACAACTGGGCGCAACACAAAAAGGTCTGATACAACAAAAGCCCGCTGCTAACATAAAGTTTAAAGATATGTTAGGCGTAAACGCATTTGAGTGGAACTTTGGAGACCAACGGATTCCAACACATCCGGATCATACATTCTTCTTCAAACCATTTTCCAGTTTCCGTCATTACCTTGACTGGCGCCAGATCGAAAACGACGAGGGAAAATACCGCTACAATCCGAGCGCAAGAGGGAATTGGAAATACGACGAGATATATCAATGGTGCAAAGAGCAAGACATTATGGTATTAGTCTGTTTGAAGACAATTCCCGACTGGCTTAATGCTACGTACCCTCCTGAAAAACGGGATTCGGAAAATGTGCCGGCGCCCTACGGTGCCGATTTATCGGATCCAAAGTCATACATTAAGTTTGCTCAGTTAGGTTTTCAGTTTGCAGCGAGATACGGCGCAAACAAAGACGTAGATCCAAGCTTAGTCCACGTTGACCCGAAACCTCATTATGATCCCAACGAGGTTAAAATAGGATTGAACCTTATCCGATATATCGAGTGTAACAATGAACCCGATCGGTGGTGGAAACCCAAAAAAGTCGCTCAGCAAACAGGCTCAGAGTATGCAGCGAATATGTCGGCTTTTTATGACGGCCACAAAGGCACATTGGGACCGGGAGTAGGCGTTAAAGCTGCGGACCCAACCATGACGGTAGTGATGGGCGGAATTGCCGCAGAGCCGGATTTCGTCAACGAAATGATTGCCTGGTGTGAGACGCATCGGGGGAGAAAAGCGGACGGCACCATAGACCTATGCTTCGATGTATTAAATTATCACCATTACTCCAATAACAAGCACGAAACGCACAATAGAGAAAAGCAACGAGGCGTGGCTCCCGAAATTTCGCTTTCTCCCGGAGTAGCAAAAAGGTTTTTATCTTTTGCAGAAAAGGACCTTCCAGGTATCGAGGTATGGAATACCGAAATCGGGTATGACGTAAACCAGAGGAGCAGTCAAAAGGCAATTCCGATTAAAGGCAAATCCGCTTTAGTCACGCATGCCGATTGGAGCATCCGTTCAGCGCTGATGTATGCACGCGCCGGAATAAGCAAATTGTTTTACTATATGTTGTACGATGTCAGTGCCAAAAGCACCACGCAATACATGTCTTCCGGATTTGTTGACAAGGTTGACGGAAATACAAGTAGGCCCGCTTGGTATTATTTGTTACAAGCAAAGAACCTTATCGGAGAGTATTATTATCGAGGGACCATTAACGAAGATCCTATTGTCGACGTCTATCAACGCGATGAACAAACAATCTATGTGCTTACTGTTCCCGATGAAATCGGGCGCGAGGAAACTTACAAACTTCAGGTTGGAAAGGTTAGTCAGGTGAAAATCCACGAACTGAATCCTGACTCCGACCGGATGAACACCCAAACGGTTGCCGTTTCCGGTGGTGAGCTAGCCATCAAGGTGACAGAAACTCCTGTCTTTGTTGAGTTATTATAACGAATACCTGATCTGCCGATACAGCGCTGCCATAGCCATCCGGTAACCTTGGGGTGCTGGGATACCAGAACAGACGATTTACCCCGAAACTATTTTTTTAACGGCAGCTTTGACCAGACTACCGGATTTCAAGCGTTTCGCCAATTCTTTTAACAAATCCTTATTGGACAGTTCGGAGACTGGGGACTGTGCCTCTTCTGTGTTTTTCCGAACGTCAAATAATGGCTCCGACGGCAGTATAATTGTTGGAGGGGTATCGTCACCTATATCACGTTTCTCACTAGCTACAATGACTCGCCTAAGTACCCTGGTCGTGCCCTCTTCCGACTTTGGACGCAATAAAATCTCTATTTTCCGGAAATGGTCCCCAAACCAGCGAACCAACTGATCTAAATGTGGACATAATTGATAATAGTAAGCCCCATCATGTTCCTTACTAGTCCAAACTACTCCCAATGTCGTCACACCACGACTGAGTGGCAAACCGGATAAATCATATAGATCATGGGGGAATTCGATATCCATTATATCGACTAGATCGCTTGGTGCCACCATGCATTTCCCGTCTTTGGCTGTCCATTCAGCTAATCTGGCAATAGCTAATTCGATATCACCCATTGTGGGGAGATAACAGTACGGTTGGCCGGTACAGGTCACCAAGTCAAATTTCCCTTCCAATTCCGGTCTTTTTTCCGTCATACTTTGCTTGTAAAACGTGGCATTTGGATTGGCCGATCTAGCTATATGTAACATGTCGTCCGATAAATCCATTCCGCTTCGGTCAACTTCCGAAAACTTACTCAGTAAATAGCCAGTTCCACAACCTACATCCAACCAATTCTTACTTGACTGCAATAAGCTGTTGAGAATCTTTTCGTAGAAATCACTAAGAGGTTTCCAATGATTTTTTTCGCACCATATCTGGTTATATATCGACGCATATCGTTCATCGTACAATAGGTCAGCTTTCTTGATTTGTTCAGAATTAGATAACATTTGTTTAATATTAATTTTCATTTTTTTACACTCGACTAAACTCGAGTTATTGATGGCTAACCACTTCGTTGGCCTGAACAGGTTACTCCCGGTATTCAAATCGAAACCTCAGGAATAACGTAGCTGTCGGTATAACGCAGCAATGGCCATCCAATAATCTCGTGCAGGTACTATGATATTGCTGGGGAACAAGACCACATGGGCAATCAGTAATCCCCAGACGTGCGGCTGGCTGAAACTCGCAGCAAGCAATAGACTCAATGGAAAGAACGTTTGATAGTAATCAATCATGAGTACTTGAGTATGCTTATGCCTAGGAGTAATCAGAATGATGGGAATGTTAGCATAGCGTGAGTAACGGATAATAACCAACACAGCATACAATACTAACGATATCCAAACAGCTATTAAATTGACATGTTTTAGCATAGCCCCAAATGCGGCCAATTCGACAGCAAAAAAAGCAGGGGCTGCTGGTTTAAACCTCTCAGGAGCTATCCTAGTCGCAAATGTGCTTATGTTTGTTTTAATGTCGTTTTCCCTGTCAAGAAACTGATGCCAAAGGATTCCCCGACATCCAAACATCAACGCCCAAATCGCAACTAATGTTAGCCAATAATAGTCGATTTCCATACCGACCGTATAGCTTATACCGGACACCATAAGTAAAGATGGGAACAAATGAGCTCCACATGCATCGCAAAGCACCCCCAGTAAGCCGCGTTCCTTAAAACGAAAGGGAGGGAGCGAATATAAACTAAAAGACATCCAGGCGAACGTATAGAAGATGATCGTTTGTATGTCTGGCCACATGAAATAGCCGAAGATGCCACCGATAGCCAAGCATCCAGTTATCAGCGCCCCGCGCCACAATGGTGACAGGTTAGCCATCCGATTAGTTTTACCTACCGCTATATCTTCTTCGATATCCGTTATATCATTAATTATACTCACATAAACAGCGCCAATTGCCAATGAGCCTAAAAAGAAAAGAAACAGCGGAGCAACGTGATATAATGTAGTTCCTGACGTTAAAGCGGTCGCATAACCGACCGATAGCAGCGGTGGCAATTTATATCCCCACCATTCAGGCGCGCGTATGATACCAAAGAGTTTCACAGGATATTGAACAAGTTTACGAACCGTTGAATAAAGTGATTGTTAAACGCTGTATACGCCAGTTTCGGAACCTGAGCAATCGCATAGACCGGTTTTTCTCCCAGCGCGGTTTTAACTAAAGTCCATGACTCCGTCGCCCTCTTCTCCCTAATCAACTTATGCTTAGCCAACTCCATCAACCCTTTAATGTAACGCCTCCTTAGAATTTCCATTTCATTCACTGACAATACTGTACGGTACCGTTTCATGATTGTCTCAGTATCTTTCACCAATAACAACTGTACAACCTCATGCCAGCTCCTTCCATCATAGATGTTTTGACCATCGATATCCTTATACCATAGGCGCTCTAACGTAAACACTGCTGCACAAGGTTTGGCAAATATCATATCAAGGTATAACCCCCAATCATCTCCGATGTTCATATGGTTATCCCATCCTCCAACCATCGACTGCCTTCTCATTACAACCGATGAAGAAGGCGAAGGACAAGCTTTTAGGTACAACGCCCGTAATTCTTCCGAGGACAGCCTATACCAACCGTCAATAGGTTCTTTTATATAGGGTACCAAATAAGGATCACTTGAAAGAAAATCCCTCCAATCTGTTGTGTATTGCGTTTTTTGATTCCAATTGGCGAACGCAAAGTCTGCATGATAGCGATTTAATGCGTTCATGGCCTTTTCCAAGAAATCCCGTTCCCAGTAGTCATCCGAATCAAGCGACGCAATAAAGTCTCCATTTGCGAGTTGTAGCCCTGCGTTCCGAGCCGAAGCTTGTCCGCCATTTGGTTTGTAAATATAAGTCAGGCCATCTATGTGAGACAACAGATCCCCGGTATTGTCGGTCGAGCCGTCGTCAACCACAATGAGTTGCACATTGCCATATGACTGGTTTTTAACGCTTTTGATAGCAGTGAGCACTTTGGTTGCGCGGTTGTAGGTGGGGATGATAACTGTAATCAGTGGTGAAGCCATATTAGAAATTGGATAGTAAATATTCTGCAAATATTTTTTCAGGCTTGTCCGGTATATGGCTCCGAATGAAACGGGAAGCCTGCTTGCCCATCTCTTCCCATCGCTCACGGTTCTCCCATGCTCTCTCCATGGTATCCTGAAACGACACGTCATTAGCATGTCCGATAAATGCGGTGACACCCTCCTCCAAAAGCTCCCTATTCCCACCAACATCTGTCGTAATGACCGGACGTCCGGCCATCATCGCTTCTACAATAACCAAGGGCAATCCCTCGGTCCTTGAAGGAAGTACCAGTGCATGGGATTTGCTCCAAAGTTCATAGACGTTATCTACATGGCCATAGAAGTTGACGTTTGTTACATCGAGTAACTGGGCAAGCTCCTTTAGGATAGTCTCGTCCGGACCGGTTCCAATGAAGTTCACAATCAGCGGACGCGACTTCCATTTCGGTTGACTCAATACCCGAATTAGCATGTCCTGCCCTTTTTCGACGATAAAAATTCTTCCCACACAACATAACTGAAAAACTTTTTCCGATGAAGGGTATGGGATGTATTCCGTCGGCTTCACCGGATTGAAAATTACCCGGCTTTCCGGAAGGCGAACACCATATTGCTCTTCTGTTAATCGCTGGTTATGCCGGGAGACAAAAAAGCAATGACGCGCTTTCTTAAAAATGGATCGCATTACCTCTCGGTGCTCAAAATGCTGCGGCCAATAAAAATCTACGGCTTTATGAGATACCAACACATACGGGACGTTGGTATCCAAGCAGGCGTGTGCATAATGTAAGCCGTCGAAATTCACTCCCTGCGATACGAGCACAATCCGAGGTTTGTACTGCTTTAAATATTTCTTGAACGTTAGTGAGTCATAAGAATAATAAAAGGAAGGCTTTTCCGGATCCCCTTTAATACCTAACCAAAACCTTATCTTATTGACAATTTTCCAATACAGACGAATCAGAAACGGCTTTGCCGGCGCTGTCGATAAGAAAGTAACTCCTTCATCGATCAAAGCGGCAATTCGTCTGTGTTCCCGGTGAATATAATGCTTGCAAACAACCACATTAAAACCTGCAAGCTGCAAATAAGGAACCGTTTTCACCCATAGTTCCTCGCTCCCTCCCCAAGCGTCCATAATTGACGAAGCTATGAATACAGTTTGCTTTTTTGTTGTTGATTTTCTACGATTCATTATTGTTCCGCTATAGTATTTTCTTGCCGCAAGTCTACATCAAAAATTTGAGCATAATATCCGTTTTGACGACTGAGTACGTCCGGGGTTCCTGCCTCAACGACTGAACCCTCTGACAGCACGTAGATATAGTCCGCGTGCTTAATCGTGGAATAGCGATGGCTGATAACTAATGCTCCGCGAGTGTCAAGCGTCGATTTTAACGCATCGAGTAAACGATGCTCGGATTGCGCGTCGAGCGCGCTGGTTGCTTCATCAAGTACTAAGAATCTTGCTGCGCTGTAGAAAGCTCTCGCCGTAGCCAGCTTTTGCCATTGCCCAACACTGATTTCGTGCCCACCGTCAAACACGCGTCCCATCATTGTCTGGTAATTGTTTTCGAACTCCATAATATACCCGTGTGATCCAGCCAGTTTGGAGGCGTGGACAACATCGTCATGCGCATGCTGGGCACGGCCAATATCGCCTAAAAAAATATTTTCGGCAGCGGTAACGTTGTACTTATAGAAATCCTGGAAAACAATACCAACTTGTTTGCGGTAATCTGAAAGGCTAAATTCCCGTATATCAAGACCGTTGAGTGTGATACGGCCGTTTGAGGGGTCGTATAAACGAGCGAGCAGTTTAATCAACGTGGTTTTTCCTGAACCATTAAGCCCCACCAAAGCAACCAATTTGCCCTGAGGAATTGCGATCGAAACGTCCTTTAGAACCATTTTGTCCGCGTGGGGATACCTGAAACTTACGTTCTCCAACGTCAAATCGTGTACAGACGCCCCGGGAATTGGAACTGGATTCGGATTTTCGTACAATCCCGTTCGGAGATCGAACAATTCGAAGATGTACTTGACATACATATTGTTGGAATAAACAGCGGTGATGCCGGATGTGAGTTCCTGTAGATAGCCGAATATCATCGGAAACATAACGACAAAGACGGCAATATCGCCCGTTGACACCCTGCCATCGATTGCGCCTAACGTAACAAAATAAATGCAAGAAAAGAAACCAAGGCTAGCCAATGCGCTGACCATCGATTCGGCCTTGCTACGTTGACGGCTTATTTTCAACCGTTCGCCAATGAGGTGTGTGCGTATACCGAAATATTTCCTTTTAAAATAGTCCCCTAGATTATAACTCCTGATCTCGCGGGCGGAGAGCTCCGAGGTGATGAGGTGACCAAAGTAACTGGATATCCGCTCAACAGGTGTGTTTTTTACGCGTAACGCATTATATTTTTCAGAATAATAAATGCGAGCCGCAAACATAGGCAGCACGAAAAGCAATAAAATAGGAAGCAAACGCCAATCGATAGATATAATAATCACAGAAGCCGCCGCCATTTTTAATGCCGCGCTTAACATGCTGAGTAAACCCATAAGGACCGCATTGGGCCGCCCCCCTCCGGCCTCCTTTGCCAGCTTCAGCGTATTAAAATATTCCGGGTCCTCGTAATAGGCCATATCCAAATCGACCGTATGCCTGTGAATCATGTCATCGATTTTCTCGGAAACGAGCGTAGACTGCAATTCCGAGAAATAAGCAGATATGGAATTTACGACAGTATGCAAAACAGCCAACCCTCCTGCTATTAACACCTGTCGGATCACGAGCGAACCGTATTCAGGGGAGCCAACTTCCTGATTGGATACGACATCAATCAAATCCTTTAACGCATACAGCGATAGGAAGAGTAGGCCGGTAGAAATGAACATAAACGCGATCACCAAAACCGTCTTCCAAGGTTCCAATGCCCACACCAGCTTGATGGTACGAGCTAATTTTAGACTGGAAAGAATAGACGAATAGTAAAAGAATTTGGCTTTAACCATCGATCATAGCGTTAGACATAAACATATTTCAATTAACTATCGCTCAAAAAACCACAATACTAAGGATCAATCAATGTTCATCGATGCGTGTAATAGTAACATGGGCAGAAGAGACAAGTATAATCTATTTAAAACGTAGCGCAAAAATCAATATAAAATACTGTATTTTTATGCCGGTACAACTTAGATTTTTAGTTTTGTAGAGAAAAATCGACAGTACTAAGACACACCTGTTCATGGCGGCGATTGCCCACCTTATACTTGCACATGAATGCCCCCGGCAGTTGGCTCGACTAATCAATGCAGTCACCCACCCAACCGCCGATATTTTCGTCCATATCGATAAGAACAGCCCTATTGATCCATTCTTAAAAGCGCTTCATCACCATACCAACCTAAGGTTCATAAAAAATAGGAAAAAAATCGTGTGGGGTGCATTTAGCATGGTAGAAGCCACGCTTCAATCGTTCAAAGAGATACTATCAACCAGCCACCGCTTTAGCTTTATTAATTTGATCAGCGCAGCCGACTATCCGCTAAAAGCAGCAGGATCGATATACGAAATCTTGCAGAAACATGAGGGGAACTCATTCATGGAAATGCATTTCGACGATTCTCCTTGGTGGATGGAAGCGCAACAAAAAATAACGAAATACCATTTCACCGACTACGCGTTCCCGGGCAAGTATCTGATCGAAAAAGTGGTCAACCAAATTACTCCAATACGTAAAATACCTAACCAAATGGTTTTTACGGGTCGCTCGCAGTGGATGACATTATCCCTTAACCACGTGAAGTATATTTTGTCTTTTGCCGATAATAACCCCCAGGTGATCCGATTTTTTAAGCATACCTGGGGCCCGGATGAATTCATCTTCCAGACGATTTTGTACAACTCGCCATTCAGAGAGGAACTTGTAAACGATAATTTGAGATATATAGACTGGTCAGAACAAAGAGCCAGCCCTAAAACGCTAACTATCGCGGATTATTACAAGCTGGCAAACTCAGGGAAGCTATTTGCGAGAAAATTTAATCCTGACGTCGACAGCGAAATATTGGACCTTATCGATTCGTGCCTGTTGGAACGCTCTTGAGACCTGCCTACCTCAATTATACTTTTTCTTTCTGTATTAATGCAGGAATGGTCTTCAATAATACCTTTAAATCCATCCAAAACGAAAAATTCGTGGTGTAGTCGTTATCAAGCTTTCTGCGTTCTTCATCTGACATTTCGCCTTTACCTCTTTTGGTCACCTGCCAAAGACCGGTGATACCTGCCGGACCAAGAAAACGCATAGCCCATTCATCTGAGGTGAGCAGTTGAGCCTCATATAATGGCAGAGGCCTATTGCCTACCAAGGACATATCGCCTTTGAGTACATTGAAGAGCTGGGGCAGCTCGTCGATGCTTGTATTTCTCAGAAAGGAACCGAACTTGGTGATTCTCGGGTCATCCTTTATCTTCACAAACGCCGCACTTTTATCGTTGACAGCGTATTGGTTTAATGCAGCAAATTTACTCAGCTCCTTGTCGGCGTTAACCCGCATCGATCTAAATTTGTAAAAATCGAAGATTTTATACCCGCTGCCTGCCCGCTTGCTTTTATATATAACAGGCCCTTTTGAATCGAGTTTGATAATCAACGCGATCAAGGCTAAGAATGGTGCAAGTATTAGCAATAATGTACCGGAAACCAATATATCAAATACCCGCTTTGAGATAGGCATTCGGTATTCTTGCTCCGATTTTTTTGCCTCGTGAGTCAAGTTGGGCACCTCACCAATTAGTTTAAATTTGATGATGAACTTCAGCCGTTCTTCAATATTCGATACGTTAAAGGGGTAACAATAGATATCGTTTACATAAGGCGAGAACACCTCTGTTAGTAACTGCTTGTTATTCTTGAATCCTAAAATAATAATGCTGATCGACTGGGTGACGGGGCTCTCCTTCACCCGTTTTACGAAGGCGTGGAAACCACCGAGGTCATCCTCTACTTCCAGTACCAGAATGTCCGGTCCAGACAGAATGGATTGCGTACCAATATATTGCTCAAGCGTGGTTAACTTATCAAAACGGATAACATCGATGTCGTCATTAAATTCGGCATCCAATTCGTCGACGAATTTGGTGCCTAGGTAGGCGATTGAAATAGTTAGGAACTTATTCTCCTGTTTGATTTCAGTTAACAAATCCATAAGCCGATGCGTTAAATATGTTTCCAATGGTTTCTTTCAAAATGAGCGGGTCAAAAGGCTTGTGTAGACATTTATTAACTGAATACGGCAATTGACCCAATTCCTCCAAAATATTTGTGGATGCTGATAGTACAATCACTGGGATGCCACTATATACCCCACTGATTTTTATACACTTCAAAAAGGATTTACCATCCATGTGAGGCATCACCCAGTCCATAATGATCAAATCTGGAATATGACGCTGTTCTAACCAACGAAAAGCTTCATAACCATTTGCAGCAACCTGCACCTCGAAATCTTTGGAAAGTATAAAACACAACAATCGTTGTATGGTTGGTTCGTCTTCAATTAAAAGGATCTTTTTCTTCATACCAGACTTGGTGAGTACGCGATGTTATTTTCAAGGGCAAATCTCCGTGATTTTTCGCAAAAAGAAACAAAAAACCCTGCAAATCAATTCAATTGTAGCGATTCCACTACAATAAACGGACATCACCGATCAAAACAAAGCCGGCAGTGCAATTGTAATGCACTGCCGGCTAAAAAAGCGGTATTAAATGATGTTACAGACGTTTGATGCGAACATTTCGGAAGTGAACTTCCGACCCATGGCCGAGGAAAGCGATGTGTCCGGATTTACGTTTCAATCCCGGGTGTTCTTTCTTATCAAGCGTACCCTTTTCTGCCGCTTCGGCCAGATCTCCGTCTACGATGACCGTACCGTTGAGTGTGACGATGATTTTATTGCCTTTGATGTAAATTTCCTGCTCGTTCCATTCCCCTACGGGCCGGAGGTGCCCTCGTTTGGCTGGAATAATGCCATAGACGGATCCGTGATATTGATAAGGAGCTAAATCTTTGTACATGTCGGCACCATCATCCAGTACCTGTATCTCCATCCCAGCATAAGCGGCATCACCCTCCATCGGCGTGCGAATACCGATGCCGTTGTTTGCTCCCGGTGTCAACCGAAATTCAAAACGGTAGATAAAGTCGGAGAATTCATCTTTGGTGTAAAGGTTGCCACCGGATCCTTTCGTAGGATAGATCGCCAACGTACCTTCATCACTTATCTGGTAGGCGGTAGTATTGCCGGTCCAGGCATCCAGGGTTGTGCCGTCAAACAGCACCTCAAACCCTTCCTTTCTTTCTTCCTCACTCAACGTAAAAGTTTCTTTATGGGGTAGCTCCCGAATGTAGATATCGCGGTAAGAAACATGGGTGCCGTGTGCCTGCAGTTCGATCTGCTCTTTGGGAAACAGAGGCAGGCTCCGGTCCCAGTAGTTTTCGAGTACCACGCTGTCAGTCACCAGCTCGCCGTTGAGGTAAACTGTCACCCGATCGCCCACCATCATGATCCGAAACGTATTCCATTCTCCCAACGGATTGTCAGCCACTTTGAGTGGCTTGCTTTCGTGCTTCTGGTTGTTATACAAGCCTCCGGACCCGACCTGTGCTCCGACATTGACGCGGGAGGTATCCCAAATCTGCACCTGAGGCGTTCCGCGAAGGTAGATACCGGCATCCCCATCCTTTCCTTCCTTTGACAGCTTCCAGTCGACTAATAGTTCGAAATCTGCATATTGCTTCACGGTAACAATGTTATCTCCTTTCCCATTGAAATGGAGTACTCCGCCTTCGACATACCACCCTTGGCGCATTACCTCGTCAGCCTGTACCTGCCTTTCGGCCAGTGTTTTCGCGTCCATTGCCGCGCGCTTGATAGGATCGGCAACCAGCCCTTTCCATCCCGTTAGGTCCTTCCCATTGAACAACGGTACGTAGCCTGTGCCCTTGGGCAACTCGTTCAGGTGCTTCTGTATAGCCTCACGCAAATAACTACTTTCACTTCCTGAAAGGATACCGAGAACCTTATTCAGCAACCGGTTTACGTCTGCTCCGTAAAAGCGCTTGTCCTCCAGAGCGATATTCATTACCGTATTGGCAGCGGTGGCTTTCAGCTCATCATCATCGAGAAAACTGCCCGCAAACATCAACGCATTATAGGTCTTGTTCGCTTCCAACGCTCGTAAGACCAGCCGTTTTTGCTCCACGTTTTCTGCTATTTCAGCTACGTCGCGCAGATGAAGTACTTTTTGTTCTGGCGGAGCGTCCGAAATACCAACGATCCGTACCAGTCCACGGATGACAGCATTGCGCTGATGGGAATCGATCACCTTCTTGCGGCTTATCTCCACCAATTTCGGCAGGGCGCCATCATCCGTCCAATTGGCCAATGCTGAAACAGCGGCGCCGCGCAGTGCCGGATCATGTTGATCGGCAAAACCGGACACAATCTCCAATGCTTCCGGGCCGCCGACTCCTGACAGGATCGGGAAAAACTTCGGCTGCTCGGATACATCGGCTGCTTTCAGAAATGAAATGACGCGCTGAATCCCTGCATGGTGGTCTTCACTTCGGTTGACCGCTACCACAGCCGCATTTTGTAGGGGGGCTTCATGCTCGGGCTTTGCGTTAGCCAATAGATTCAACAGCTGCTCGAGGTCATCGGGCCGAGCGATCTGCGGCAAGGCTGCATAGGCCGCCGACTTCGCCTCTTGTGACGCATCGCTTCCGATGACGTGCAATATTGCCGGTACGCTTTCACCAGCACCCCGTTGGGCTAAGACCTCGATCAGCAAGACCTGAACGTCAGGCGCTGTTTCACCGGACAGCGCTTCGGCGACCAATTGAGAAAGCTGTTTGTTGTCGGATGACAACAATGCAAGCTTGATAGCCTGCCGGGTTTGTTGATCACTTGCCGGAAGCAAACCGATCAGCTCTTCGGTTGCTGTTCCATCATTCAGTTTATGTAAGGCTTCCACGGCAGCTACACGCACCTTAGGCGAATCGGAATGTAATGCCTGCTTGATAGCCGGCAGCGCCAATGCCTGACCCTGCTCGCCCATGTAACGCAGCACATCCGCTTGCACCTGTTCGTCAGCTCGAGGAAGCCTGCGGAGCAGCCGTGCAGCCATGTGGTCGTTCAAATGGGGGGCCAGCAAGGCCAATGCAGCGTTGCGGTAAACCGGATTTTCGTCTTGCGCTGCCTTTAATAGCGTTTTTACGTATTTCGGCTGGCTAATATCGGAGAGCAATCCCAGCGCTGCAATGCGGGTGTACAACTGGTCCGCGCCATTTGCCTTTTTATATAGCCGGGAAGCAATTTTTCCAGCGGCGTCACTTTCGCCCGCTGCGGCCAGCCCGTAAGCATAGTTGGTATATGCTGCAGTTGCCCCCGTTGGTTCATACCGATATCCGGCGTGTTCTGCCGCACGGGCCAGCACGGGTGCAGCAGTGGCTCCACCGATCCTGGAAAGCGCATGCAATGCGGCTTTGCGCAGCGCAGGATCAGTAGCGTCCGATCTCGCTTCAACAGCTTGCGTGCCCGGAGCATATGCCATGAACCCTAATGCATTTACAATATTGATTTCCGCACGACCACTTGCACTGGACAAGGCGCTGAGCAGTGCTTCTCCGGCCTGCTTGGTACCGATACGCGCAAGCGCCCGCGACGCTTTCTCACTGAGGTATTCGTCGTCGAGAAAGGAGCCAAGCGCATCCACGGCTGTATCGTCGCCGGCATTTTGCAGTAACTGGATAATGAATCCCTTCGCGTCCCTATCTAGGTTTGAGGCCAGCGCTTCCACGGCGCCTTTAATGAACGTAGTTCGCTGCCTCTCCTTTCCGGGGAGCATCACGTGATAACTATAGCTGTTTGTTGCATACTCAATTCCTGCATTGCCAGCAGCGCCCTGAGGTTGAAGCCGCTGTAGCAAAGCGGCGATATCCGATGCGGAGAATCGTTCGATCTGCCCCATCGCGTCACGCAAACGCTCGGATGTTTCGGACGGTTGCACCGCCAGCAAATCGGCTATTTTGGTGCTTGTTGTGCGTGAATCACCCTGCTGGGCGTGCACGGGCGGTAGCAATATAACGAGCGCTAAAAGCGCGTAGATAAATTTCGTCATGGGAGTTATAGCGTTTAATATAAACAAATCAGATCGACCATTGTCCACGCATGGGCTGATCTATCAGCCGATTAGCGGCATCATCGTCAATGAACACCTGGTTTTCTGGATCGAACTTAAGCGACCGGCCAAGGCGCAATGCCACCAGCCCCATATTCACTACCGTACATGAGCGGTGGCCATTTTCTTCATTCAGTGCAAATTTTTTGCGAGTCTTTACGGCCTCCACAAAGTCGGTTACCTGAGGTTCCGGGTCGGGAAACGTTGCTAGTTTGCGCTCCATATCCGGAATATCGGACTTAAAGCCCCTAAACAACTTCCCGTTGGGCCCTTCGATATAGGGCATTCCCACGTCTTTGCCTTCACCATCGAGCACAATCTGACAACCGTCGGCATACGTATATGTAATTCGGCGCCAGGTGCCCACCGCATCGCTGTGCTGCTGCGGCGCGTCGACTTCGACTGAAATAGGGCTTTCGTTGTCCTTGTTTAGGAAATACTGAACAGGATCAATATAATGTTGCCCCATATCACCCAATCCGCCCCCGTCATAATCCCAGTAACCCCGGAACGTGGTATGTACCCGGTGCGCGCTATAAGGCTTATACGGGGCTGGGCCCAACCAACGGTCGTAATCGAGTTCTTTGGGGATTGGCTCCACGGGCAGGTCCGCTTTTCCCACCCAATAAAATTTCCAATCGAATCCGGTATGTTTACTGATGGTTACCTTAAGCGGCCACCCTAGCATACCGGAATCCACAAGCTTTTTGATACGTTTTACCGGCACATTCATGCCATAAAAATTAGCATCAAAGCGAAACCAGGTATTCAAACGGAAAATATTACCGTGCTGTTTGACCGCTTCCACCACCCGTTTACCCTCGCCTATGGTACGGGTCATTGGTTTCTCGCACCAAATATCTTTTCCCATCCGTGCAGCTTCAACCGCCATAATGCCATGCCAATGTGGTGGTGTAGCGATATGGACGATATCAACTTCCGGTAGCTGGATTAATTCCCTGAACTCTGAAAATTGCTTTACACCTTTATCTCCAAGTTGCTTTACTGCCAGCGCCAGGTGCCGGGTGTCTACATCACAGACCGCTACAGTTTTCGTCCCAGCATATCCGAAATGGCCACGACCCATAGCTCCCACACCGATTACGCCCTTGGTGAGATGGTCACTGGGCGCCAAGTATCCCTGTCCACCTAATACGAAGCGGGGAACAATGCTGAATGCCGCTGCCCCAATCAATGTTTTTTTAATAAATTCCCGACGGGATTTGTTTTTCGCCTTCATGTTTTATTTTGATTTCCGAATCGGTCTTACAGTCACAAATTTATCATTTCCGTCATTAACGCAAAAACTTTTTGTATTTTTTTTCAAAAGGCATTGCATATATGCAAATAACTCGCAAAACTGGATGGCCATATCGTTTTAATCCTTACCTTTGAACAGTAAATCCATATTATGCCCCGATCGTTTATTAGTACAAATTATCTGGTGAGTAAGTCGAAGATAGAAAAGAAAAATCAAGGCCTTAGATTGAAACTGGTGAAAGCGTTGATCGCTGAAAATGGTATGACAAACGCGGCCATTTGTAGGCACCTTAAGATCAGCGCTCCAAAGACCCTTGACCTGATCAACAGTCTGGCGCTGTCAGGTATTCTCGAGCAAAATGAAAAAGGGAGTTCCATTGGCGGCAGGAAGCCGGTGTTGAATAAGATCAAGGGCAACACGTTCTTTGTTTTATGCGTGGAAGTCGAATTGTTCAGGGTAAAAATGACGATCGTGGACAACACCAATACATTTGCGCATTCGTCTTCGTCACCCTTTGTACTAACGAAAGACTGGACGTCGGCAATCGGCTTGAACAATCTTTTAAACGACTTTATGACTGATTCAGCAATTCCAATGGCCTCGATTCTGGCTATAGGTATCAGTATGCCCGGACTCATTAACAGTAAGGATGGTCGTAACCACACGTACATGACGAACTCGAGCAGTCAAATGCCTTTGCAGGAGTACATCGCTACGCAATTCGGGAGGCCGGCATTCATCATTAACGATGTGAAAAGTGCAGCAATAGCGGAGTTAAAATTCGGCTTGGCGAAAGACAGAAAAGATGTCTTGGTCATTTTAATGGATTGGGGAATCGGTTTAGGGGTGATCATGGACGGCAAGCTTCGGAACGGAGCGGCCGGCTTTTCAGGTGAGATGGGCCACATGCCTTTTGTGGAAGACGGTGAGTTATGCTATTGTGGAAAAAGGGGGTGCCTGGAGACCGTAGCCTCGGGTATTGCATTGGCCAGAATGGCCAAAGAAGGGATTCAATCTGGCCAAAGCTCTTTACTCAATGAGCTTTCAGAACGGGAGATCGAGAATATTGAGCCCCAGCGCGTCATCGATGCAGCGAATAAGGGTGATCAGTACGCCATAAGCATACTTTCACAAAACGGCGAGAAACTCGGAAAAGGTATTGCTACGCTCATCCAACTGTTTAACCCAGAACTAATCATCTTAGGGGGAAAAATCGCAGCTGCAAACCAATACATCACCATCCCGATCCAACATGCGATAAACACCTACTGTATGACGCAGCTGAGAGACATGGTCAACGTGGAGCTTTCTCCGTTGGGCGCCGACGCAGGCGCAAAAGGAATCGCCCATATCACGTTCGAAAAATATTTCGGCGGGCTCATCGCCAAAACGGAGAGCGATGACTAACCATGAATAAAGATGGAAATACCGCTACTGTCGCAGTTGCGTCCTCGTGGATGACCAGCATTCAATGGCTCGACGGCTGGAAGGTCATCAGCGGTGCATTGGGATACAAGTGGCCAGCCGTTTGGGTAGCCGAACCTGTGAGAGTCGATCAGTGGCTGTCTGGTCAGTACGGCGGCATATTGACCTGTCATGAAATTGTTAGAAGCGGGCGGCTCCATCAGCCGGCACACGCCATGCGGTTTAAAGCCGCGCATGCGGTGCTCCGGACCCTGCTATCTCGCGAAACCGGTGTGGATCCTCCCGCGGTTTGCTTTGAAAAGGGCCATCATAACAAGCCCTTGTTATTTTCGCCGGCTAATGATTCCATTGGGTTCAACTTATCCTACACAGAAAACACGGTTATGATCGGCCTGGCTCATCATTCCATCGGAGTAGATGTGGAGTGGTTGAAACGGCCGCTTGATGTTGAAGACCTGCTACAAGCCTGCTTCTCTACGCGTGAAATCGCTTTTATAAAATCATGCAAAGAAGAGGCCAGTCTCCGTTTTTATACGTTATGGACAAGGAAAGAAGCTATTTTAAAACTGACAGGCGAAGGGATTGGCGAGCATCTTCCCCTCTTCGAGGTGTTAGACGGCACCTGGGATGCCGAAAAAAGCGTGATCGGAGGGCAACCGCCAGATCACATCTTTTTGTACTCCTTTCGTATCGGCAATGACTTCATCGGGAGCATAGCTACGCCGGCACCGATCAGTGATCTGCACTTCTATAAACTATAGGCGAAAATTATTTTCGGCGCGCGCGCTCCCAAACTGCGCTTTGCTGTCCATTCAGGTAGCGGACGATTCCGGCCAACACGGCATAATTCATCACGCAAAAGTAATAAGGAATAAACGCGGCTTTTATCTTAAGCTCCCGGTGTTCAAGAAGGAGGCCGACAAATGCAAGCGAATAAAAACACACCTGACCGTACCATAGCGCGGTATACACCGAATTACCGCCTTTACTGTACAGAATTGCATTGAGCACAAAGATAGCGGACAGCAATACCGGGGTGACTGTCCACCGCAACACCCGATGGCTAACGTATTGAAAGGTCAATACCGGATTGACAAACGGGTTCATCAACCGTTTCAGCCGGACAATAGACTGAATGCCTCCTGCAGCGATCCGGATTTTCCGTTTGAGTTCTTCCTTGACATTTTCGGATGCTGTTTCCGTAGCATGCGCCATAGGCTCATAAATGACCCGATAGCCCTTTTCAGCTATTCTCATGGATAACATAAAGTCATCTAATATGGTGTCTTCAGGAACCGCTTCATAAAGGTCCTTACGGATACTGAACAACTCACCCGCACTGCCCACGACGGTATATAACTCTGAATCCCACTTTTTCAAAGCCGACTCATACTTCCAGTAAAATCCTTCCCCGGCGGCGCTCGCATCCGCCTCATCACCGGTATGCACGCGTTTTTCACCCGCGACTGCACCTACTTGTTCATCCGCGTAATGCTTGCATAACTCAATCAGCGCATCGCGGTTCAGTAATGTGTTGGCATCAGTGAACACAACAACCTCGGAATGCACCTGTTTCATAGCCCGATGAATAGCGGCAATCTTCCCCCGGCGCTCAGGTGTGTGCAGGTGCAAAATGGCGGAACAGTTGCCGGCAAGGTGGGCTGTTTCATCGGTAGAACCGTCGGTGACAACAATATAGTTGATTTTCCCTGCAGGATAATTCAGTTCAAGTGTATTGGCAATTTTCTGTTCGATAATGGACGCTTCATTGTATGCAGCTACGACTACGGTGCATGAAGGCAGCGCATCAGCGCTAACCGAACCAGACTGAACATTTTGCTTACGCCTTGCCTTCCTTTTAATTGTAACGCAGGCATATAATACCATCCCATAACCAATATAGGTATAGAAAACAACGAACAGACTAATCCAAAAAACAGTTTCCATTGATCCGCTTTAAAAACGGCACGAAGGTAAAAAATAATTGCCTTCCTTTTTGGCAATTGACGATGGGTATGCGCTCAAAATTCCAAACCGTGGCTCTTTTCCGACATCAGCACCCGCCACGCAGCGCGATCCATCTCAAACGTAAGGTCTTGTTCACGCAGCTTATCATACGGCACCCACCGGCATACCTGATCCCGCTCCACCCCTTTAATAAAATCGAAGCGCGTATTACTGAATCGGCAGCGTAGTGGTCCGCTGATCTTCACCAAATAGTAAACACCGAGCACTTGGCTATCGTTAAATGCAGATTTGAGAAACACGTCGGTGGTGTGCACATGGCGCAAGATGTAGATCTGGACACCGCATTCTTCCATATATTCTCGTTCAAGTGCTTCCCGAAGCCCCTCTCCGTACTCCAACCCTCCCCCGGGAAATTTACTAAATTCCATTCCGTATTCTCGCTCGTCACTGAGCAGCACCTCTTTACGGTCGTTGATCAGAATGCCGTATACCCGTATATTGAATTCACTCATATGCTTTAGTCTCTTGTTTAATAAATTACGCTTATTGCGAAACTTGAAAACAACCATAGGGGTTCATCCGTTAATTCGGAAAGACCGTCCGAAATTACGGTTATTCATGCGATTGTTGTCATATTGTCGACCCATTTATTTACCTTTGCAGAAAGTATGCAAGAGTTAGAACAAGAGATACCCGAAGGATCAAGAAAAGAGGTAATGGCTTACCTGGAGCCTTTCATGCTGAATGAAATGAGCGAGTACCTGAAACCGGTGGAGGAAATGTGGCAGCCTGCCGATTTTCTTCCCGATGCTTCTCGGGATACGTTTTTCCAAGAGGTGAAAGAATTGCAGGAAAGCGCCAGAGAACTGTCGTATGACCTCGTTGCGGTGCTGATTGGGGATACGATTACCGAGGAAGCGTTGCCTACCTATGAGTCGTGGCTCTCTATGGTTGAAGATGTTAACAAAAACGACCAAGGCGGATGGATGAGGTGGGTACGCGCCTGGACTGCGGAAGAGAATCGCCACGGCGATCTCCTGAATAAGTACCTGTACCTTTCGGGGAGAGTAAATATGCGGGAGATGGAAATTTCCACGCAATACCTATTGCAGGACGGAATCAATATCGGTACGGGTAATGACCCTTACCGGAATTTCATCTATACATCCTTTCAGGAGTTGGCCACGAACGTATCCCATCGACGTGTGGCGGGATTTGCTAAGAAAGACGGTGATAAGCTGCTCGCGAAAATGTGCGGTGTTATCGCTTCTGATGAGGCACGGCACGCCAAAGCCTATATGTCGTTCATCTCCAAGGCCATGGAGGTCGATGCCAGTGAAGTGCTGCTCGCCTTTGAAGACATGATGCGCAAGAAGATCGTAATGCCCGCCCACATGCTCCGGGAATCGGGAGAACCCCAAGGCGAGGCATTTACGCATTTTTCTGATGCAGCGCAACGGTTAGGCGTATACACTGCAATTGATTACGTCGAAATCTTAAGAGAATTGTTGCGTGAATGGAAGGTCGAGTATGCAACTGGGCTGAACGAAGCCGGTGAGCGCGCGAGGGATTACCTGATGCGGCTACCGGACCGCTTGCTGCGTTTGGCGGACCGAATGAAATTACCTGAAAAAAGTTATGCCTTTAAGTGGATTCATGCGTAGCATGAATCGGATGTGTGTCTGCTGCACAAATAACAAACGATCATTGAAGGCCGGCGATAGCAATCGACGCAAACCGCCGAAATGCATCGGATACGTTAGGTTGCAATTTCCATAAACCGGCGAAACATCCTTATCGTTGCTGACCATTCGAGATGAGCGGAAGGAACACTTCCGCCATCATGCAACGGGCGCTTCCTCCGCCGTGCCGTTCAATGGTCTCAAGCGGTGTGTGGATAATCGGATTAAATGATTCCAACAGCTCTCTCTGCTGAGGCTCAAGCGAATGATAAGCCTTCGATGACATGACGAGGAACCGCTTGCCTTGTTTGTTTTCGACCTGCAGCATATTGCCGGCGAACGCTGCCATCTGTTCAGCATTAATGGCCACAATTGCCTTTCCGGTCCGTTGCAGGTATGTTGCCACCCGCGCACGGTCTTCCGCATCAATGCACGCCAAGTGAATGACAGCATACCGATCGGCGACACACATCATGACATTGGTGTGGTAAATCGCCGTCCCACGGTCGACCGCCTGGAAAATAACCGGTTCGTATTCCATCTGACTGCAGAACGCTCGCACCAGCGATTCGTCGGTACGCGGTGAGCGGCATGCATAAGCGATGCGGTTTACGCGGTCCAGCACCATACTGCCGGTTCCTTCCAAAAATTTACCGTTTGCTTCATTTTCGGTGTAATCGATACGCTGCTCAACGTGGAAACGGTTGTAGACGGCCTCCAGGACGCTCGGTTTACGCTCTAAACGTCTGTTTTCCGCAAACATAGGATATAGTACCACTGTACCATTATCGTGGAACGATATCCAATTATTGGGAAAAATGCTGTCGGGCGTATGGGGTTCGGGTGTGTCATTAATCACCAGTACATCGATATCGTGATCGCGCAGTTTATGAACAAACGCATCGAACTCATGTATCGCCTGTTCCGGAACATTGTCGCCGACTGCTTCTGCGACCTGAAACGCATTGTTCACGGCGGTCTGCGCATTATAGCCAAAACGTACCGGACGGATCATCAATATGGTCATGATTCGATGTTTTTACACCCGTTAACTAGTCTCTCAGCAAGGGCATACTCATGCAATGGAAGCCGCCCCTCGCCCGTGAGAGCTCGGCGGAGGGCATCAATACCAGCGTGTCGGTCAACTCATCGGCCCGCCTGCGGCCCGATTCCAGGTCAGCCAACAGCGTTTTTACGTCTACCACATCAAAACCCGCCGTGCGAAACGCTTCAGATGTCCTGTCATTCCGGTCATAACCCAGCACTACCCCCTCTTTGAGGGCAAGCAGGTTGCAGCTATCCGTCCATTGCTCGCGTGCGTCATAGGGAAATTCATTATTTCCCGACAGAATGAAGCGGACGCTTCCCCGGTTACAGCCAAGGTCCTGTTCGCTGATATTTACCAACAGGTCTTCCAACGAGTGGAAGGGGCGCGGCTCAGACAGCCTCCCCTTTTCAAACTGAAGTATTTCCAAATCATTGGCGTGGTGAGGCTGAATCCGGAGCGCACGATGCACATGGTCGGTCTGCCGCCCTCCCTCATACGCATTGGAAAAATCCCCTAACATCACCCAAACGTCTCTCTTCACCTGTGTAAAAACCGTATCGATATGCATGTAATCACGTTTGTTGGGGATTCTGACGATCGTGGCCTTTCGGACCACGTCTTTTGCGAAAAGCCGGGTTATAGCCTGAGCCGCTGCTTCACGGCTTGTGCGCTCACTCACCCCGATCAGCACATGATCCTTACTCACAACCATTACATCGCCCCCTTCCAGCGTTACTTTGTTCATGGCCGTATCACTGGGCAGCAGGAAATGATGCTGCGTGTCTGTCAGTTCGATGATTTTGTCGCGATTCGCCGCAAAAATCGGGTGGTGGTAAAAAATGTATTTAGCGATTAGCGCTTCCCGCTTGCGAGCCTCTTTCATGGGTCTGTTGAGAAGAATATGGTCGTTGATCACGATACCGATGTCGCGGGTAAAAATAAAGTTAGGAATCGGCGGGAAGATCATTTCGCTCTCATCGGGGGTACCGCTGAAAAATACCTGGGCTAGCGTGGCCGGTGGATATTCCATCATTTCCCGCTGCACTTCGTAGCTGCATGCCTCGATAGCGCATACGGAGGCGACCAATTGACTTTTAATAGCTTGGTCTTCAAGAATTTCCATAAGTAGCACCTGCAACTCAACCACGTGCTGAGAACCGTAAAAATCCGGATGATCAGGCTTGTAAAAATTGCGGTGGTTTTCTGGTGCATCTATTGCAGCCACCTTGCCACATATTTTCTCGCTGTCAAGAAAATAAAGCAACAACTTAACGTAATAGTCGTATTCATTGCTCCTGATGGTGCTTAGGTGCACAATATCTTCAAATAACCAGTCTTGTGCTTTGGAAGGGACCACCTTACCAAGGCCACTGTCAGGGCTGTGCACCAACACCCTCCGCAGCCGACCTATTTCGGATGACACGTAAATGGAATGATCTTGCATAGCGATTTATTTACCGGAAGTGCGCAAGATACGAAATTTGCTGTAAGGTAAGAAGCGCTATGCTCCGACAATGGCCTCAATCTCCGCGATCACTTGCTGAGCGATGGCCGCGGCCCTTTCGGGTGTCGGGCCTTCGGAGTAGACCCGGATGATCGGCTCGGTGTTGGATTTACGCAAGTGTACCCATTCATGCTCAAAATCGATTTTCAATCCATCAATGGTACTATGTGGTACGTCAGCATAGCGCTGTTCCATGGCCCTCAGCAAACTGTCGATATCCATATCAGGCTTCAGCATGATTTTGTTTTTGGACATGAAATATTGCGGATAGCCGGCACGCAAGGCTGAGATGCGTTTGTCGCTCTTGGCAAGATGGGTAAGAAAAAGTGCAATCCCTACCAATGCATCCCGGCCGTAATGTATTTCCGGGTAAATCACCCCGCCATTTCCTTCTCCTCCAATTGCCGCACCTACTTCCTTCATTTTTGCAACCACATTGACCTCACCGACGGCAGCTGCGTGATACTGCCTGCCATGCGCCTCCGTGATATCGCGGAGTGCCCTTGTCGACGACAAGTTGGACACCGTATCCCCGGGGGTGTGTCTGAGCACGTAATCACTCACCGCGACCAGCGTGTATTCCTCGCCGAACATTTCGCCGTTTTCCATCACAAAACACAGCCGGTCGACATCAGGATCAACGGCAATGCCTAAATCGGCACCTTTCTCAACAACCAGCGCCGAAAGATCGGTGAGGTTTTCCGCTAGGGGCTCGGGATTGTGGGAAAAGCGCCCGTCCGGCTCGCAATAGATTCGGTATATGGTGTCCACTCCTAGGGCTTGTAACAAGGCGGGCACAAATATACCACCTGAGGAATTGATTGCATCAACTGCGATTTTAAATCCCGCTTTCCGTATCGCGCCGGCATCCACCAACGGTAGTGACAGAATCTGATCGATATGCTTCTGCAGGTAGGTGTCATCGGTACTTACCTTACCCAACTTATCCACATCGGCGAAACAGAAATCAAGTTGGTCGGCAATGTCCAACACTTGTCTGCCTTCGGCGTCACTAATAAACTCACCGTCACTGTTCAACAACTTCAATGCGTTCCATTGGGCAGGATTGTGACTGGCCGTAATAATGATACCTCCACCTGCCTGTTCGGCCGGCACGGCGATTTCCACGGTGGGTGTTGTGGATAAGCCAAGATCGACCACATCGATACCGACGCTTTGCAGTGTCCCGGCCACCAGGTCGCGAACCATTCCCCCCGAAAGGCGTGCATCGCGGCCCAAAACCATTTTGTTGATCCCTTTGCGTTCCTGAATAAAACGTCCGAATGCTGCTGTAAATTTAATAATATCGACCGGGGTGAGTGCCTCGCCTGGTTTTCCACCAATGGTGCCCCTGATACCGGAAATGGATTTGATTAGTGACATAAGTGTTATTTTGCGCTAATATTTCGGTAAAAATAGAAACATTGTCTGGTATTCCTAAATGCCTCGTATATTTAGCCCGTGCAATCGATTGATGTTTTTTTACTTGCGTATCATTATTTATTTACTACTTTTGTTGCAACTTTGTTTAATTTAAATGATCGACCAACTCATTTCTTTAGATCAGGAAGCTTTTATGGCTATCAATCAGGGATTAAGCAATACTTTCTTTGACTGGTTAATGCCTATTTTGCGCAACCCCTACACATGGGCACCGTTATACCTATTCATCATTATCTTCTCCATTAGAAATTACGGGAAAAAAGGGATATTAATTATTTTGTTTATTTTGATCACGTTCGGTATATCGGATTCGTTGTCTTCTTCGGTCATTAAGAAGTCCGTTCAACGGGTGAGGCCATGCAATGACGTCGAATTTCGAGAAGACATCAACGTTCTTGTTCGGTGCGGCAGCGGCTATAGCTTTACTTCTTCGCACGCAACCAATCACTTCTCGATAGCAGTAATACTCATCATGATCTTCTATCGGCGATGGAAACCTATCCTGTGGCTTGCGCTCTTCTGGGCAGCTATAATTAGCACCGCACAGGTATACGTAGGTGTTCATTATCCGTTGGACATCATTTGCGGTGCATTGTTGGGGAGCATAATAGGTTACCTCACCGGCATCACTTTCCGTTTTATTAGTTCTGATCTTAGACCTGTAAGAAACACCATATGAATTCTATTTTAATCGTTGCCATTTTATTCATTTCTGCTTTTGTGAGCGGCATAGCTGTGTTTTTTGTAAGACGCGAAAACACCAACATGCTGAAACTTATTCTTTCTTTCAGCGGGGCCTATCTATTTTCAATCACGGTATTGCATCTGATTCCTCATGTGTACCACACCCATAGCTCCGCCAGCGAAACGATCGGTTTGTTTGTACTCCTTGGATTTATCTTCCAGCTTGTTTTAGAACAATTCTCTCATGGAATTGAGCATGGGCACATCCATCATTCCGATAAGTCCGTTAAGGGCATACTTCCGTGGGGGATTATGATCAGCTTGTGCCTACATGCGCTGCTGGAAGGGATGCCGCTCGCCTCTCACCATCAGCACGAGTTGGTGTTCGGTATTGCTGTGCATCACATACCGGCAGCATTTGCGCTGGGCAGCCTATTGCTACATTCAGCGGCTTCCAGACGTTCTATCATCATATTGTTGGCCATATTTGCCTTTATGACACCGTTAGGTTTCTTAATCAGCAAAGGCATTAGTTCAGGGGGAATGGGGGGTGGTATTGAACAGTATTTCGACCGGATCATGGCCGTTGTCATTGGTATATTCCTACACATATCGACGACAATTTTATTCGAGTCGGGAACAGCCGATCATCATCAATTCAATAGAAAAAAAATGATCGCTGTTGCCTTGGGGATTGCGATTTCGCTGTTGAACTTCATGTTTGATTCTCACTCACATACTCATGCACACTAATTAGTGCCGTCAGAGATGACGGAAATTGCGTTATGGTTAACACAGCAAGTGAAGGTCTATGGGTGCCAAGCGGCACTTTGCCTCATTGCTAGCATTATCCACGCAACCTGTCAAGCAGACTATTTAATTGCCTGCATTCTTCCTCGCTGATGTTTTTTTCAAGGATGTCTAACATCAGCATGCTTTCTTCGAGCTCAGCCAGGACACCAAGCCCCTTTTCAGTGATCAAGACGTCAACAGCGCGCCGATCACTATCGCATTTACCCCGAGACACCAACTTCTTGGTCACCAGGCGATCGATGATCCGTGACACATCCGGCATTTTATCCAGCATGCGTTCTTTCAGCATGCTGTTGGTAGCGGGATTTGGATATTGACCTCTTAATATCCGCAACACATTGAACTGTTGTAAGGTAATCTGTTGGGCATTCGCCCGCTTTTCTAAAATATGGGTGATCCAATTGCTGGTGAAAACAATGTTTACGGTCGCTTTGTGCCGCTCATCGCGGAACTTGGAGGTTTGGATTTCATCTTCAATTTTCATGGTATGGTCATCTTAGCCAGCATAATGGTTAATCGGATGCGGTTCTAATGTCTCCATCAGCCTTAAAAACATTGATACTGCGGCCTTTTTCCCTTCGTTGTAATGGTAGTCAATATTTTCCATGAGGTATTCCCGATAATCGAAATCGGATTTTGACGGCAGCTTTTCGATGAGTTTTTCGCGCTGATCCAATCCGTACGCCAATGCTTCATTGAAGCCTTTGACAAACGCCGGCGAAAGCGGTTTATTGGCTACCCATACGGCGAATGCGAATGGCAAACCGGTAAACTCGCGCCAGTGGAAGGCCAGGTCGTATGCATAGGGATGCAGCTGCTGCTTTCCAAAGGTGCGATCGCCGATTTCGACGTAAGCGTCTGCATTGCCTTCGACGATAGTTACCTCTTGTTTCCAGTAGTGCCGGAGTAAAATCTGGGCTAACCCATTTGAGGTTTTCGACTGTCTATCCAATCGGAGCGTCTTGATTTCGCGAGCAGGTTTTTCGCTGAAAATAAATACTGAATTTACAGCACCGTCAGCGCCAAGGCAATAATCAGATACAATTTGCGGATTGGCAATATCGAGCAAGGCAGCGACAGGTACAATGCCTAAATCGGCTTGACCATCGATCAGTTTTGATGCACACCTGCTCGGAACATCGAAGCTCAATGTAATCTGTTCAATAATAGGAGAGTGTTGCAGTCCGTGAACAAACGGAAGCGTATTGGTATAGGATACTACAGAAATTTTTGTTTTTTCCATTAGTCGACAAGTAGCTCCTCCAAGTGCTGCGTATTGTAAGCCTCATCGATATAAAATTCTTTTCCGTCAAACCGTACCTTATAGAGCGCTGTGTTGGTATGCGGAAAATCGTCCATCAAGGCAAGGTCACGATTAATGAGCATACATAGAAGAACTCGCATAGCCCTGCCATGCATGCAGATCAATACAATCTTCTCCTCTGGCTTGGAAAGCATGTGGTCAAGCGCTTTGCGCTGCCTGCTGACCAACTGATTGGGGGATTCGCCGCCTTCCACAGAAACATCCAGCTCGCCATTGCGCCAGCGGGTAGTGAGGTCAGCGAAACCCTCCATGATTTCAGGTGATTGTTCCTTGCCTTCGTACATTCCCCAACCGATTTCGTCGAGTCCATCCAATTGTTCTACAGGTACGCCCTGCTGAAGGAACGGAGCAACCGTCTGATGCGTTCGCAATAAGGTGGATGTATAAATTTTATCGAAACTTACATCTTTATAATACTTATAGAACGCGTCCGCCTGCTTCCGACCCATTTCGTTGAGGGGAGAATCGACCCCCCGGCCCTGCACAATCCCTTTGCGATTAAAATCGGTCTGGCCATGGCGGATGATGTAGAATATTTTTTCCAAAAACGTTTTCTATTTGTTATCTAATACAGGTAACTGATAATACGCCGCTTGCTTCGCGCCCCCTTCCTCGTCAAAGATGGCGTCTTTATAGTCGGTAATAACGCGGTAAAGTGTATCCCTTTCTACTGGGTGCCGGCCTACATTTTTGATCAATTCAACGAGCTCACGCGTAGACATTGCTGGGCGTTGCTCCTCTGCTCCGGCCATGGAATATATTTTGGTGGTATCATCGAGCGTTCCATCAATGTCATCCACCCCGAAACTTAAAGCAAGCTGAGCTGTCTCGCGGCTTATCATTGCCCAATATGCTTTGATATGAGGAAAGTTGTCCAAGTAAATGCGGCTTACGGCGTAGTTGCGCAGGTCTTCGATTACAGACACCTCGGGCACATGAGACATTTGATTGTCCTTATTCCTGAACTTGAGCGGAATGAATGTTTGGAACCCACCTGTTTTATCCTGCAACTGTCGCAACCGTTCCAAGTGATCAATGCGGTGCCTGTATTGCTCGATGTGCCCATACAGCATCGTGGCGTTTGAATACATACCTAGGTTATGCCAGGCTTCGTGAATCTGCAACCATTGATCCGCATTGCACTTATCTTTGGCGATCTGCTCCCGTATCTCGGGGTGAAAGATCTCTGCACCACCGCCGGGCATTGAATCCAAGCCTGCATCCTTCATCATCGCCATGCCGGTCGCATAGTCCACCTTTGCTTTCTTGAAGATGTAATGGTATTCTACGGGGGTAAGCGCCTTTACGTGAAGGCTGGGCCTATGCTTCTTGATAGCCGTAAACAGGTCCATGTAAAAGGACATGTTGTACTGCGGGAGCACTCCGCCAACGATATGGACTTCGGTGACGGGCTCGTTGTCATAAGACTTAACCTGATTGAGCATTTGCTCCATCGTTGCTTCCCAACCGTCTTCACGGTGCTTAATCATCCGCGAATATGAACAGAATTTGCAATCATACACGCAAAGATTGGTGGGTTCGATATGAAAATTGCGGTTGAAATACGTAATATTTCCGTGTCTTTTCTCCCGGATGAAATTAGCTAGGACCCCCAGGTAACCGAGCTCGCCCTTCTCATAGAGCAGTATGCCTTCACTTTCGCTTATCCGCTCTCCGTGGTATACTTTAGCGGCTATGGTGTTGAGTTGCACATCCAACTTCTTGTCTTCAAGAAGGAAAGTGATTCGTTTTTCGGCGTCCATATCCTGAATCTTTGTAGCAAATTTAGCCATAACGAGGCTCATATGCAAATAAACCAAACTCAATCACCAAACTGCTGCATGTAAATCAGCTTCTTGTATAGTCCTTCATTGGCTAACAACTGCTGGTGCGTACCCTCTTCGACTATCTTACCTCCGTCGAGCACCACGATTTTGTCCGCATTTTGGATGGTACTAAGGCGGTGTGCAATGACCAGTGTGGTACGATTTTTCATTAATTTTGACAGCGCGTCCTGCACGAGTTTCTCAGACTCTGTGTCCAATGCTGACGTGGCCTCATCGAGCAACATGATCGGCGGGTTTTTAAGTACAGCCCTTGCAATGCATATTCGTTGGCGTTGGCCGCCAGACAGCTTGATTCCACGATCGCCGATATGCGTGTCGTACCCTTTTTCGGTTTCGAGGATAAATTCGTGGGCGTTGGCTATCTTGGCTGCCGCGACCACGTCTTCCATCGTGACGTTTTCCGCCGCAAATGCTATGTTATTGTAAATGGTATCATTGAAGAGAAAGGAGTCTTGATTGACAAATCCTATAAGCTCCCTTAAATCGTTTATTTTCAGAGATCTGATATCTACACCATCAAGTAAAACCGCACCTTCCCTGACATCAATGAAACGCGGAATTAAATCCATCAATGTCGATTTACCGCCCCCGGACGGCCCAACCAAAGCAACGGTTTTGCCTTTTGGGACATCGAGGTTGATGCCCTTCAGCACTTGCCTGTCCCCATATGCAAAATTTACATTGACCAGTCTTATTCCTTCCTTGAACGCCCTAACATGCTTTGCATCGGACGACTCAGGCAATTCATTTTTTTGGTCGACTAGGTCAAGTACCCGTTCACCTGCAGCGATTCCTGAATGAATATTAGCAAATGACTCGGTAAGCGCCTTCGCTGGCCGCATGACCTGCGAGAACAAGGCGATATACGCGATAAATGCCGAAGCCGATAATTCATCGGAACCGCTCAGCACGAGGTGTCCACCATAAAGGAGTACAATGGCAACCATCGCCACTCCAAGCAGTTCTGACACAGGCGATCCCAATTGCTGACGCCGTACCATCCGCCTGCTTATTTTCGAAAAACGGATATTTTCGTGGTCGAATTTCCGTTTAATGAGTTCTGTAGCATTAAATGCTTTGATGATTTTGACTCCGGCCAGTGCCTCGTCCAAATAGCTGATCATGTTGCCGTATATCTGTTGCGCTTCAGTGGCCTGCGCTTTTAGCCGTTTGACAATGCGCGAAATGATAAACGCCGATAGCGGGATAACCGTAATCGCAAAGACCGTCAATTTTGGAGAAAGTAAAAACAGCGCCGCGATGAAAAAGAAAAGTGTAAGTGGTTCTTTAAACACGACCTGCAAGGTTGCGGTAACGGAATACTGAACTACCTGCACGTCTGACGCGATCTTGGAAATAATATCGCCTTTCCGATGGTTGTTGAAATATCCGACATGGAGATTCATTACATTGTCAAACACTGCCTTACGCAGGTTCAACAGTGTATGGATACGCAAGTTTTCCATAATCCGCTGGGAGAAATACCGGAAAAGGTTACTTAAAAAAACCGATACGATAATGATAATGCACACCCTTTTTAATGCTTCGAACGGCCCAAACGTTAAGCTGGCCTGAGTCGCATAATAATTAAAGTAGTCGGCCACCTTATACCAGTTTTCGGGCTTAGCAACCTGAACATCTGGATCACTGGTTTCAAATAACGTATGCAACAATGGGATAATTAGTGCAAGGTTGAGTGTAGCGAAAATAACGCTCAATAACGTGGTAATGACGTAAGGTACAGCAAATTTTCCAATCGGTTTGGCATATGAAAGTAGTCGAAAATAAGTCTTCATCCAGAACTAAACAAGCGGCAAAGTTACCAAAAAAGAAGGGCCGACTGAAAAATACGGAGGGAATAATTGGATCGTTTTACTTAATTTAGTCGCCTAAACGTAAAAAAATGCAAATAGAGGTTGCCAAACGGCTGCAGCATACCGACGAGTACTATTTTTCAAAAAAACTAAGGGAAATTGACGAACTGAATAAGACAGGTGAGAAAGTGATCAACCTGGGCATCGGGAGCCCGGATCTACCACCACATTTGTCGGTGATCAAAACGCTTCATCAATATGCTTCGTTGCCTCACACCCATGCTTATCAAAGCTACAAGGGCGCTCCGGCTTTGCGCCAAGCGATAGCGGACTGGTATAAACGTTTCTACAACGTGCGATTAGACCCCGACAACAATGTACTTCCCCTGATTGGATCCAAAGAAGGCATTGTGCACATTTGTATGACTTACTTACAAGATGGCGATGAAGCGCTCTTACCAAATCCGGGGTACCCCGCATACGCCGCTGCGGTTCGGCTGAGCGGGGCGAAGGGCATTCCGTATGTGCTATCCGCGGAAAACAACTGGTTGCCCGATTTGGATGCGCTTGCCAAAAGCGACCTGAGCAGGGTGAAAATCATGTGGTTGAACTATCCGCACATGCCTACCGGCGCGGCTGCACCCGCTGCATTTTTTGATGAAGCAGTCGCCTTTGCAAAGCAATACGGAATATTACTGTGCCACGATAACCCCTACAGTTTTATCCTCAACGACCGACCGGCCAGCCTGCTTGCTACTGAAGGCGCACTCGATGTAGCCGTCGAACTCAACTCGTTGAGCAAGTCAGCTAACATGGCCGGATGGCGTGTGGGAATGCTTGTCGGCACGGAAGCACGAATCGGTGAGATTATGCGATTCAAAAGCAATATGGACTCAGGCATGTTTCTCCCCATACAGATGGCCGCTGCCGAAGCGCTGGCTCAGGGCCCTGAATGGTATGAACAACTGAACGACACCTATCGTCGGAGAAGGGAAAAGGTATGCCAGCTCTTAACTATGTTAGGATGCGTATATGATCGGCAGCAGGTTGGGTTGTTTGTCTGGGCCAAGATCCCTGACACCTACGCAAGCGGATATGTATTGAGTGACAAACTATTGCAGGCGTCAAGGGTATTCATTACGCCGGGTGGAATTTTCGGTGATGGCGGCAACCGATACATCCGTGCAAGTTTATGTGCCACAGAGGCCGTGCTGGAGCAAGCACATGAACGCATCGCGAATGTATGGGGAAGTTGATGCCCAGTATATGGTAAAAAAATACGCAAATACAAATGAATGTAGCTATTATCGGAGTGGGGCTTATCGGAGGCTCACTTGCCATCACCTTGCGGGAACAGAAAATCGCCACCCGGATTCTGGGAGTAGACAAAGATGAGAATAATTTAAAAAAGGCCGTTCAACTGGGCCTCATCCAAGAGGGCGTCGCACTTGAAAAGGCAGTCAAGGAAAGTGACATCGTATTCCTGACCGTTCCGGTGGACGCAATCCTGCATCTTCTGCCCCCCCTTCTCGATCGGGTTAGTAATCAGGTGATCGTCGACATGGGCTCGACAAAGAAGACCATTTTGCATGCGGTATCAGATCATCCAAAACGTGGAAGACTGGTGGCAGCCCACCCAATGGCAGGCACAGAACACTCCGGCCCGGAGGCTGCCATTCCGAATCTGTTTAAAGGCAAGATGATGGTGTACGTCGACGCAATGAACAGTGATGAGGATGCATTTGAAGCCGTAGACGCAATTATCGAGCAACTGGAAATGCATACCACATTTATGAGCGCAAATGAACATGACCTGCACACGGCATACGTATCTCATATTTCGCACGTCACATCTTTTGCGTTAGCACTGACCGTTTTGGAGAAAGAAAAGTCCCAAGGCCGTATTTTCGAGCTGGCCGGTTCAGGGTTCGAGTCGACTGTCAGGCTCGCGAAAAGCTCTCCGGATATGTGGACACCGATTTTCAGGCAAAATCGAGATAATGTATTAGAGGTACTACAGGAACACATCCGCCAACTTCAGCAAATCTATGATGTGTTGGATAGGGAAGATTATGATCTTTTTTACAAGTTAATCAAAAAGTCAAATAAGATCAGACGCATTTTAAGGTAAAGCGCTCTGTTCTTTTAAAGCACAAAGGGCAGCCGCTTCGGCTGCCCTTTGATTTTTAGGTCAATATGAATATTAGTATGCCAATACGGTGATCTCTGTCCGCCGGTTGGCTTGATGCTCTTCACGCGAGCACGGTACGCCGTCGGCACAGTGATTTACCAGCCGCGTTTCTCCATAACCTTTGGCCACCATGCGCTCGCGTGCGATGCCGCGGCTTACCAGGTAGTCAACCGCTGACTGTGCCCGCCGTTGCGACAGTCCTTCGTTGTATGCATGGCTGCCGCGGCTATCGGTATGGCTGGAAAGCTCGATTTTCAACGTTGGGTTGTCTCGCAAGGTGCGAACCAGTTCATCCAATACGGCTGCTGCATCCGGACGAATGTTGTGTTTATCGAAATCATAATAGATATTCTCTAATTCAAATGTCTTCCCCACTGTAAAAATCGGTTCAAGTAAAAGCGCGACTTCCAGGGTATCCGACTGGGTAATTCCCCGAGTACTGACTTTAGCTGAGTCGGCATGGTAACCTTCTTTCTGTCCCAAAACGGTATAATCACGGTCGCGATCGAGCACGAACTCGAACGTACCCGCATCACTGCTGTTCTTTTTTGCGACGATCGTCCGAACGCCATCGTAAAGCGTTACAGCTGTCGCAGGTAACCGTTCGCCAGATGCCTTGTCAGCTGTAGTACCGCTAAGGATAATGATGATTTTCGGCTTTTCTAATGAAAACGAGTAGATATCATCTCCACCTTTCCCTCCACGCCGATCTGAGGACAGGAACCCACGGTAAGCAGCCTCGTCCTCACGATATATCAGGTAGGCAAAATCGTCGGAAGCACTGTTAATTGGATACCTAAGATTTTCCGGTTTGCTCCATTGCGCTCTGTCCCCCGACGCACGGAATATGTCCAATCCGCCCATTCCAGCGAATCCATCACTCGCATAATACAACGTACCATCAGGCGCTATGTTGGGGAATAATTCGTCCCCTGCACTGTTAATTGTTGCTCCCGCATTTACCGGGCTTCCCCATGTCCCATCAGCCTGCCGTTCACTGTACCAAATATCCGTGCCGCCGTGACCACCGGGCATGTCACTTGAAAAGTAAAGCACATGCTCATCAGGTGACAACACGGCATGCCCTACAGAATATTCCTTTGCATTGTTATAGGCAAAGGGCTCTTCTACCCAGACGCCGCTTTCTAAGCGGTAGATGAAAAGTTCCAATGTATGGGTAGTAAACCGGCGTTTCCCTTCTTTTTGCCGCATGCCGTCCTTGCCTGTGTGTGTGCGTGTCACGTAAAGGGTATTGCCGTCTTTCGCTGCTGAAACTGGTCCGACATGGTATTTTTCACTGTTGATGCGCTCGGTAAGCGATGGTGTACCGAGTGTGCCGGCTGAAGACAACGGCGCGGTGTAAACGCGCAAAAATGCATTGCCGGTCCAACCATAGGTATCATTTAAAGACTGACCGGTCGGCTCTCCGGTATAGTATACCTCATCCCCTACCGGGAAAACCGAAAATTCCGAATTGGCCGTATTTACGTCGGCTTCGTTGCGGAGGTTGTGTGAAGTGGGTGACGCCATCCAGCGTATCGCGGAATCACATCCGGCCAATTGCACAGCTACGTCTGACGCATTGCCTGTCTTTGCGGCGTAAGCTTCCAGTTGACGCTTCGCTTCAGCATATTTGCCATTGACTTTGAGGACTTCTCCGTATCGGAGTAGGTTACCTGGAGAACTCTCATCTTGCTCAACAACCCGTGCATACCAATTCTCAGCCGCCTCATAATCCTTCATTTTCCAATAACTATCTGCTAAGCGTTCCAGGTCCTGCAAGCGCGGTTTACGTGTATCGACAAGTTTCACATATAATTTCGCTGCATTCGCGTACTCGTAGCGTCTGTATAACTCATCCGCCCGGTCTCGTAAGCTGGGTTGCTCCTGTGCGACACTGATATCGATGAACGACATCAGCGCGGCTATTACTATTACTAGGTAATTCTTTTTCATATTTATGACAATTGTAAGCTTAGAAAAACCTCGGACTTAAAATACGCTGTCCTTTCGCGCCAAACGTTATTCCCAACGTCACCTCGTGCGATCCGTTCTGAACATTCGAAAGCCTGCTTACGATGTAATCGTATGAGTAACCGATCCGCAGCGCATCGGTAACGTATAGCTGCGTGACTGCAGAGAATGAATTACGACCGCTGAGGCTATTTCCGCTCACCCGGTTATACGTCCGTTCGAAAACCGTCACGCCGGTACGCCATCCTGCGCCGAGCCAAAATCGCTCGCCGAATATAAACATTGCATTCAGATCCAAACTCGTAGGCCCTTGAAAATCTTCCTTTACCAACAAGCTCGGGCGGAGCTTCAATCCCTGCGAAAGGTCGAACAATGCGCCGCCGATAAAATAAAGGTGCCGCTTACGCCGTATGTTATCCGTGGTTGTATTGTCCCAGCGGAAGATATTGTTGCTTTGATCGCCCGAAAGCAGGTCCATTAGAGATACCCCTGCGTACCACCTCGGATTGTAGTAGTAGACGCCAAAACGGATGTCGGGCACCCAATTGCTGATTTTTCCGGCTGGGACAACCTGGTCGCTGCCGTCTATGGGATCCAATATTGCGCCGTCCAGACTATACTGTGTTACACCAGCGCCGATACCGAAACTTAGCCGCTGAGTATCTTCTTCATTCAACCGAAGACGGAATGCGTAATTAGCGTATGCTGACGTTGCCGATTGCGGCCCCAGTTTATCCGCCGTGATCTGAAGTCCTACGCCGTGCCGTTTGTTCAACGGATCTACGATACCATCAATAGATAGCAAACCCGTTTGAGGCGCGCCTTCAAGCCCCACCCATTGGCTACGTAAACCCAATTGCCCAAACCACTCCTCCTTATACCCGGTATAAGCCGGGTTTACGCTCATCGAGTTAAAAATGTATTGCGTGAATTGGATGTTTTGTTGGGCGCGCGCCTGCCACACCATCCCCATGCCGATCACCAATACCGCTGATTTTATGATATGCTTCATAGTTATTGTTTTGGAGTTTACACCCAGCCTCAATGTTGAGGCTGGGATATACTGTCCTGATTGCAGATTAAATATTTTTTTAAGTTATTGGCGTTTAATTAACACCCATCCAGCATGCCTTTCCTGCCGGCCACCCTCATGTAAAATAATCACATAGTAGTAGGTACCTTCGTTCAGGCCTTGACCATCCCAATTGTTCCGGTAGTTACTGTTCCGGTACACTTCATTTCCCCAGCGATTCACTACCGTGATTTCCACGCGATCGAAGGCTTCGAGCCCTACGATTTCGAACACATCGTTCCGGCCGTCGCCATTTGGCGTAAATACATTTGGTATCTTGAATGGCCGGGTACCGACGGTGACTGAAATGTTGGCTACATTAGACACCAGTCCATTCTCATCACTTACTTCATAGTGGACGGTGCTTGTACCGGTAAAACCATCAGCGGGCGTAAAGGTTACAATGCCCTGGGCATTTACTTCGTATCGCCCTTCCCCTGGAATGGTAACTGTGCTAACGCGATTGCCGTTCGCGTCCAATAACCGAACTGTGGACGGTGCAATCGGGCTACTTCCCGGCTGGTCGTTGTTCAGTACTGCTATGGTGACAGGTTGGCCGTATTGGGTTGTTGCATGATCATCTACTGCTGTCGGCGCCACTTCAGCGGCTACGCCTTCGACAGTTACCGAGATAGTGGCCTCATTTGATTCCAATCCGTTTTCGTCTTTTACGGTATAATTGACCGTACTCGTTCCTACATAACCGGCTTCGGGAGTGAACACTACGTTTCCGTCCGCGCCGACGGCATATACCCCTTCTCCTTCAATGGCTACGGACATCACCTTATCGCCGGTAAGTGGATCAACTAACCGAACTGATGCCGGAACGATCGGGCTGTTTCCAGCTTCATCATTGTCAATCACTATTATTGTTACTGGTTCTCCTTGCTCCGTATCTGCCTCGTCGTTGTGGGCGACAGGTCCGGTAATCACCGGAATTTCAGGAGATTCAGGGTGTTCTACCTCTGGATTCTCCGGGGTACCTCCAGTGACCGTGGCGATGTTTCGGATAACTTCTGTGCCTTCCAGATCTGCTATTACTTGCACCTCGAAGCTTACAGAGACTTCCTGACCATAACCGACGTTAATGAGCCAAGTGAGTTTACCGTTACTAAATGTCGCGTTGTGGGTGGCGCTGCCCGCTACGTATGTAGTATATGCAGGGATTTCATCCTCAATGGTAATACCGTTGTAATCTTCCGTGCCGGTATTTCTAACGGTAATTGTGTATAAAAGCTCCTCGCCGGCCTGTGCTTTTCCGTCGCCAGTTGCATCGGATACCGTTTTGCTTGATTCGAATCGCCTGTCTGAAGTAACAGGTGTCTCCACTTCCGGCTCTTCCGGCGTCTCCGGATCGTCGCCCGTAACCACAGCGACATTGCGGATCGCTTCCACGCCCGTCAGGTTTTCAGCTACAACTACCGTGAAGCTAACCGCACGGCTCTCGCCGAATGGCACATCGACCGTCCAGCTAAGTGTGTTGCCGCTTATGGCCGCACCGGCGCTTGCGCTGCCTTCCTTATAGACCGTGTTCGCAGGTATTGCGTCCTCGATGGCGATGCCCTCGTAGTCCACATCTCCCGTGTTGGTCACCGTGATCGTGTAAGTCAGCTCATCGCCCGCGCTCACCGACTGCTTGTCGGCAGCCTTGGACGAGGTGAATGATTTCACACGGTCCGTAGGCGTCTCCACTTCCGGCTCTTCCGGCGTCTCCGGATCGTCGCCCGTAACCACAGCGACATTGCGGATCGCTTCCACGCCCGTCAGGTTTTCAGCTACAACTACCGTGAAGCTAACCGCACGGCTCTCGCCAAACGGCACATCGACCGTCCAGCTAAGTGTGTTGCCGCTTATGGCCGCACCGGCGCTTGCGCTGCCTTCCTTATAGACCGTGTTCGCAGGTATTGCGTCCTCGATGGCGATGCCCCCGTAGTCCACATCTCCCGTGTTGGTCACCGTGATCGTGTAAGTCAGCTCGTCGCCCGCGCTCACCGACTGCTTGTCGGCAGCCTTGGACGAGGTGAATGATTTCACCGGGTCCGTATCGATATCTACCGCCGGCGTCTGTGGAGTTTCGATGACCTCACCGGTTACAACCGCTATATTCTGAATTACTGAGACGCCTGTTAAGTTATCAACCACCTCAACAATGAACGACACAGAAATTTCCGTACCGGCCGGGACAACTAGATCATTCCAAGTAATTTCATTAGCAGCAGCGGCATAATTTCCACCAGTTGTGTTGCTTAGATATACTGTATGAGCGGGTATCTGATCTACGATATTTACCGTAACATCCCGATCAAAAGTGTTATTTACCGCAATTGTATAGGTTAATTGTTCCCCAGCATTCGCCAGTCCGTCGCCGTTTGCATCAGTAACGTCTTTTCTGGAAGTAATTGCACAATCGTTATTGATCGTGACCAGAACTGCATTCGAATACGCTGTACATTCCACGCCATTTAAGATTGAGGTGGCTATACGGCGGAACGAAGTTGTCTGTGTGAGTGTAGACGGCGAATGTTGCTCGCCTGAAACAGCTGGAATAGGGCTCCAGGTTGTGCCATCGTCGATACTGGATTCCCAGCGATAGACGATATCACCGGAACCGGTTCCAGGAGTCAAAGAGGTTATTATCGCAGGTGTTGTTCCCAGACAAACCGTTTGACTTCCAGAAATTTCACCGCCATCGATCGAATTCAATAAGACCGTAACGGCCAGGCGTTCGACGCTTTCACAGCCATCTACCGTTTGTGTGCCATAATAGGTGACCCCATCGATTAAAACGGTCGCCACATCGAGCGGGTCACCGCCCGTTTCGACGTCGTACCATTTGATATCGGTACCTTCAACAATCAGGTCGCCGACCGTCGGCACATCGATTTGACAAAACTCCTGCGTGACCTTGTCCGTCGTAGGGGCCGGAATACTCGTCACCGTCACCGTTACCTCGTTTGAGACAACTTCACAATCGCCCTTGCCCGATACAATGACCCGAAGGCGTCCACCGTTGAAAATCGTGTCCGCATTTGCGAGCGTAGCTGTAGGTCCATCTATGGTTACCTCAGGAAACGGTGTACCGCTTGTTAGGTTCTGCCAGGCGCCTTCATTACTATCATAATACTGCCACGTGTAGCTAAGCTCCTCGCCCGCAGCGGTAACGGAAACCGATCCCGTCTCCCCTTCGCAAATCGTTATATCGATCGGTTGATCGATGATTTCAGGCCTGGGGTGTATGGTGATCGTAAGCGGTACGCGCTCTCCGATACATGTGGGTGTACCTTGAGCAACCCAATAAGTGATTACGCCAGGTTCATCGGTGGAAGGCCGAACAGACCCGTCAATCGGCGAAGTAGCCGTTTCTGTCTCGTAGAAGAACAGCTGATATCCCTCCGACGTAACCTCTGCCATTTCATTCAATAGCGACGCTTCATCTCCCACACAATAGTTTGGGTCGGTGATTTCCGGCGTACCCGAGATACTCATAACCGCTATCTTAAATATGAAATAGCAGGTGCTTCCCTCACCACGCGGTGGAATGCCGTAATATGTAACCTCAGACCCGGGCGTTCCAGTGAACGGATTATCGTTGTTGTACTCTGTGCCTATTCCTTGAAAAGTCTCCGGATCTATGTCCGAATAGAACCGCGTTCCTGCCGGGAATTGATTACGGATGATGGATACCGGTATTTCACCGTCTACTACTTCGCTTTCACAAAACAAAATCGTTCTGTTCTCGAATTCATTTCCAGCGCATTCCGCCCCCGGGTTCACTTTTATGGGGGTCGGCGAAGTAATCGGCGAGTTCTCACAACTCGCGCCGCCGTTGGTCTTTCCAAAGATAAAGTTACCAGCGTCACCTAAACTCGCACCCGAATTTGCCCCAGTACCGCTAACGCTTCCGTCAACAATTACATAAGCCGGACAGCCGCTATTTGTCAAGATGTAACAGTCATCGGTAACCCGTACGTTATATGTAAGTGTTGCCAATACTGCATTAGGATCCGCCAGCTTCGGTAGCACGCCGAGATCCCAAGTCAATATTCCGGTTAATGGATTAAAGGATGGCTCTCCACTCGGCACAAGTCCATTATGGCCTACACCAGCGCTGGAAACATACGTTCCGGTATAAGGCATAGGGATATTAACAACTGCATTGTTGATTGGCTCCGCACCTGTATTCTTGATCGTCAATGTAAACGTCAGCTCCTCATTCGGATTCAGCTCTAAGCTGGGACTATGTTGATCGGGAACCGGAACGCCATCAACAGCGGTCAAGGTATTCTCTGGCTCTACCTCAGGGATATAGGCATCCACAGCAAACGTTATATTATATATAATATACGTATCCTGGTTGGTTCCGTACCGAAACTTGGTTCCGGTCTGGTTATTGCCGATAATTGCATTGTCGGTATTAGCAATATCAAACCGGGAGATATCCACACCCACATTGTTTGTCAGTGTTGGATTTCGGGGATTATCACCGGTAAAAATTGATGAATTGAAAAAGTTATATTCAGGTTTTCCGGCATGGCTCAACCGTTCCCAAGTGGGGCTCGCATTCATGTATGTCGCCGCCGTGGCTATCTCGAAATAGTCCGGCGCAGATGGCTCACCAATATTTCGATCACCTTCGCCCGCCATGATTCCCAGCGTAACGTTTACAGGTCCATTTTCAACAGCTTGAAATCCTTGCAGATCTATGGTATAGTCTTCGGTAACACTTCCCGCTACATAGGCAAAGCCATCAAAAATGGTGACATCCCGCCACTTCATCGTTGGATTTTCATAAATGACTACCATTCCCCAGCCGCCGTAGTAACCGGCCGCCCCACCATGTCCTTCGAAAAGTGCTAGATCCGCAACGGTGTATTCACCGAACCGATTGTTTTTGACATAATCCGTAATTTCAACGTAGCCAGCATACATCTGGTTATTGTCTTCACCAGAAATATTATTATACCGGATATCGTTTACATTCGCCTCGAATTCGGTATATTGACTTGCGCCCGGACCTTTTATTTTGACCTTTCGCTTACTCAAATATACCGGCACCTCGTTTTCAACTTCATACTTGCCGGTGACCGATATACGCAACGAGGAACTGTTGCGATAAGCAATCTGATCGAGTGATAACTTGGCCCCATTGGCACCACCGTCAAAAATAACAAAAGGCACGTCGAGGGTCTGAGTGATCCCGTCATCACTGCTCTGTTGCCCGTCCGCAGGGATTAGCCAAGTACCTGTCGTTCCCAACCGATAGGTAATGGGACTGCCTCGGTGCTTTTCCCTTTTGAATTGAACGGTCGGCTGCCCGGGAACGGTCGAGGAAAACGTATAGATCCTTTCATCTCCGTTTTCGCTGATCGCAAAACGGTAATTGGTATAGGCAATAGCACGCGTATAGTTGCCAATAGTTTGATTGTGATGATTGGCAGGAATGTCATTGTATGAATACTCGATCTTGGAGGATGACCTCACGTTCATATCATCTGTATTGGCCCGTCCACTCCAATACAAACCCGCAAACACAATGTTGGTGCAATTTGGATCTATGCCTGCCGGCAACTGCAACGTTGCAGCAGATGAATTTATCATGTTGCCGTCGACATTGACAAATTTCATTCGCTGGTTACTGTTGTCGCCATCTGTTTCGTCCGTGCGCCGCATATTGGTATTGCCGATCATCGCAAAATCACCCTTGACATTATAGATTTTTTTAATCGGCTGGCCATTGACCAAGTTGTCCGGGTGGTTGGATGGACGCTGGGTAAACGGTTTTCTGACCTGGGCAGCAGCCCCGTCCGGGAAGGCAAACGAACCTAAAAGTAACAAGAGTACACCAATAAATATCGTTCGCTGCTGGTTAAAAGCTCTGTAAATATTCTCCATGAGAAGTAGGTTAGTTATTATTATCGGCTTAGTTGGCCTGGATTACTGACTTATAAAGTATGGAATACGATTCATCTCCGGTAAGGTCCTTTACGCTGCTCCTTGCCAGCCGCTCAGCAACCGCATCACCGTTGGCTACAAACACCACAAATTTCAATAATGGGAAATTTGCCAAGTCGTGAGCAGAAATCGAGTATGAACCGTTAGCTCCTACGCTTGCAAAGTTTATAACCACCATACTGACAAACGGTCCATCCACGTTCGAAAGCACAGGTAACCTTGTGGCATCAACATGGATTACCTTCGTCCGCCCCTTGCCCACCTGAATGGGTTCAGATTTATCTGAACGGTAAAAAACACTTGCATTCGAATCGTAGTAAAGGCTTCGTAACTCTTCACCTTCCTCTTCAGTTAGTTGAGTGATTTGTTTGTCCAATTCGGCAACCTCAACTTGCTGAGATTTGGCATCAATGCTCAATCCCAATACCAGTGCTAAAGTTAATACACGCCCTATCATGCGGTTAAACGTTGACGTATCCATATGACCTTTTGTAATTTTAAGACTGGGGACCACCCCATTCTTGGCAATGTTAAAAATGCTTGAATTCACGCTTTCCAATAATTTGATAATAGATGTAAATCAATTCTGCAGCACAAAAAGAACGAATAGGTTGATGAACGTCAATTCGGTGTACACAAACGACAAGAAAACGTGTGTGAACAGAAAGATATGTAGTATAAAGCCTACAATATCTTCATCAAAACACTAGAAAGGATGGGTATTTAGCAAACAAAGGTGGCCGTACTCAAATCACTTATAAATTTTCCATACGGCAATAAGATCTGATAGCGTCTTGACGCCCACCTTCTCGAATATCCGCTTTTTATAGGTGCTAATGGTCGTATCTCTAAGGCCGATCTTTTTGCTGATTTCCGTAAGCGTGGTTCCCTTGACCAGTAGTTCGGCAATCTGGGCTTCTCGTTGGGATAGAGTGTCGGACAAATTGGATTTGACGAATTCATTTGACGTCTCCTCAATTTTATCCCTTTTATACACTTCTGTTTCGCCATCAAGGGCGATTTTAATTGCCTCTACGATACTATCGATGTCGGCATTCTTGGCCAGGTATCCGTTGGTCCCAAAAGCAATGTATTTGGGGCCATATATCGCCTCATCAAGCTCTGAAAAAATCAGTATACGAGTTTTGGGACTTAATGATTTAATGTGTTCGACTACACCCAATAGATGGGTGCTGTCAGCGATCTCCGCATCTAACACTACCAGGTCGTATTCTTTCTTCGGTAAGTCGTTAAGTGTTTCCTGAAAGTTCCGTGCTTCACCAATTATTGACATTGGAAAATACTTTTCCAATAGCCACTTCATTGCGACCCCGATAATCTCGTGGCTGTAGGTCAAAAAAATATTTCGTTGTATATTTGCTAAGCTATTTCCCATTGTATACTATGTCAGGCAAGGCGATTAAAAATTAATAAATCAGTGATTTAAATTTTTCTGGCTCTAAGTTAGGCGGTTAAACATCCAACGAAAAGTGAAAGCATGCAAACGGCAAAAAAATGTGTACGAACGACAACGTGGCAACCAAACCGCACCTTAAGAAATGCAAAAGAGACGGACAATGAAGGTTAAGATTTATATTGCTGCTTTTTTCTACTATGTAATCAGCTCGTGCGCCGCAGCTCAGCCGATAAACAGGGATACGTTGTTAAACGACATCCGAACATTATCATCCGCTGCATTTGCAGGCCGAAAGCCGGGCACCGAAGGGCATCAGAAGGCGATTGACTATATCACCGCCCGATTCCAAGCACTAAGCCTGAAGTCATTTCATGAAAGGTACATTGATCGGTTTGCAATAACAGACAGCCTAAAAGGCCACAACATCATCGGATGCATCCCCGGCAAACGCAAAGAAGCCATTGTCATCTCGGGGCATTATGACCATCTCGGTGAACGCGACGGCCAAATCTATTACGGAGCGGATGACAATGCCAGTGGGGTAGCAGCCTTGTTGGCCCTGGCTGCCTATTTTAGCGAGCACAGACCAAACCATACGCTGATCTTCGCGGCATTTGATGCCGAGGAAATGGGGCTGCGCGGTGCCAGGGCGTTTGTCCATGCGCCTCCGATTCCCCTTGAGCACATCGTGCTGAACGTCAATTTGGACATGGTGAGCCGCAGTGACCGCAACGAACTGTATGCCTGCGGCACCTATCATTATCCGTTTTTAATACCTTTCGTCTCCTATGAAAACCCTGCTGTCATGCTGAAAACAGGGCACGACAGACCCGGCAGTGGTAGCGATGACTGGACTATGCAAAGTGATCACGCAGTATTCCATCAGGCGGGTATTCCATTTATATACTTCGGTGTGGAGGACCATGCAGACTATCATACGCCGAATGACACCTATGAACGTATCCAACCCGACTTTTTTTACAACGCGGTATTGGCGGTTTTAGAGGTATTGAAGAAAGTAGACCGTGAAGCGGTAATAAGCAATAGGTAGAACAGAGAGTCCCTGTTCTACGTAGCCCATGCTTTGTCTCCTTTTTTGTAAGGGTAGTCCCCAATATATTTGCCCGGCACCTGTACGTATCGCAGCGCCTTAGTTGCGCCCAGTTCTGAGGTAAAAAAACCTAATAGCGTTAGCTGTTTAAACAAATGGAAATAATGGTCCGGATCATCTCCGGCTTTTTCGCGCTGATATGTTTTAGCCTCTCTATCGATTTCCGCCAATAATGCGGTGCGCTCTTCGGCATTTAATGCCTGAAATCCGCGGCCGAACTTTTCTTCCGCTGCATTTTCCAGCTTGTCAAGCCCATTGATGAACGTTTTCTGTTCTTCATCTGTGTAACAATCTTTGACCATCACCGGGATAAAAGCCCCTACCCCTGCCTCTTTCGCACCTGGACTACTTGTCGGTGGTAGAATGGTATCTGCCACATCGCCGAGAAAATCCACGGTAGCTGGCTCAAACAAACCTTCGACATCCTTTGCGGCCTTCCGTGTACACCCCTCTAAGAATAGATTGGCACCAACAACGGCTCCCCCCATGATCCAAGCTACCCTTGCCAAAGCTTCTCTTCTGTTCATGTTATCGTATTTTAATTTTTTTATTGTCAATTAAAGTCGGCCATCCGACTTTCTGCCTTGTGTCGTGGCAACGTTTTACCGGAGCTCCGCCCATTCGCCGCCGATGTAATCACGCCGGCTATTACAGCGAAACGACAAACCCTGTGTTTCCTGCTCATAAATTTCCACTTTTCAACTCCGCTACGGCAAAGTTAACGGCACGGGCTGTCAAAGCCATATACGTGAGCGAAGGGTTTACGCATGCCCCGGATGTCATACAGGCGCCATCAGTAACAAACACATTTAACGCGTCCCATACCTGATTATTTCCGTTGAGCACAGAGGTTTTGGGGTCTCTTCCCATTCGCGCTGTGCCCATCTCGTGGATACCCTGTCCAAAACCATAACCATTGTCATAGGTGCTCACGTCTTTCACTCCGGCCACTTCCAGCATTTCCGCACAATCGTCCATCATGTCTTTTCGCATCTTCATTTCGTTCTCTTTGATTTCCATATCCATAGCTAAGACAGGCAGACCCCATTTGTCTTTTACGTTCTTGTCTAGGAAGATCCGATTTTCGTGATACGGCAATATCTCTCCGAACGCCGTGAAACCAACCGACCATTCGCCTGGTTCACACATGGCATCTTTCCACGCACCTCCAATACTCATTTCAGCAACTTCTCCGCTCCAACGCCCACGGCTCGCCGCTCCCTGATAGCCAAAGCCACGGATATAATCTCGCTTGTCATCCCCGACGTTGCGAAAACGTGGTATATACAACCCTGTAGGCCTGCGTCCATAGTAGTATTTATCTTCATACCCTTCCATTCTTCCTCTAGCACCACAACGGAAATGATGGTCCATAGCATTGTGGCCAAGCTCGCCGCTGCTGCTTCCCAGTCCGCCGTCCCAAACGTCGGTTGCCGAATTCATCAGTATCCATGTAGAGTTGAAAGCGGACGCACAAACGAAAACGATTTTTGCAAAGTACTCATAAGTCTGGTTGGTTTCAGCGTCCAATACTTCAACACCCGTTGCTCTTTTTGTGTCTTTGTCATACAGAATACGTGTAACAATGGAAAAAGGACGAAGCGTAAGATTTCCCGTCGCCGCAGCAGCTGGCAACGTAGAGGATTGCGTACTGAAATATGCGCCGAAATTACATCCCAACCAGCATTGATTCTGGTATTGACAATTCACTCGACCTTCATGCGGCGTTGTAAGGTTAGCCACACGGCCCATAATGAAGTGTCTTTTTCCATTGTAATGTGCTTTGATTCGAGCCGCCAAATCCTTTTCTACCACATTCATCTCCATGGGCGGCAGAAAATCACCGTCGGGCAATACGTCCAATCCATCGCGATTGCCACTGATACCTGCCCATTTTTCGGCATAGCTGTACCATGGGGCAATATCTTTATACCGGATTGGCCAGTCCACCCCATGGCCATCCTTAGCGTTGGCTTCAAAATCCAGGTCACCTAACCGGTAACTTTGGCGCCCCCACATTAGCGACCGCCCCCCTACGTGATAGCCGCGATACCAATCGAAGCGCTTTATTTCTACGTAAGGGCTTTCCTTTTCATTAACCCAAAAATCGAGGTTTTTTTCGTTTAGTGGATAGTCTCTTCTCAATACCGGGTAATCTTCGATCATCTGTTGGGTACGCCCGCCGCGGTGAGGGAACTCCCACGGGTGCTTAGTCGAGGCATGATAATCCTTTACGTGCTCTACATTACGTCCGCGCTCCAACATGATGGTCTTTAGCCCCTTCTCGGTCAATTCTTTTGCAGCCCATCCCCCGCTTATCCCTGACCCGATCACGATCGCGTCATATACATTATCTGCCATATTTGTATTATTTAGTTTTTTCAGTTTATTTTTTCGTTACAAAGATTCCTGTTAAATGTTACCCTCTGCTTCTATGACCTCACTTTTGCTGATTTATTGCAGGAACACTCACGTCGTTTGCGCTTGAGTCTCAGCTTTTCCTACTTTTTCGTTTTTGAAGAGCAATGTGAAGATCAACAGCACCGCCACAGCAATACCGGCGGGGATAAGCCATACCTGCTGCCAGAACTCATTGATGCTTCCATCTCTCAGGCCATGGTAGTACTCACTCACGTACCCTGCCACCCAAAATCCTATCAGCTGTCCGACTCCGTAAGTGGCTAATGTGATCAACCCTTGAGCCGAGCTTTTATATCTTTCACCCGCCTTGGCATCGGTATATATCTGTCCGGAAACAAAAAAGAAGTCATAACATATGCCATGAAGAGCAATACCTATAAGAAGCATGAACGTGAGTTCGCCCGCGTCGCCATAGGAAAAGAGTACATATCGGACTACCCATGCTAACATCCCCACCATAATGGTTTTTTTGAATCCGAAACGGGTAAAGAACACAGGCAACAGCAAAAGGAAAAACGCCTCTGAAATCTGCCCAATTGCCATTTTTCCGGTAACATTTTCCATCCCCACTTCCGACAGGAACCTATTGGTAAGTTGGTAATAAAAGGCCAGGGGAATGCAAATCAAGATTGAGGAAATGAAGAAAACCAAAAAATTGCGGTTATTCAGCAGTTTGATTGCATCAAGACCCATTATCTCAGAGAGACTGCTTTTTTCAGCCGAAGTTCTTTTAGCCGGTGGAGTTTTAGGGAGCGTAAAACTAAATACGCCCAACACGAGGGACGCTCCCGCGGCCATCAGAAACGTGTTACTCAATAATCCCTGTGCGATACCCTCCTGCGAGTCCCATGCCAGGAAACTAATCGTTAACCCAGCGACAATCCATCCTATCGTGCCAAATACCCGGATACCCGAAAACGACTTCTCGGGGTTTGGCATCTGCCTAAACGAAACAGAATTGACCAAGGCAAGGGTAGGCATATAGACGATCATATAGGCCAACACATACGGATAGAACACCCCTACGTCTGGAGCTTGGTGCATCTGATACATCAAAAACGCGCCTATGAGGTGTAAAACCCCCAAAATGCGCTCGGCATTAAAATATCGATCAGCAATAAGGCCGATAATAAATGGCGCGATAATCGCACCCCATGACTGAGTAGAGAACACATTGGATATCTCTAAATCAGAAGCCTGCAAATTATTTGGCAGAAAATTTCCCAATGTCACAAACCATGCTCCCCAGATAAAAAACTCGAGAAACATCATAAAAGACAACTTGATTCTTATACTTATGTTCATAGTCGATACAAAAACGAAACAGTGAAAATGTTATTTATTCAGCGACGAATATGGGATATATTGGCGAATACTACAACTATATTAACATCATTTAAGCTAAAAAACTGTCTACTTCACGATAAGCAGCAATTAACTTCACCTCCCCTTCCTTGCCTTTGGTTGATTTGCCATGTTCCATGCCTACAACGCCTCGATAGCCTTTGTTATAGATGTGTTTAAATACGTTTCTATAATTGATTTCTCCCGTGGTAGGTTCGTGCCTGCCCGGATTATCGCCTACCTGAAAATACGCGATTTCATCCCAGCAACGGTCGATGTTGGCAATCAGATCGCCTTCGTTGCGCTGCATGTGGTATGCATCATATAATATTTTACATGACGGGCTGTTCACCCCTCTGCAAATAAGGTAAGTCTGGGTGGATGTTCGCAGGAAGAGATCCGGTGTATCACTCAACGGCTCCAACACCATCACGATACCATGAGGTTCGAGTATCTCTGCGCCACGCCTCAGCGCCTCAATGACGTTGGCCGTTTGGATATCCAACGGCAAGTTCCTGACGAAATCGCCAGGCACCACCGTTGTGAATTTGCCGCCACATCGCTTTGCAAGTTCTACTGCTTGGCGGCACCCCTTCAGAAAGATATCCACATGCTCCTGTTTTCCAGCTGCCAATGTGTTTGCACCGTTGCCTCCCTTATCCAGGACAAAGACACCCATGGTCATTCCCAATTTCGCCAGGAGGTTGCCTATACGCTCTTGTTCTTCGACAGTCCGCCGAGAAAAGCCATTGTCTTCGATACTTCTGAAGCCCTGGTCAAACATAAACTGAATTTGGTCAGTGATGTTTTTTCCCGCATGATTTTCGAATTGGCCGTGATGCGGACCATAGTTCAAGTTAAATGGTTTGTTTTCTTTTACATTTATCTCTCTTTCAAAAGCACTTACCGTTTTTCCGCTGACAACCGCCCCGGTTGCCAACAATGCGTTGCGAATAAATTGGCCTCTTTTCATGTTAGTTCAGATTATTTGTTTTGCTGGTGATCATATTGCTGAAACCCATACTCATCGTGTCTCTCACGTTCCCGCTTTCATCTATGTATAGCACGAAAACTTCCATACCATGGCGCCGGTTTACAAACGTTATCGCTTCATCCGCATTCATAGCCATGATGACATTGTCATAACCATCGGCTGTTACGGCATCCTTCGCATAAATGGTGGCGCTGATGATTTCCGTGTTAAACGGATATCCAGTTGTCGGACTGATATGGTGGGAAACCTTCCGGTTCCCGTCTCGCATATAGTTACGATAGCTACCTGCTGTGGTGATTGCGCCTTCAGTTATTTCCACCACATCATTGATGGCTAGCGGACCGCTGTCTCCGCTTGTTGGACGTTCTATTCCGATCCGCACCGGCGTACCGTCCGGCTTGGGCCCCTTTACCCGCAATTCACCACCCAATTCCACAACGTAATGGGTAATTCCCTTGCCTTCGAGGTAGTCCGCCAACACATCCACACTATACCCTTGCGCTACGCCGTTCATATCAAGTTGCACGCAGGGCTCCTTTTTCTCCAACAGTCGACCCTTTAACCGCAACTTATCCATTCCTACACAAGCCAAGGCCTTATCCACTTGGATACTGTCGGGAAAAAACTCAATCTCTGTTGTCCCAAACCCCCAAAGGTTGGTCAGCGGCGCTATAGTAATATCGAAAATCCCCTTACTGTCTTTGTGTATCGCCAACGATTTTGTGAATACCCGAAAAAAATGCTCGTCGATTGGATACTTTCCGCGGCCACCGGCATTGATCTTATTGATCAGGGAATAAGGCTTGTATAATGACATCGAGCTGTCAATTACGGCGAGGACGCTGTCTATCTCAGCCCGATGGACAAGTTTATCGTTAGCATAATAGGTAACCGTATAGGTAGTCCCTTGAGCTGTTCCTGATAAAACATACCGCTCCAATTCACCTTTTTTAATACCTGCCAGCAGCACAGGAAAGCCTATGCTTAGCATCCAAAATAACGATCTTTTTATCACTACAGCACCACTGTTTGGCCTGGAATGGCATAAGGGTAATAACCTTCCTCGTTGGGCAATACTTTCGGTAAGGCATCCCACGCGAATCGCTCAGGCATCAGGTCAATGTTTGACTTCAACGCATCGTCCCATTTGATTACCTGACCCGAATACGTAGCCAGTCTACCAATTATTCCTGTTAGCGTGCTATATGCACCGTATTCAGCGTCTTCGAATTTGTATTCTCCCTTGCTTATTGCGTCAAAGAGCTCCACATGTTCGTGCTGATAGGGATTGGGATTTCCGCGTTTTGGATGGCTGAACAGTTCATTCCCTTTATAGTCCCAAAGGGCGCCATCATTCCCAGCGGACAGGAAAACCCGACCTTTCGTACCCTGAAAGGTCTCATCCACCCTGTTGGAAGTTCCTTCAAAATGCCGGCATTGGCTATATATCACTGATCCATCAGCATAGGTAAGCTCCACCGAATGGTTATCGTAAATCTCGCCGTGCTCTTTGCCGGTCCGCCATGCGCGGCTGCCTGTGCCCTGAAACGACACCGGATAACTGCCTTTTACCCAATTTGCCACATCGAGCTGATGCACGTGCTGTTCGACGATGTGATCTCCGCACAGCCAGTTGAAATAGTACCAATTACGCATCTGGTATTCCATTTCGGTCTGTTCCTGCGTACGCGGCCGCACCCATACACCACCGCTGTTCCAGTAGACCTGGCCGGAAACAATATCACCGATCGCACCATCCTGAATACGTTTGATAGTTTCCCGGTAATTCGCTTGATAACGGCGCTGCAAACCAACGACCACATTTAACTTTTTCCGCTTGGCTTCTTCTGCCGCCGAAAGCACTTTACGTACGCCCGGCACATCCACAGCTACCGGCTTTTCCATGAACACATGCTTGCCCAGCCGGACGGCCTCTTCGAAATGTATTGGTCTAAAGCCTGGTGAGGTGGCCAGAATGACCACATCTGCCAACGGAATAGCTTGTTTGTATGCATCGAAGCCCACGAACTTACGATCTTCGGTAACATCCAGCTTATCTCCATGGCGCTCCGACAATTTGGTGTACGCCTCGTCCAGCCTGTCGCGGAACGCGTCCGCTAGTGCTACGATTCTTATGTTAGCCCCTGAAGCAATGGCGTCGAAAGCCGCCCCGGTGCCTCGGCCGCCGCAGCCCACAACGGCTACTTTGATCACATCGTCACCTTCTGCATACGCACCCATAAAAGGCATTCCACTCAGCACTGCGCTGCCTGCCAGCAATGCAGACGTCTTTAAAAATTCACGGCGTTGCTCGCCTACTCGTTTTGTATCCATCTGTTATGTTTTAGATCTATATTTTGGCGTGTATCAATAATCCTGAATTGGGGCTTTGTCATAATAAGCTAGGATTTCCTCTTCGGAAGGCACATTGACCGGCCTTACCAGTCGAATTCCGATAAAAGGTGCTTCGGGAAACCACCAATTGCTTTTAGGAATCTGAGGATCCATCTGCTTCCAAGAAGGGTCAGACGGCATACGTGCCGCCGATCGCAGATCGGCAGCCCCATCTTCGAATGACCCGCCGCGAATGCTGTGCGGATAGAGTTTCTCGGGTATTGCGACTGGATTGTTAGCAGTAATGCCGTCAAATTGCCGATAGAAATCCGCGACGTACTGATCATAAGTCCACTCGGCAACATTGCCATGCATGTCATAAAGCCCCCAAGCATTCGGTTGCTTTCCGCCCACTGGGTGAGTTTTAGCTCCGCTGTTTGCTTTATACCACGCATACTCGTCCAACTGTGATGGATCGTCCCCAAAGTGATATTCAGTGGTACTGCCGGCCCGGCAGGCGTATTCCCACTCCGCCTCTGTGGGGAGGCGGTAGAATACTCCGGTACGAACGTACAACCACTTGCAGAACTGGATGGCATTATATTGGGTCATACCCAATGCTGGGTGATTCTCCTTCCCCATTCCGAACGTCATATCTAGGTAGGGCTTTGTGGGTCGTGTCACCGCGTCCACTTCTGGAGCCACACTACCGCCGCTTCGTGACAACTCAAAGTCCTTGTACATGAATGGCTCGTATAGATCCCACGTCACTTCGTGGGTACTCATCCAGAATGGATCCAACTTTACTTGGTGTACAGGCCGTTCATCCGCCTTGCCTTGTTCGCTACCCCTGAGATATTCTCCGCCGGGAATCGGCTGCATGGTAAAAGCCAGGTTAGTGCCTTCAATATGCTGCGCATAAGGTTTGGAATCTTCTTGAGCGATGGCGATGTTCAGTAGAACTAAACTTACTAAAAATACAGACTTCACAGACATTTCAGCTATAATCAATAAAAATTGGTGGCTGAAAATAAGTCCTTTTTATGTAAACTCAAAATTTAATAAGACTTTTAGGCGTAATTACATCATAGCTGTGTGAGCATACATGCGCGTTACAACTACGGAGCCAGAATTATACGGGTTCAAACCTCGCCGTAAAATGCCGGAGAAACGGCGGCTCATGCGTAATCCGATAACCAAGATAACGGCGCCTCTGTTTATAGACTTCCGCAACGACTTCCGTTACATAATCCATGTGGCTTTGTGTATACACCCGTCTGGGAATGGCCAACCTCACCAGCTCCATTGGGGGAGAAATCAAGCTGCCATCCTCAGCTCGCTTACCAAACATCACTGATCCGATTTCGACACCGCGTATTCCTCCTTCGACATACAGCGCACTGCATAAGGCGAGCCCAGGGTACTCGTGTACGGGAATGTGATCCATAAAACGCTTGGCATCCAAATAAACCGCGTGCCCACCGGTGGGCTTGATATACGGGATGTTATACACATCAAGCTTTTCGCCGATATATTGAATGCTCCTTATGCGGTATTTCAGATAGTCTTCATTCATAACTTCACGCAGCCCGATGGCAATAGCCTCCAGATCACGGCCCGCCAACCCGCCGTAGGTGGGGAATCCCTCGGTAATCACCAACAGGTTCCTGCATTTTTCAGTTAACTGCTCATCCCGGACAGCTATGAAACCTCCAATGTTTGCAAACGCATCCTTCTTAGCACTCATGGTGCAGCCATCGGCGTAAGAAAATATTTCTTTAGCGATTTCAATGACACTTTTGGTTTCATAACCTGCTTCCCGAAGTTTGATGAAATATGCGTTTTCAGCGAATCTACAAGCATCGATAAAAAGCAGAACACCGTACTGCTTGCATATGGAACTCACCTCCCTTATATTTGCCATACTTACGGGTTGGCCACCTCCGGAATTGTTTGTTAACGTGAGCATGACCATTGAGATGGCCGCTGCTCCTTTTTCTTCAATGAACGACAGCAACGCCTCAGTGTCCATATTACCTTTGAATGGCGCTTCTAACGCAGGATCCCTGCCTGCTTCGCAAAGAAGATCGACTCCCGTTGCTTCGGAAAACTCCACATTGGCTCGGGTCGTATCGAACAACGTATTACTTAAGACATAGTTTCCCCTGCCCCCCAGTATTGTGAAAATAATTTTCTCAGATGCTCTGCCTTGATGCGTGGGGATAACAAAGGGCATACCGGTTATATCATTTACCACATGCTGGAAACGGAAAAAACTATCGCTTCCGGCATAGCTCTCGTCGCCCCTCATTATTCCCGCCCATTGTTCGCTGCTCATCGCGCTGGTGCCGCTATCGGTCAGCAGATCGATGACGACGTCTTTGGCTTTAATCAAAAATGGGTTGTAGTGTGCTTGTTTTAAGATTTGGATGCGCTCTTGGCGTGTGGTAAAGTAAATCGGCTCAACCGATTTTATTCTAAACGGTTCTATAATCGTATGCATGGCAACTAATCATTACAGGTCAACTAATGAAATGGATAAAAAAAGCAGCCTGTTATTCCTTAACAGGCTGCACGAAGTCCACTACAAGCTAAGATGGCCTTTTAATGATATTTTTCCACATCGTAGAACAACTAGAGTTTCCTTTTCACCTCTACTTGCTCATACGCCTCAATGATGTCACCTTCTTTAATATCATTGAAATTTTGAATGTTCAATCCACATTCGTAGCCAGCAGACACTTCCTTCACATCATCCTTGAATCGCTTGAGCGACGCAAGGTGTCCCGTATATACCACTACGCCGTCTCGGACTACCCGTATGTTATGGTTTCGGTTTATTTTTCCGTCGAGCACCATACAACCGGCGATAGTACCTACTTTACTAATCTTGAAGGTCTCCCGGATTTCAACATTGGCGACAATTTTCTCCTCATATTTGGGTTCGAGCATGCCTTCCATTGCCGCTTTTACTTCGTCGATCGCATCGTATATGATTGAATATAGCCTGATGTCGATTTGCTCCTGCTCGGCCAACTTGCGTGCTCCTGTAGACGGCCGCACCTGGAAACCGATGATAATCGCATCCGACGCGGATGCGAGCAATACATCCGATTCAGAAATTTGACCGACGGATTTATGAATTACGTTGACTTGGATTTCTTCTGTCGATAGCTTAAGCAGCGAATCAGATAGTGCTTCAATGGATCCATCCACGTCACCTTTGACAATAACGTTAAGTTCCTTGAAGTTTCCAATCGCCAGTCGCCTTCCGATTTCATCGAGGGTAATATGCTTTTGGGTACGCAACCCTTGTTCACGTTGCAGTTGCAGTCTTTTGTTAGCTACCTGCCGTGCCTCCGGCTCGCTTTCCATTTCATAGAACTTATCCCCCGCTGTGGGTGCCCCAGACATTCCCAATATCTGGACCGGCGTGGCGGGGCCCGCTTCAGACACTTTTTGCCCCCGTTCATTATACAGGGCTTTCACCTTCCCGCTGTGAGATCCTGCTAATATTGCAGACCCTACGCGGAGCGTTCCGGCCTGTATTAGTACGGTAGTAACATTTCCTCTGCCCTTGTCGAGGCTGGCCTCGATAACCGAACCTACAGCACGTTTATGGGGATCGGCCTTCAATTCAAGTAATTCGGCTTCCAGCAATACTTTTTCGAGCAGTAGATCTACATTTTCCCCTGTCTTACCGGAAATTTCCTGACATTGATATTTGCCTCCCCAATCTTCCACCAAAATATTCATAGCGGAAAGTTGCTCCCGGATTCTATCCGTATTAGCCCCTGGCTTGTCAATTTTCGTGAACGCGAAAACAATAGGGACCCCAGCGGCCTGCGCATGGTTGATCGCTTCCCTCGTCTGTGGCATGACGCTGTCATCCGCTGCAATTACAATGATTGCGATGTCCGTGATTTTTGCGCCCCGGGCACGCATGGCAGTAAATGCTTCGTGACCGGGCGTATCGAGAAACGTGATTTTCCGGCCGCCATCAAGCGTTACTTCATATGCACCTATATGTTGGGTTATTCCCCCCGCTTCTCCGGCAATTACATTGGTTTTGCGCACGTAGTCAAGCAACGAAGTTTTACCATGGTCAACATGCCCCATTACCGTCACAATTGGCGCCCTTGGAATCAGGTTTTCTGGTTTATCAGGTTCCTCAAGCTCGGTATTTTCCTCGTCTTCAGGTTTGACAAATTCAATTTCGTAGCCAAATTCATCAGCCACAATAGCTATTGTTTCAGCATCTAAGCGCTGATTTATGGACACAAAAAGCCCAAGGCTCATGCAGGTAGCTATAATTTGGGTCACCGGTACGCCCATCATGTTTGCCAAATCATTTGCAGTCACGAATTCGGTGACTTTCAGCACTTTGGACATCATTTCCTGTTCCAAAGCGGCCTCTTCAGCGGAATGAGCAATGTCATCCCTTTTTTGGCGGCGGAGTTTAGCACGTTGCGCAAACTTCCCTGACTTACCCACACCACTCAGACGGGCAAGCGTCGCCTTAATTTGATCCTGGATTTCTTTCTCCGTTGGCTCCTCCCGACTTCCAGTCGCTGGTCTTGGTTTGCCCTTGAAATCGGGGCGGCCCTTCTGACCTCCCTGTTGCCCAGGCGCACCAACGCCCGGACGCTGGCCCACGGGCTTATCTTTGCGCTTCCGTTTGCGTTTATGGTCATGGGGAGAAACACCCGACGAACTGGATGAGGAAGCTACGGGCTTTTCCTTCGGCTGATGTGCTGTTAGGTCGATCCGCCCTACCACATTTGGACCCGATAAGCGTTGCGCCCGTGCGCGTATCACATCATCCTGTCGTGCAGGAGTGCCTTCTTTAGGTTCCGGCTGTTTCTGCGGCTCCGGTTTAGCGACCTCAGGGGCGGGTGGCGGCGTAGGAGGCTGCGGAGCGGCAACTTCTCGTTCAGCCGGCTGCTCCTGCTTGGGTTCCGCTACCGTCTGTGGTTTTTCCTGCTGCCTTTCCTCCGGTTTTTCCTGCGGCTTTTCCTCCGGCTTCTCTTGCGGCTTTTCCGACAGTTTTTCTTGCGGCTTTTCCTCCGCTTTCTGTTCGCTACCGGCATCCTTCTGGGCTTCCTTCTGCTCCTTGGGTGCATCTTTTTGCGATTTGCCCCCCCTAAGGTTGTCGAGATCAATTTTGCCGACAATCTTCATGCCTGAAGGATGTGGCTTCTCCTCAGCCTTTTCCAGATTCTTTTCTTGTGCTTTATCCTTCTCCATATGAGGAACCTGCCTCATTTCCGGAGTAAATGCACCTGTATTCTTAATGAGTATTTCCTCGGCTTCAGTGTCTTTCTGGGCTTTTTGCACAACCGGTTCCGAAGCAGGAGTCTCCTCACGACGAATTTTGCCAATAATGATTTGATTGGCTTCCTCCTTCACGATTTTATCCCCTTGGAACTCCCTTAGAAGAACACCATAGGTTTCGCTGTCCAGTTTGGTTCCTGGCTTCGACTCAATATCGTAGCCGTTCTTGACCAAAAAATCAACAGCCGTACCTATACCAATGTTCAGTTCTTTTGCTGCTTTCAGCAGCGTTATGCTTTTACCTTCTGACATCTAATTATTAATCTCTTTTTATTGTGCTGATACAAAAATATGTTTTTTTAAGTGTTTATCGGCAAAGAATTAAAAAAGCATCAACGCAATAGCTCCCTGCCAATCACACTATTCAAACTCAGCTTGCAATACTTGTACGATCTCGTGGATGGTGTTTTCCTCTAAGTCGGTCCGTCGCACCAAATCTTCGACCGAAAGCGCTAATACCGATTTTGCCGTATCCAAACCTACGCGTTTTAGTTCATCAATGATCCATCCATCGATTTCATCTGCGAATTCCTCAATATCTACGTCCTCTTCCACTTCTTCAGCTTCCCTATAAACATCGATTTCATATCCGGTAAGCTTGCCTGCAAGCTTGATATTGTGTCCTCCGCGTCCGATGGCCAATGACACTTGGTCTGATTTGAGGTATACTGCCGCCGTTTTATCCTCATCATCCAATTTAATGGACCCAATACGAGCTGGGCTTAATGCCCGTTGAATGTAGAGCTGTGTATTATTCGTGAAATTAATTACGTCGATGTTCTCGTTTCGCAATTCGCGCACAATCCCGTGTATACGGGATCCCTTCATCCCCACACACGCTCCAACCGGGTCAATACGGTCATCATACGACTCAACCGCAACCTTAGCCCGCTCTCCTGGCTCGCGAACGATTCTCCGAATAGTGATCAACCCGTCAAAAATTTCAGGCACTTCCAGTTCGAACAGGCGCTGTAAAAATTCGGGAGCCGTTCGTGATATAATAATACGGGGATTTGCGTTAACCATTTCGACTTTGTGCACTACAGCCCGTATGGTATCGCCCTTTTTAAAATAATCTGCTGGAATTTGTTCGGTCTTCGGCAGGATCAATTCATTACCATCATCATCGAGCACCAATGTTTCTTTTTTCCAGATCTGATACACCTCTCCCGTAATCAGTTCGCCCTCCCGATCTTTATACTTTTTAAATACTTCGTCCTTCTCAAGCTCCAAAATCTTAGAAACCAGCGTCTGCCTTGCAGCCAAAATGGCTCTGCGGCCGAAACTCTCCAAAGTGATTTCCTCGATGTAATCATCCCCGACCTCAAGATCAGGATCGTATTTCCGTGCTTCAGCCAATTCAATTTCCAAATCGTCATCTTCAGAAAACCCATCTTCAACAACCACACGTGTGCGCCAGATTTCCAAGTCACCATTGTCCGGATTGACAATGACGTCACAATTTTCATCGGTACCATATCTCCTACGAATCATGCTTCGAAACACTTCCTCCAATACACTGATGACCGTAGGGCGGTCGATGTTCTTGAACTCTTTAAATTCTTGAAAAGAGTCAATCAAATTGATATTACTGCTCATTTTACTTAAATGAAATTACCACCTTTGTTGCTTTAATATGTTCAAAGGGAATCTGGCTTTGGTGTTCGGCGGCTTTCTTCCCCTTTTCTTTTATTTTCTCAATTATCACTATGGTTTCATCCGTTACCTCAATCAGCTTACCTTCTTTACTCAAACCGTCATGAAGTCTTACCTGAATGTTTCTTCCAAGGTTTTTTTGATATTGCCTCACTGAAGTAAGCGGCGTATCAATCCCCGGTGACGACACTTCCAATCGATAGGCATGTGCGATAACGTCTTCCTCTTCGAGATGAAAGCCGACATGGCGACTGATCTCCGCACAGTCCTGAATACTCACACCATTGTCGCCATCAATCAGCACCTCTAATCTGCCGTTTGAATGCATTTTCACGCTCACCAGGAACAAATCTTGTCTATCCGCAAGTTTTTGCGCAATAAGTGCCTTAACCTTATCTTCTATTGAAAAAACCACTACTTAAACAAATTTTTACCATGAAAAAAGGGGACTAACACGGTCCCCTCTTTTACAAGATAATGCAAAGATAAATAAAATCTTTGATATTCAAAAAATAGCTGAATTAATCGACCTGGCGCTTGTCCACAACGGTGCTAATGGTCTTCTGCATCTGTGCCACCATAGCCGTAAGCGTTTCCATCGTGGGTTCAGGGCTCGGCTGAGGTAACTGGGTACTGATATAGGCTTTAGCCTGCCATACCTCTAATATATCGGAAGCTGGAACCCAATACGGATCATAGGTTTTGTTGTCCGACAAAAGTTTAAGCCCTTTGTCTGCTTTATATTTAAAAGCAATCCGCTTGTAAACCACTCCATCGTTGCGAGAAATTACGACGTAAGTATGGCCGGGTTTTATATCATTCCAGTTCTCCACGTACTCGGCAATGACGACGCTTCCAGGTTGTAGCGGCAACATGGAGTCACCTTTAATTTCGAAGGCTCTGTAAGTGCCCTGTCTAAACATGGGCAAGCTAAACTTCGGCAACTCCGCGATGTACTCGGGATCTGCATATCCGTTAAGGTACCCAGCACTGGCCTTTACCGGTACCAGCTCGATGTTTTCCTTATTTTCGCCATCCACTGTAATACTCAACACCCTTACATTGGCGGCATTTCCGCGTGGGGTTGGTTTCCATTTATCATTGATGGTATCATTGGCGAGCTCATCCATCGTCAATCCATAAAAATCAGCAATCCTCGTAAGCAGTTCGTATTTCGGTTCAGCGCGACTTTCCTCGTAAGCTCCCACGGAAGCACGCTTGATGCCCATTTCATCTGCAAATTGCTGCTGGGTAAGGCCTTTCTTCTTACGAAGATATTTAAGATTATTAGCAATATTCGACATAAAAACAATAAATAAATTTGAATAACCTAAATTAGTTAGTATTATTGTGCGAATAAAGTTAGTAACTAATTGCGAAAGCGGCAACATATACGCTAAATAATTTTCAACATCATGCTTACGTACGTTTATATCCTTACCGATTCCAATCGCAGCAACCTCCATGTTGGTATGACAGACAATCTTCAAAAGGTGGCAGGCACCTTTCAAAAAATGACAGGGCTGTTGCCTGAAGGGGATCTACGAATCTTCCGCTTGGTATACCACGAGTCATTCTCTTCGGAAGAATTTGCGTTGCGCAGGTTCAGGGAAATGAGTACTTACACACGCATGCAAAAGGAACGCCTGATACGCAAGAGCAACCCCAATTGGTTGGACGTCCGGCCATCTCAGTTTAGATCCGCCGACTTTCTGCATCCGGTAAGCTATACACCGCACGTTAGTCGACATTAACGCCCTACCGAACGGGGCGCTACTAACCGAACAAAAAAGCACATCACCGACTACCAGCCGGGTGCGAAATTCAGGCCGAATGTACCGAAGCGAACATCAGTGCGCTGAAACGGGAATGCATAATACGGCTCAAGAATCATAGCGCCGAAAAGGTTAACTCGCAGGGACACACCAGCACTTAGCGCCGGGACACGCTCATAGACGTTTACATCCGGCTGGCTGGGATCAAGACTAGGCACCGTCTCCACCAATCTTGGTGTGCTTCTGAATGCAACGTGAGAATCGCCGTTCCAGGCTAAACCCGCGTCGAAGAAAAAATTTAGATCAGAAAACAACATTCCGGATCGAATTGCAGCTAATCGCTCGGGGCCTGTAAACGGCAGCCGAACCTCAAAATTGACAACAGCAATACGGCTTCCCATCAAGCTATTGAAGTTGAACCGTTCATCGCCGCTGCCCCTGAACGACGCACTTTCATATCCTCTTATCAGATGGGGATACCCCAAAAACAAAGGGAAAAGCACCCTGTTGTCACCCTCTCCGCCGACCCGCATATAGGAATAAGCCCGAAGGGCTAGCGTGACAGGACTATAGCGGTTATACTTTCGATAATCAATATTATATGCCGTAAACGTGAGGTCTCCAAAATACTGTTCTGCTCCGATCCGGTAGCGAAATCCCTGTAGCGGAGCGGCTATCCCAAATACCGCGTTGTCGCCTACAAACGCCGCATTAGCCTGTTGCACACTAAATGCATTCAGACTGCCGTAGTAATAGCCCAAGGGGGTCTGGTCAATCTCGTCGTTCGGTATCCGGTCCCGACCGCCGTATCCATAGAAATAACTCTGCCACCAACGGTCCACACGATAGCTGTAACGGGCAATCGCTCCACCCATCTCGAACCGATGATGCCGAGAAAACGGATAGGCACCGAACGCTTCTGCTTGCTGCTGAAAAGTGCGGACAATGTAGGTATCCAGTATCGGTTCCGGCCCATTGCCGATATCCCGCTCGGCATACATTGAAAAACCGGACATAAACGGAATATGCGAAACAGCTCCACCCCAATTGATACGGGTCTTTTGATTAATGTAAGCTACCTGTCCACCGAAATCGTATATTTCGCCATTAATGGATAGCGCGGAAAAAATCTGATTATGCCCCAAAATATCCGAAAACATCCCTTGAATTCCGCTTGCGATGCCCGCACCATATCGGCTTCCTACTGCCAAGCCCATTCCGCTGTTTGCTAGATAATCTAACTTAAAATTGGGTTTGTATGGAATTGAGGCAATCTGATCGTCCTCGATACGCTGGAATAGGTTAAAGTTGTCGAGATTTGAATTCACCACATCCACTCCAAAATTGTCGGGAGGGGGTAGCATGGCCGCCGTGAAATCCACTACATAAGGATCGACTTCTTCCGGCTCAAACTCGGATACATTTGCGTTGTACACACTGTATTCATTTCTCCGGTAATAGGAATAAACAACGTCGCCGTTGGCCGACAAACTTAGGGCCGGCGAATACTCGGTTATACCGCTGATGCCTGTAAAATACTGCGTCATCCGTTCTACCTTATTGTCGGCCAACGTAACCCGGTACATGTTGCGGAAGCCATCGCTGTTTGACAGAAAATAAATCTGACTGTCATCCGGGGAAAACTGCGGATTCAGGTTGTTCGCACCCTGAAAGACATCCAAGTTCGTGATTTCATTTGTCTCCACATCGATCAGCGCAATATTCATCGGAATATCCACACTTCTTGTGTCCGATTGCAACGAAACACGGTCGGTGCTAAATACGATATATCTGCCATCATGCGAAAAACTTGGCTGGAAGTCTGAATACCAGTCGTTTGTAAGCTGAGTCAGCCGCTTTGTGCTGAGATTATACAGGTAGATATCACTATGCCCGTTTTTCAATCCCGAAAACACGACCGTTTCTCCGTCGGGAGCCCAAGCGATATTGGCAAACTCGGTGATGTCTCCCATCGCCTCCAAGTGCAGGGTTTTGCCATTGGAAACATCAACAACCATCAACTTACTCCTACCCCTGCTGAATACACTAAAGGCAAATCGGCGGCTATCCGGCGAGAAAGCGCCGGCCGATTCCAGGAAGCTAAATTCATCGATGTCGGTGTTTGTGAGTCTGCTCGATAGTTTCCTGATGACCTCGCCGGTCTGGGCGTCTGCCAAAAACAGGTCGATACTGAATAAATCCCTCTCCGACAGGAAGGCCACAAATTTGCCGTCGGGTGAAATGGCCGGGGAAACATTCAAGCGACCGGAGTTTTTGCTGTTGATGATGGAACGCCCAACCGGGGCCTTCGAGGTGTCAATCGGAAGATTGCGGTAAGCATTTTCCAAACTGTTCCGCCACAGGTTGGAAAGCGTCTGCGCATCGTACCCAAAGACTCGCCGAATCCCCATTTCATAGCCATACATCGCGGTCGCCTTAAACAGCGGCATAATTACCGTATCGCCATAAGTAGATCCGATATATGACCAGAATGCCTGCCCAAAGCGGTAGGGAAAATAGCGGTTCATATTTTCAGTCATTGCCCGCAGCGAAGGGATATCGTTATTCAGGTACGCATCACGCATCCACATAGCGGTAAAAGCATCCTTTTTTCCGATGGAAAAATATTCCGCCATTCCCTCTACCATCCACAAGGGAATATTGCCGATGTTTTCCAGCCGCGTCGAATCACCTCCTTCCATCAACACCCGGTATTGAAAGGCATGTACTAATTCGTGTCCCAGAACGTGTCTGGTTTGGTGGTTTATTTGCATGACAGGCATGACAACGCGCGTCTTGAATGCTTCAGTGACACCACCGGTGCCTACTCCAATTTCCCCTTGCACGGTGGTCGTCTGCTGGAATTCCGGATGGTTGCTGTATAGAACGATCGGGTTCTTGCGCACAAACGTGTCACGGAATACCTGTTGGTGAAGTTCATACCAAATTTCGCTTTCCTTTGCGATCCACCTGACCATCGTATCGTTCTGCAAATAGTAGTGCAGGTTGAAATGCGGGGTTTCGTACACGTTGAAATTAAGCGACCTGTATCGCATTTTATTCTGACCGAAATACTGGCCCTGAACTTCGATGACAATCGAGCTAAACATCAACACCATAAAGACATTTAGCAATGCAAGCTTCGCGGTTTGATTAAGGTGAGTCATGGGAAACGAATGTATGGTACAAATGTTTAATTTGAACGAATATCGATGAAAAAGTTTAATTATCTGCAACATATTATTGATTTACCGGATACTTGATCCTTATTTTATTGTTTGGCTGCTGTTCAGCGGGCATATCCCTTTCTTCTCTTGGGGTGCTGCCCTCCGTTACGGGCACATTGTTATCCAGCTGCCGCCGCAACTCCTCGATGTCTACCTGAATATCCAGCGTTGGGGAGTCGGGTAGACGCAGCGGGACGATTGTATCCTGCAATGTGCTATCTCGACGGCCCAGACGCGGGCTTGGGCAATCATACTTCCTGTTTATGGTTACTTGCGGTTCGGGAAACGGACCGTAGCCATAGGGAAGGGAATCATCGTGATAAACCTTCTCCATAAACTTTCCAAACACCGGTAAAGCCGTGCGTGACCCTTCGCCTGTTTGCGAATTTCTGAAATGGATGCTCCGCTCATCGCACCCAACCCAAACACCGGTTACGAGGTCCTTGGTCATGCCCATGTACCAACCGTCCACATAGTCAGAAGAGGTGCCGGTTTTTCCGCCAATCTGGTTTTTATTTCGCCACAAATCCCACTCCCAGAGTCCTTGCGACGTACCTTCAGGCTCTTCCATGCTGCCTCTGAGCATATACCCCATCAGCCATGCCACCTCTTCGCTGATTGCCTGCGTAGATACGGTTTTAAACGTGGCTACCGTATTGCCATCATAGTCCACGATCCTGGAAACTAATATCGGCTGAACACGCTTTCCCCTGTTCATAAAAGTAGCATACGCGTTGACCATTTCGAATACACTGACATCGTTCGATCCCAAACTCACCGAAGGCACGGACGTCAGTGGACTTGTTATTCCGCAGCGGTGCGCCACCTCCACGACCTTGTCCCATCCCACTTCCTCTGTTATCTGGGCCGTGATGGAGTTGACGGACCTGCCCAACGCCCAGCGCAACGACATTTCCCTGCCACTGAAAACCCAGTCGGCATTCTTTGGTTCCCATTTTTTTTCCTCACCGTTTTCCGAATAGACGATACGGACAAACTTATCTACATACTTGTCACAGGGCGACATACCCGCTTCCAAGGCCGCAAGATAAGCGAAAGGTTTAAAGGTAGACCCTGCCTGCCGCTTGGCCTGAAACACATGGTCGTATTTAAAATAGCGGTGGTTGATCCCTCCTACCCATGCTTTAATCTCACCGTTATAAGGATCCATAGCCATAAGGCCGGTATTAAGCATCATTGCATAGTGAGCAAGGGAGTCCATAGTGGAGTAATTGACCTGCTCAAGACCATCCCAAGTAAATACTTCCATTTCTTTTGGCAGGTTGAGGTAGTAGAAAACACTGTCTTTATTACCATTGTATTTTTTCTCCAACTGTTGATAGTAAGTTGTTCTCGTTGCCAGATTTTCCAAAAATCCCTCTATCACGTTACCCTCCGAATCACGCCAGGGGATTTCACCGCGCCACGCATTTTCCAGTCGTTGCTGCAAAGGCTTCATCTGTTCCGAAACCGCCTCTTCGGCGTGGCGCTGTACACGGGAATCGATAGTAGTGTAAATCTTTAGACCGTCGACATAAATGTCATATCCGTTTTTTTCGCACCACGACGACAACCATCGCTCCACGGCAGTGCGCAAATAAGAGTCGCCGTATCCGACGTCCTCAACTTCTCCTAAATGCAATCCCAGCTCCGCTGCCATTGCGGCCTTGTGGTCCTCGTCAGAAAGGAACCCTGCTTTGTGCATTTGACTCAAAACGACGTTTCTCCGCTCGAGAGAACGTTCAGGGTTGCGTATCGGGTTATAAAGGGTGGTACCCTTGAGCATGCCGATGAGCATTGCGGACTCGGCCACGTTAAGATCTTTTGGCTCTTTACTGAAGTATCGTCTGGACACGGTCTTGATGCCGTAAGCGTTATTGCTAAACGATACCGTATTCAGATACATTGTGATAATATCACTTTTGCTGTATTGGCCCTCCAGTTTGTATGCCGTCACCCATTCTTTAAATTTAATGACAAGGATACGGACACCGGGCACATTGTTCAAAAGCCCGGCGGACTGGTTATACCTCGTTCTGTATAGATTCTTCGCTAATTGTTGTGTAATCGTGCTCCCGCCCCTTTTTTCTCCCTGCGCTGTAGATAAAATGCTCGAAAATATCGCCCAAAAATCTACGCCGTGGTGGCGAAAAAAACGAATATCTTCGGTCGCGATCAACGCGTTCACCACGTTGGAGGAAATACTATCATAAGGCACCGGTGAGCGGTCTTCTTTGAAGTAACGGCCGATAAGAACGCTATCTGCAGTGTATACTTCGGAGGCAACGTTTTGAAGCGGCTTACTAATATCCCTGACCGTCGGAGAATATCCAAATAGCCAAAGGAAATTCACTTCCACCATGCAAACTACCAAAATAATCAGGTAAATGGTTAGTACGATGTAGCGTAAAAAACGGTTCCGTATTTCCTTAAACATCGGGTAAAGATGAAGAAATGTTTTGACATTGTATACGGTTCATTAACGCTTTATGCTACATTTTGTGTTGCATTAATTGGATAAATCGTTATTTCGCGGCGGCTTTAATTTTCCATAGTGAAATTATCAGCATCAACGAACAAAGCAACGTTGCAGAATGCCGAAGGCCAAGTCAAAAATGCTTCTCGTTTTTGCTGATTAATTTTTTATCCCAAACAACGTCTTTGTACTGGATTTCACTACGGATGGGGCAATCTTTAACTCTGCAATACTGGCAGCATGCCGCTATGCACGGATCTGCATGAATAAACAATTCAGTATTGGCATGCAAATGTCTATTTATCAATCGATCGATAGCCGACACTTGGTCGTGCACGCTGTTTAGGTCGTAATAATTTGGTAGTGTAACGTGGCAATCGATGTGCAATTCGTGTCCATAGCGTTGTACCCGCAGGTTATGCACATCGATCCAATCGTCTCTGCGGTACTTCTGTAAGATCGCTGCAACGCGAGCCACAAGCTGCATATCCGATTCATCCATCAGACCAGCGATGGACTTGCGAAGCAGTTTATATCCGCTCCATAATATATACAAACCCAGGCCGATGGATAACAGGACATCTATCCATGAAAGGTTAGTTAAATAAATGACAAATAGCCCGACCACCAGTCCTACCGTGCTGTATGCGTCGGTTTGGAGGTGTTTACCATCGGCGAGTAACGTGAGCGAATTGAGTGTCCGGCTTTGACGCACCATGTAGGAACCTAATACAAAATTTACCACGCCGGTAAATGCAAGCAGTCCCATACCCTCCGTTAGGTTACCCAATGCCTCGGGGAAAAAGATATTGTAACAGGCTTTGCTCAGGATAAGCAAGCCGGCAATAAAAATCAACCCACCCTCCAAGAAGACGGAGAAGAACTCTACTTTTCCGTGACCATAGGGATGATTTTGGTCTTTTGGTCGTGCCGATAAATGAATACTATAAAAGGCAAAGCCGGAGGCAACCACGTTGACGATGCTTTCCATTGCATCAGTCAATATCGCATTCGAGTTTGTCAGCAGATATGCCGCAAATTTAACCAGCATCAGCACAATTCCGGTGCCGAGCGCAAGTCGGATGATGTTTTTCTGCTTGTTCAAATCCCCAGACCTTTCAACAAAAGTAGTAAACCTGTGCTCAACGCCTGAGCCTTACGCGCCAGATACAGTCTTTCAGGGCCTGTGCTTCACACACCAGTTTTTTGCATTGACAAACGCTTCAAGCCATGGCGATACTTCATCCCGTCGCCCATGGGGGTAGTGGGCCCAATTCCATTGGAAGATGGAACGCTCGATGTGGGGCATGGTTACCAAGTGGCGACCCGTCCGATCACATAGCATCGCTACAGCGAACTTTGAGCCATTTGGATGGTGTGGGTATTCCTCATAAGCGTATTTTGCTGTAATATGATACCGCCCTTCTTCATAAGGCAGATCAAACTTGCCTTCGCCATGGGAAATCCAGACCCCTAACCTGCTTCCCGCCAACGATGACAACATAACCGAGTGATTTTCCTGAACAACTACCGAAACAAAGTTCGATTCGTGCTTCTGAGATTCGTTGTGCAACAGTTTGCCATGTACTTCGTGGTCCGAATTGATTAACTCCAACTCCATGAACAACTGGCATCCGTTGCAAATACCCACCGACAGCGTATCGGGGCGGGCAAAGAAATTATCCAACGCGGCCTTAGCGCTCTCGTTATACAGAAAGGCGCCAGCCCAACCTTTGGCAGATCCCAACACGTCGGAGTTGGAGAAACCACCGACGGCACCGATAAATTGGATGTCTTCCAAAGTCTCACGGCCAGAAATAAGGTCGGTCATATGAACGTCCTTCACGTCAAAACCAGCCAAGTACATCGCGTTGGCCATCTCTCGCTCTGAGTTTGATCCCTTTTCGCGTATGATTGCTGCTTTCGGGCGCCACATTCCGCTTTCCGAGTCATCGATCAATGGCTTCTTTCCCGTAAAGTGGGCCGGGAATTTGTATTGCAGCGGCTGCGCTTTGTAATTGACGAAGCGTCTATCAGCAGTACCATTTTTTGATTGCTTCTGGTCAAGCAAATAAGACGTTTTGTACCAGGTGTCACGTATCTCAACTACATTAAATGTAAAGCAATCGCCATTATTTCTGATCGATATTTCCGAAGCTTCGATTGGCGTGCCGATTTTTACGGCTTCCACACCAGCAGCTTCCAATGTAGCCTCAAATACACCGTCATCCGTTGCTTGCAAGACCACCGCGATATTCTCATTGAACAACGCTTTCACCGTATCCGCTTCATTAAGGCCGCTTAAATCAAAGTCCGCCGCAAGATCCACATCCGCAAAACACATTTCCAGCAACGTGGTGATCAAACCACCCGATCCGACGTCGTGTCCGGCTGCCACATGGCCCAAGCTTACCAGCTTTTGGATGGCATTGAATGCCGTTTTGAAATAAGCTGCATCCGCCACTGTCGGAACCTCTACGCCTATTTTATTGCGGATCTGCGCGAATGACGAGCCACCTAACTTGAGCCTGTCCCGCGACAGGTTAATGTAGTAAACCGAACCTGCTTGTTTGTTCAGTACGGGTTCGATTACATTGTTGATGTCTGTGCAATTGGCCGCAGCTGAGATGATGACCGTGCCGGGAGCTATTACCTCGCTATCCGCGTACCGTTGTTTCATAGACAGCGAATCCTTACCGGTTGGGATGTTGATACCTAGCTCGATCGCAAAATCCGAACAGCCTTTTACCGCTTGGTACAATCGAGCGTCTTCGCCTTCATTGTTGCACGCCCACATCCAATTAGCCGAAAGGGAGATCCCCGACAGCCCGTTTTTGATGGGAGCAAACACCATATTGGACAGTGCTTCACCGATAGCATTGCGGGAACCGGCGACGGGATCGACCAACGCCGTCAACGGCGAATGGCCTATGGCCGTCGCAATACCTTCTGTTGATCGGTAATCAAGCGCCATTACACCGACATTGTTTAATGGCAGTTGCAACGGGCCAACACATTGTTGCTTAGCCACACGGCCACCTACACAACGATCCACTTTGTTGGTTAACCAGTCTTTGCAAGCTACAGCTTCCAACTGCAATAATTGATTGAGGTAAGCGGGGATATCTTTTTTATCATAAAAGATATCGTCGTATCGGCGGGCCACCGTTTTATCAACCATGACAGTCTTGGGAGAGGAACCGAAAAAATCTGCCAACGCATAGTCAAGAGGTTTTTCTCCCGTTGATCCGGACTGGAAAACAAACCGATGATCTCCTGTTACAGTTCCAACGGTATACATCGGTGCCCGTTCGCGGTCGGCCACCTTCTGCAGCGCATCAATGTCCTTTCCACCGATGACCAGCCCCATGCGCTCCTGAGATTCATTTCCGATGATTTCTTTGGCCGATAACGTAGGGTCACCTAACGGTAATTTATCTAAATCAATTTCACCTCCTGTTTCCTCTACCAGCTCAGACAGGCAATTGAGGTGTCCGCCCGCGCCATGATCATGGATGGAAACAATGGGGTTGTGATCCGATTCTACGAATGCACGTATAGCGTTTGCTGCCCGCTTTTGCATTTCCGGGTTGGAACGCTGGATTGCGTTTAACTCAATGCCTGAACCGAAAGCGCCTGTATCTGCGGACGACACGGCAGCTCCGCCCATGCCGATGCGGTAATTTTCGCCACCGAGGACGACAATCTTGTCACCGGCTTTGGGCGTATGTTTTTTTGCTTGTTCTGCTTTCCCATAACCTACACCGCCAGCCAACATGATTACTTTATCGTACCCCAATTTGCGACTATTCTCTTCGTGTTCAAAGGTCAATACCGAACCTGAAATCAGGGGCTGCCCAAATTTATTACCAAAGTCCGACGCACCGTTAGACGCCTTGATCAGGATATCTATTGGCGTCTGATACAGCCATTGGCGTTCGTGCATTGCCTTTTCCCACGGACGATCGTCCAGTAACCGGGAATAGGCCGTCATATAAACTGCCGTTCCGGCTAAAGGCAGCGCACCTTGGCCACCAGCGAGGCGATCACGTATTTCCCCGCCTGAACCGGTAGCTGCACCGGAAAACGGTTCTACCGTCGTAGGGAAGTTGTGTGTTTCCGCCTTTAAGGAAATTACTGATTCAAATCGTTTTTCTTGATAGAAATTCGGCTTATCGGGAGACTTCGGTGCAAACTGGGTTACCACCGGCCCCTTGATGAATGCTACATTGTCCTTATAGGCGGAAACGATCTCGTTGGGATGGGTCTCCGATGTCTTCCGGATCAGTTTAAACAATGAAGCTGGTTGTTCCTTACCATCGATGACGAACGTACCATTGAATATTTTGTGGCGGCAATGCTCTGAGTTTGCCTGGGAAAATGCAAACACCTCCGAATCCGTCAAATTACGACCTATTTTCTCGGCGATGGTATTCAGGTAGGCAACCTCCTCCGCGCTTAATGCCAAACCTTCCTGTTTATTGTAAGCATCAATATCATCGATCTCCAGAATTGGTTCAGGCGTGACGTTGATGGTGTACATCTGTTGTGTCAATGCACTGTACTTTTGGGATATCATCGGATCAAAATCCGTAAATCCAGCATCCACCCTGTCGAATTGTTCGATGCGGGTAATGCCTCCAATACCCATATTTTGAGTAATTTCCACGGCATTGGTACTCCAAGGTGTAATCATCGCCGCGCGCGGACCGACATAATAGTCATTTAATACAAGCGCATCAATTTTTGCTGCATTGCCAAATAACCAACTGAGTTTGGCGATATCTTCTGCAGGAAGTTCTTTTTCAATCTGAACACCATAAACGGTGTTCTTGGGGTTCACGAAGAAATGGATCATTATTATTTGTCCTCGATAGCGTCGTTATCTGCTTACAAAGATACGGCTAATATTTTGCATTAATCCTCTCCCTTTGCAATAAAATATGGCATCCAGAAATGACTCCCTGCTTACGCAGATCGGTAAGTCTGCTACCGCATTACCACCGATTGGCGAAAAACTTGTTTTATTAAATGCTCAATTTTCCCTAAGTTTGCGCACCATGAATACACCATCCATTCTTTCCGATAGGATCAATAACCTGTCTGAGTCAGCTACCCTGAAAATGACCAAATTGGGTCGCGAACTGGCATCAAAAGGCGTCAATGTCATCAGTCTAAGTGTAGGCGAACCGGATTTCAACACGCCGGAGCACGTAAAGCAAGCCGCAAAGGAGGCATTGGACGAAAATTACACCAGGTATTCTCCAGTACCCGGGTACCCCGAATTGCGAAAAGCCATCGTAAATAAATTAAAAAAAGAGAACGGGCTGGATTATGATATTTCACAAATAGTGGTATCAACCGGCGCAAAGCAATCGCTTTCCAATGCCATTCTTACGCTGATTAACCCCGGTGATGAGGTCATTATCCCAACTCCGTATTGGGTATCTTATTCGGAGATGGTTACGTTAGCTGAAGGCAAATCTGTATTTATCAATACAACGATTGAAAGCGACTTTAAAATCACACCGGAAGAGCTGGAAGCAGCTATAACACCGAAGAGCAAGGTCTTTATGTTTTCTTCGCCCTGCAATCCCACCGGTAGTGTTTATACAAAAGCCGAATTGGAGGGTTTGGTTCGCGTGTTCGAACGGCATCCGGATATCTACATCATATCCGATGAGATTTACGAACACATCAACTTCATTGGCAAACATGAGTCTATTGCCCAATTTGAGGGCATCAAAGACCGCGTAATTCTGATCAACGGCTTCTCAAAGGCATTTGCGATGACCGGGTGGCGACTCGGTTACTTAGCCGCAAACCAGGAGATTGCCAGTGCCAACGATAAATTGCAAGGGCAGACCACGTCGGGCACCTGCTCCATTGCACAGCGCGCGGGTATCGTAGCATTGGAAGCGGGGCTTGAAACGGTCGTGGATATGAAAGAAGCTTTTGCGCGGCGCAGGGAATTGGTATATAACCTATTGAAAGACATACCGGGTGTCAAGACGAATCTTCCACAAGGGGCTTTTTATTTCTTCCCAGATATCAGCTCGTTTTTTGGCAAAAAAGACCTAAACGGTAATGTCATCCGCGATTCCGCAAATCTTGCATTGTATCTATTAAATGAGGCCCATGTAGCCACGGTAGGAGGCGATTCGTTCGGAAACAACAACTATATCCGTTTGTCCTACGCGGCGTCCGATGAAAACCTCAGGGAAGCGTTACGCCGGATGAAAGAAGCGCTAGGAAAACTTCGTTGAGTTGCTGTTTCGCGAGTGGTCTGGATTACCGGCTACTTACTTCGGATCGCTTCAACTGGATCAAGACGTGCGGCCATTGCCGCAGGCACAATACCAGCAATAAGACCGATTAAGGTAGACAATACAATGGTAAGTACAACCATCCCGACATCAACAATGATGGCTAAACCGAATGCAAGTTTAACCAAATAGGCAAGCAAATACACAACTGATAGGCCCATCAAGCCGCCAATAATACACAGCGCTATCGCTTCGATCAGAAACTGGGAAAGGATGAAGTAATTTTTAGCGCCCAGGGATTTTTGAATACCGATAATATGTGTACGTTCTTTCACGGAGACGAACATAATATTGGCGATTCCGAAACCGCCTACTAAAATGGAGAAGATACCAATAAAACCGCCTGCCAAATTGATCACTTTAAACATGGCATCCAGCTGAGCGGTAATGATGGTGGTTTTGTTTAGCGAAAAATCATCCTCCTCCAGCGGACTAAGCCGTCGGATCGATCGCATCACGCCACGGAGTTCGCTTTCTAGTTCTTCTAAGGCAACATTGGGCCGGGCGCCGACCATGATATAGGAATCTGCCCTGCGGACATTAATAACATTTTTCCCGAAATTCAGGGGCACCAAAATAACATTGTCCATTGACACATCAAAAATCATCCCCTCTCCTTCTTTCTTGAAGACACCGATAACGGTGATTTTTCGTCCGAGCACTTTCAGCGCCTTGCCTATGGGATCGGTGTTAGGGAACAACCCCTCGGCAATGGTTGCCCCGATGACAGCCACATTACTGCCTCTATTGGACTCTGACTCGGTAAAGTACCGCCCGTTCACAATCTCAAGTTTACGGATGTTATATAACTCATGAGAGGCCGCCGAGACGGTAACACCTGAAACGTTATTGTTGCCGTATTGTGCTGTCCTGTTTCCGATGTCTATATTGAATGTAATGTCCTCGGCCGTGGTCAGCCTTCCCCGTAGCGCTTGGTAATCGCGAATATCGGGTTCAGGGCGGTTTACGTATTTCCACCACGGAAAATCAGGCCCCCCGTCCCATGGCCATTTTTGTACATAAACCGTCTTACTTCCCAGCTTTTCAACGCTGTTTTCCAGATTTGCGCGCAATGTATCCACCGCCGAGAACACGCCGATGATGATCAAGATGCCAATGGTAACTCCCAATAAAGATAACAGCGTTCTCGTGCGGTTTTCCCGAAGTGCCGAAAAAGCAAAACCAAAGCTCTCACCGATTAGTCTCAGAAATAACATCATATGCGATTAAGATCGTAAAACGTGCGATAAGTTACAGGCTAAGTTAACATTTTTTTCATGACAATCTGCCGTTGGACGGCGCGCGATATTAAAAATTTCCATAACTTTGCACGCTAATTTATACGTTGGGCATATAATTTGTGCCGCTATCTAAAAAATTTTGCATCAACATGAAGCTATCACAATTTAAGTTCAATTTACCTGAGTCCCTTATTGCTTACGAGCCAACCGAAAACCGCGACGAATCCCGATTAATGGTCCTCGATCGCAAAACCGGCAAAATCGAACACAAGATTTTTAAAGATATCCTGGATTACTTCGATGACAAAGATGTAATGATACTCAACAATACGAAGGTGTTTCCTGCCCGTATGTATGGTAATAAGGAAAAGACCGGAGCAACCATCGAAGTATTTCTTTTGCGTGAGCTGAACAAAGAACTTCGGTTGTGGGATGTCTTGGTGGACCCCGCTAGGAAGATCCGGGTAGGGAATAAACTCTATTTCGGCGATGATGATCTGCTGGTGGCGGAAGTTGTGGACAATACTACATCCCGCGGCCGCACCATCCGCTTTTTATTTGATGGAACGGATGAAGAATTCCGGCGTAATATTGAGCTGCTCGGCGAAACGCCCCTTCCGAAGTACATCAAGCGCAGAGCAACCACAGAAGATAAATACCGCTACCAGACAATATTTGCTAAGCACGAAGGTGCTGTGGCTGCCCCAACAGCTGGATTACACTTCAGCCGGGAACTGATGAAGCGCCTTGAACTTAAAGGAGTAGAGTTTGCAGAGGTTACGCTGCATGTCGGACTGGGCACGTTCAGGCAGGTGGAAGTGGAAGACCTTACCAAGCATAAGATGGATTCCGAACAGTTCGTCATTCCAGAAGAAGCTGCCAAAATTGTGAATAAGGCCATCGATGACAAAAAGAGGGTTTGCGCTGTTGGCACCACCTCCATGCGAGCTATTGAGTCTTCAGTATCTGCCGACAAACACCTAAAGCCGGCAAATGATTGGACCAGCAAGTTTATTTATCCTCCTTATGATTTTAGCATCGCCAACAGTATGATCACCAATTTTCATACTCCTGAATCAACCCTTTTGGTAATGATTGCTGCCTTTGGCGGGTATGAGCACGTCATGAACGCGTATGAAATTGCGGTAAAGGAAAAATACCGTTTTTATAGCTACGGCGACGCCATGCTCATAATATAAACGCGCTAGGCTAAGCCATGAATTACGCGATCATTGTCGCCGGGGGAACAGGAAGCCGGATGGGAACGGCGACACCAAAGCAGTTTCTGTTGCTGGATGGCTTGCCGATCGTGATGCACGCCATCCAGGCATTCCATAGCAGCCAAAGTTCGCCTGAAATCATCGTCGTGCTCCCGCCTGCCATGTTACCCGAGTGGGACCAGCTTTGTACAAAACACCGCTTCCTGGTTCCGCACTCAGTGGTTGGCGGAGGCGTAAGCCGGTTCGATAGTGTTAAAAGCGGACTGGCGGCAATCAAGTCGCGTTGCTTAGATTTATCGTGCAGTATCGTTGCGGTCCACGACGGTGCCCGGCCTTTGATCACACCAGCCTTCATCGATAAAACGTACGAACAAGCATCGATTTCCGGATCAGCGGCGCTGGCTATTCCCAGTGTTAACTCAGTTCGCCTGAAAAGTCTTAGCGGTTTAAAAAACAACGCTTACAGACGAGAGAACGTGTATTTAATGCAGACGCCACAAACCTTCAACGGCCTTATCTTAGCGACTGCCTACGAGCAGGGCAACGCCGAACAATCGACCGATGACGCCTGCGTCGTAGAAAAAAAAGGGTATCCCATCACACTGGTGGATGGCGATACCCGTAATATCAAAATTACCTTTCCTGAAGACCTCCATTTAGCGGAGATACTCCTTAGCGCAAGGCGTTAGGCAGCGCTCCGTATGACGCGCAGCAGAATCGCTATGATAGCGATAACCAATAAAATGTGAATAATCCCACCGGTGTAATAACCACCGAAATAGCTAATCGCCCAAGCGATAACCAGAATCACGGCGATAACATAAAGCAAATTTCCCATAACTGTAAGAGGTTAATGATTAACAATATTATACCAACAGCAGGATGTGAAAAATGTTTGATGCCGGCCGATTTAAAAACGATTCAGTACGAGCCCGTCGTACGCAAGGGATATTCCAGCCGGCAACTCCTTTTGCACTTCCTTGTGCAACCCCAATTTATGACTGATGTGCGTGAAATACGTCTGCTCAGCACCGACACGTTGCGCAAAAGCTACCGCCTCGTCCAGCGTAAAATGCGAAATATGTGGGTCTCGTTGCAGGGCATTCACAATTAAAACTTTAGTGCCTTTGATCTTCCTGATCTCGGCGTCAGTAACCGTCTTCGCATCGGTGATATACGTAAACCCTCCTATCCGAAACCCCAGAACAGGCATCATATAGTGCATGACTTCAATGGGCACTACCTTCACCCCGAAAAGATCAAAAGGGAGTGTTGAAATTTCAAAAAGCTTCAACTGCGGTACACCTGGATATTTCTTTAACGTAAATGCATAGTAAAATTCACGTTTCAGAGCGTGGTGAACCTCTGCTGTGCCGTAAACCGCTATAGCCCCTTGCTGCCGGTTGAATGCCCGCACATCGTCCAACCCGGCTATGTGATCCTTGTGCGAGTGCGTAAACAGCACAGCGTCCAACTGGGTAACTTGCTCGCGGAGCATCTGATACCGGAAGTCCGGACCCGTGTCAATGACGATATGCCTATCACCTATCTCCACCAAAACCGAAGACCTTAAGCGCTTATCTTTCTTGTCCGAAGATGTGCAAACCGGACAATCGCATGCAATTACGGGAACGCCCTGAGATGTACCCGTTCCTAAAAATTTAACGGTCAAATCGTTAACTTGGTTTGTTTAATACTTCGTAAAAACTGCTTTTGCTTCTCATTGAGTGTGCCGCTATCGGTTGGCAAGTCCCGCAATATGCTTATTAACGCATTAATTCTCATTTCCAGATTAGAAAACCTATTTACAACCACTACCTTACTGTTTTGGAGTACGCACGCGCCGGTTTTGAAGTTTCCTTTTTCATACCTCACTCGATATCCGATATCTTTCAAAAGGGACTCCAGCTTGTCAAGACTGTGTTGTGTATTGGGCAACAATGGTAAACTAATTTTTAGCTTGCCAAAATACAACACATCCGATGAAATCGCAAACGCGTTTTCTCCACAAATAGTTTGCTAGGGCGTGTCCGTGCACTCGGGCCTTAGGACTGGCCGGTCGCGAAGTTTTGGATGAACCCCAGCCCTATGCAGCATATGATAAAATAGTGCTAAAAATGCAACGAGACGCACAAACTGCTCATATCACCTTTTCGATTTGGTAGTTGTTGCGATCAACGCTATTACGAGACACCAGTTCAGCGATGAAGCCGGTCAAAAACAATTGGGTACCGATAAGGATGGCCACCAAGGCAAAAAAGAACAGCGGCTGCTCGGTCACATTGCGGTAGGGGCTTTGATTGGCGATACTGATGAGTTTTTCTGCAATCAACCAGACAGCAATGAAAAACCCGGTTAAAAAACTAATCACGCCCATTGCACCGAAAAAATGCATCGGTCGCTTACCGAACTTGCCGACGAAAAAAATAGACAGCAAGTCCAAAAAGCCCTTGATAAACCTCGCTGGGCCAAACTTCGTCCTGCCGTACTTGCGCGGGTAGTGCTGCACCACCTGCTCCTCGACGCGCGTAAAGCCGGCCCATTTGGCAATGACGGGAATGTACCGGTGCATCTCTCCATATACCTCGATATTTTTCACCACTTCCTTTTTGTAAGCTTTTAGCCCGCAGTTGAAATCATGCAGATTGTGTATACCTGACATGTTTCGGGTTACGGCATTGAACAGCTTCGTCGGTATAGTTTTAGTTGGCGGATCATACCGTTGTTTTTTCCATCCAGATATCAGGTCAACATTCTCCTCGGTAATTCTTCGATACAGTTCAGGGATCTCATCAGGGCTATCCTGCAGGTCCGCATCAAGGGTGATGACTACATCGCCCTGCGCTGCCGCAAAACCCACATTTAGGGCCGCGGATTTACCATAGTTGCGCCTGAACTTCACCGCCGTAATTCTAGGGTCTACAGCTTTCAAGTTTTCGATGACCATCCACGATCCGTCCGTACTGCCATCATCCACTAAGATAACCTCGTAACTGAATCCATGATCCTCCATTACTCGTTTAATCCAAGCGGTTAGCTCCGGAAGCGATTCGACCTCGTTATATAAGGGGACGACAACAGAAATATCCATAATACGTGTAGCTATGCGATGTTGCAAACATAGCTAAATCGCACGACTTTAACCCACTATTCTTCTTCAACAGGCGTAAACAATGGCGGATTCCGCTTGAAAATAGCAGCAAATATGAGCGCGCCGACGAAGTAGAAAATGGTCGCAATGGCTAATCCTTGAATCATGTCCATAAAACCTGGATTGACTTGCTTTTCAACGCTTTTTTCTGCTTCTTCAATCATTTTATCAATGACCTCCTGGTCGGAGCTGAAGGTTTCAGCCATCTTGGTTGTAGCATTAAGCGTGACTTCCCGCATCGTATCCGCGTAGGTTGGCTCGATCCACTTTGCAAATACCGTGGTAAAAATTGTTACGGTCACCACCTGCACAAAGAACATCAAAAAGATATTACCCAGTGCTTCCCGGAAGGACCAATATCCACCGATTTTTTTCCGTAAATCAAGCGTGAAGTATATTGCCAATCCGATCCCGATGGCCATCTGGATAAAACCCCAAGCAAAATTGCCAAGCAAGGTGGGTGCTGCATAGTACACCAACAGAAATATAATAATATTAATTACGGCCCATATAAGTGCATTATTGATCGCTACTTTTTTTGCATTTGCCTTTAATTCGGTGTTTAGATTTGTTGTCATGGCTATGTGATTTACAATGAGTGATTATAGGCTACGAGTAGATTATATACGGACAAGTCGAGCGCCTTCTTTTTGCTATATCGGACATATTCATTCAGGTCTTCTGCAGTGGGGCGTTGTTCGTAAAAGAAACCCATTATAGGGTAAAACAATTCGCTGAGCTCTTGGCTTTCGGGAATTTTAGTTGAAACTTCAGCAATTTCACGATATGAGCTATCAACCAATAGCTGATTGGCGATTATCGGCTCGTAAATCCGATATTCGTCCTGAAATTCGTCCTCATCCACGAGCAGGAACTCCTTAAGGTAATCTTCGAGCTGCGGTTCAATTTCTTCGTCAACGCACTCGCGCAGGTAAAGCAACAAATTCAATATTTCAGTACCTCTGTCGATCGTCTGCTCCTCAATATCCTCCCATTCAGCCGATTCCAAATAATCGCTTTCCAGTTTTTTTACGTCGGCAGCGAAAAAATTTATCAACAATAAATCGAAAATTACCTCCCTTAATTCCTCAAACGCCGGGTAATCGTCAACTGCTTCATCCAACTGCGAAACCTTTTCCAGAAACGCATCGTCTGACTCGAGCACCCGCAGCACCCGAGCCAACAAGCTATCTACAGAATTTCCTGATTTTTCTCCGTACGTCTTTATGGCAGCTTCCAGAGCGCTATACACATGGTGGTCCATCATATCAAAGCTGTGTTTTTATTAGTTGACGCTTATTGATCAACATTGTTACGCCCCCTTTCAATTCCCTGCCCAGCAACGGACTGTTACTTGACTTGGAACGATTACTATGCCGATCAAAACGCCATTGCTTTTCGGTATCAAACAAGATGAAATTGGCCTCCGCTTTCTCCCTGAATTCAGGAAATGGAAGCCCGAGTACACGCCTTGGGCCAATCGCGAGCTTGTCAACCAACTGCTCGACGGTCAAGCCAGCTTGCAGGACCAATGGCAATACGGTCTGCAACCCGATAATTCCCTCCGCTGCGATTTGATATTCCACTTGCTTAACTTCAACCTCGTGAGGCGTATGTTGCGATACAATGGCATCGATGGTGCCGTCTTTAAGCCCTTTCCTAAGCGCCTTTACATCAGTGATGGTGCGCAACGGTGGACTCATTTTGTAGTTGCTATCGAAACCAGCAACAAGGTCGTCCGTCATCACCAGATGGTGAGCAGCGACGTCGCAGGTTACGCTTATTCCTTTGGCTTTGGCTTTCCGGATCAGCGCTACGCTTTCTGCTGTACTGATCGTGGTGAAGTGTATCGGCGCGGCGTTGTACTCGGCAAGGTAAAGGTCGCGGGCGATCATAAGCACTTCAGCGAGATTGGGATTGCCCTTCATTCCGAGGTATGTGCTCATGACACCCTCGTTCATCTTGGCGCCCGCAGCAACAGATACATCCTCCGGATAGGACAGAACAGTCCCAGCGAACCCTTTGCAATAAAGCAGCGCCCTACTCATTAAACCAGCCTGCTGAACAGGCCTGTTCCCGTCGCTGAAAGCTACTGCACCCGCGAGTTTCATATCATATAGCTCGGCCAGTTCTTTTCCTTCACGTTTCTTGCTGATGGTGCCCACGGGATAAACATCAATCGGCAAACGCTTCGCCCGATTAACGATCAGTGCCACCTCTGATCGGCTATGTACGGGCGGGTGCGTATTGGGGTGAACGGCTACGCCGGTAAATCCGCCGGCCACTGCGGCTGCGCATCCCGAATCGATGTCCTCCTTTGTTTCCAGCCCCGGTTCGCCGAAATTGACATTCATATCAAAAAAGCCGGGCGCGAGGTACTGCCCTTTCGCATCGAAAATGCTTACCTTTTCATTGTCAACAGTGATTTCGGTTGCAATCTTAACGATCACTCCCTTTTCGACCAATACATCCATTTCTTTACCGTGGAAAGGTGTGTCGGCAAAGGCAATCCTAGCAGATTTGATGAGTGCGTTATTCATGTATAAATAAACGAGAAACAGGTACTAATAAAACCGGAAAGCTGATTGTTATGGGAATTATGGCGATATGCACATTCATTAACGTACAAAAGTACAAAATCAAAAGTAACGGAAACTATTTTATTTTGATTTTATCGCCCTTCTCCCCATTCGTAGCCATCCGTTTGCAATCCGGCCAACGCTAGTACGCGATCTATCACGGTAGCGGCTAATTCCGTAAAATCTTGCGGACTACTATAAAACGATGGACTCGCCGGGCAAATGATGCCTCCGGCTTCGGTGACAGTCGTCATGTTGCGCAGATGTACAAGACTCAGTGGCGTTTCTCTTGACACTAGGATGAGTTTCCGCCTTTCCTTCAACATCACGTCAGCGGCTCTGGTAGTCAAATCAGATGACATGCCGCTTGCGATCCGAGCCAACGTCCCCATGGAACAGGGACACACAATCATGCTATCAAACTTTGCAGATCCGGACGCAAACGGCGCATAAAAATCATCTTTTTTATAAAACTGAAAAGGGTATTGGGTATAGTCTTCATTCTGCAGCTCAAATTTCCACACCGCTCTCGCGTTATCAGACATCACCACTCCCACGGCATCCAACTGCGATCGCATAGCAACTAATTTGTCAAGCAATAATTTGGCGTAAACAGCTCCGCTTGCGCCTGTAATGGCCACTACAATTTTTCTCGGCATAATTCCAGATATAAATGCCAAAGCTAAAAAAAAGTGGCCGTAAACCGCTACCTTGACCGAATTTCCTTTCGCATAAACGACACGTACGACAACGCAAAGCAGACTACTGTTGCCGCTATCAATCCGGTAAGCTGCGGCCAAACAATCAGCAGGCTTTGCCCCAGTGGCAACGGGCTTGGTATTGCTCCATAGGCCTGTTCCATTGTCAATGGCCCCAGGCTCCGAACGGAAGGCATAAGCAAGGTGGTTGTCGCATCCGTATATAGTTGGCTTGGCACGACACGCATCAAGTTGAGAACAAACTGTTGATAGCCGATAAGCTGCTGGGGCGAGGCCGTTTCAGGTGGCAGCATCGCCCGGGCAATCAGGTTCACGATGATCTGATAAAACACCGTAAAAAACAACCAAACAGCAATCGCCGTCAATGCCGAAGTAGCGGCTTGCCTAAACCGGATGGATAAAAACACAGATAAATTCAGCCAAAACGCCACGTAAAGCACGCTCAACAAAACGAAAAACACGATTCTAAGAAATTCCTCGGCCGTAGGCGGTATGCCGATAATAAACATACCGAACCCCATCACCAAGAAACCCAATGCAAAGAAGAGGACGCCGATAACAATCAGTGCCGCCATAAATTTCGCATTAATCAGGTAGTCACGATGGATAGGCTGTGCCATAACCCGACTCAAGGTGCCGGCATTCTGCTCAGAATTGATCGCGTCAAATCCGAGGCCTATACCCAGCAATGGGCCAAGAAAACCGATGAATACATGGAAAGGGGGCAACGATCCGTCAGACAGGGTAAACAGTTTCAAAAAAAAGAACGGATCATCCGCGCTTTTGGTTTTTGCCGTTTCTTCAATCAAGCTGGTGATCGACGTATAGAGTGAGCCGAAACATGTCAGCAGGATTAAAAACAGCAATATATTGAACCGCCATCCGCGCACATGGTCAGCCACCTCCTTTTGAACAATCACCCAAAACGGATGAATCACCGCTTGCCGGCTTTTTTCCATCGCGGCCGCCCGGTAGCGCCCGATAGCGTCTGCCAACCTCGTAGCCCATGGCTGATATTTTGATTGATGGATAGCGTTATGCGGTTTTTTCATACAATTCGCCTCCCTCGAAATATTTTACGTAGATATCGTCAAGTCCGTATTCTTTCATGCTTAGCGATGCAAGCCCCAACCCAGAATTAACAATCGCATGGGCCACATCTACCGATACATTCTGGGTGCCACCAATATAAAATCGATCCGTATCAAATTGCACCGAACCTACTCCATCTAATCCGAGCAGTTGCAGTTTCAACGCTTCTACAACGCTGTCCGTCGCATCAGATGACATGTTGGCAATCTTTGCTTCAATAACATATGGTTCTTTGTCGGAGAATAATGCTTTGGAGAGTGCCGCAACGTTTCCTTGGGCTAGGAGTTTTCCGGCAACAAAGATACCCACCCGGTCGCATACCTGCTGCACTTGATGCAGGTGATGTGAAGAAAGAAGAACAGTAATTTCCTCCTCCCGACTAAGCGAAACGATTAGTTCAAGGAATTCACGTACCCCAATCGGGTCGATGCCAAGCGTCGGCTCATCAAGAATAATCACTTCAGGATTCTTAACCAACACGTCAGCAAGTCCCAAACGTTGGCGCATCCCGCGGGAGTACTTTCCTGCTTTTTTACCGGCATCGTCGTACAAACCCACCCGTGCGAGCAATCTGTCGACCCGTTGTTCAGCTTCCTGCCTGGGCAACCGATTGAGCCGTGCGGTGTACAGCAAGTTCTCGCGTCCGGTCAACTGATCGTAGAAACCCACATCGTCAGGCAAGTAGCCGACACGCCGCTTAACGTCAATTGGATTCACCGTGGAATCGATCCCGCACACGCGAACTTGACCCGACGTAGGTTCGGTTAGTCCGAGCATCATCAGAATCGTTGTGGATTTCCCGGCGCCGTTCGGGCCAAGGAGACCAAATATCTCGCCCTTCGAAATGGAAAGGTCTAAATGGTCCACTGCAAAAAAGTCGCCGTATTTCTTGGTAAGCTTTCTAAGCTCAATAACGGGCTGCTCCACGGACTACCTCCTTCCGTATTTGCGAAATAAATAATAAACGCCGCCCAACGCGCCGAGAATAATTAAGATACCCAGCCACCCCCACAACAATGGCGTCCGCACGGAAACGCGGAAGGACGCGGTCGCCGTTTTCTCTGCGGTTCTGGCTTCAAAATTCGTTACATAATCGCCGGCTATTGCCTTTCTGCTGGCTTTTATCGTAGCGAAGACTTGTGCGTTTTGGCCCGGAGCGATAACATCAATTTTGCTTGGCTCAAATTCTACTGTCCAGTCCACAGGAGCCGACGATCTCATCTCCACATTTTTCAGCGGTGCCGACCCTACATTTTTTACGACAACTTCTATTTTTTCGTCACCACCAGCGGTGATGGTGGTGTTCAATCGTCCCGAAGGCGTCGTGAGCTCCAGGTTGTAAGAACCTGTGATCACCACTTCCAACTCTAAGCTAGATGACATCCCGCTGGTGGAAGCTACCACGGGTATCTTGTACTTGCCGGTACCCAAGTGATCTGGCGGATCCAGCTCAATGGTAACGTTCTGGGTCTGGTTGGGACCAATATTTATCGAAGACACTTGCTTTCCGTTGGCACGGAAAAGCGCATTCCAACCCTGTGGGACCTGAGCACGCAACCCGTATACCTGTTCTTCATTGGTCGGATTCCTGAGCGTCGAATTAAAAGTGAACGTCGAATTGGCCGCGCCTTCCATATTGGCTTGATCCGTGTTGAATTCCGACTTGAAGGTACCCTGCTCAGACACCACTACGGTCAGGGGCAGTTGAGCAATTCCCTTCGCCGCAACTTGAAAACGGTAGGTACCCTTGTCCACTTTGTAGGGCACTTGCACCTTGAGGGACAAATTCTTCTTCTCTTTCGGCAGCACAGCTATCTGCTCAACAGTCCAACCACCAGATTTAAGCTCATAAGACCAACCTTCGGGCAGGCCTACGACGGCTATCTCGGCATTTCTTAATCCGCCGCCGTTGTTGATTACATCAATGGAATAGTCTATTGACTCTCCGGGGGGCACAGAAATTTTTGTGTACGGGGTATACAGCGTAACACCTTGTGCTACGACCGTCCGATAACCCAGGGAATTCGGAACTAGTCCGAAAAACCACAATAATAAAATGATACCTTTAGGCGAAGTATTGGCACATGTTAGCATAAAAAACTATAATTAATTTAGAATGATAAACAGTACGCCCGCAAAAATAGAAATTCAACGAAAAATCAAAAATCATTTTTGCATTTTTTAACATTTTGTCTAGTGCGAGGAATCAAGACACAAAAAAGGGCCGAATAATTGAATATTCGACCCTACATCTACCTATGAAAAACATGCCCTTTGGGAGGGCATTACAAAAGTACACCTAAGAATGATGATACAAAACATTTATCGTGTTAAAAAACGTTTTTGTAGATGTAATACTACAAGAAATCGAACCATGTTCCTTTCTCATTACACAAAACCGCTGCTTTCTCCAGCTTTCGCCTGTTGCGTGGCGTTTTCCCTCCCAACGAGAAAACGCTTTACCGAATTCGTTTTATGCACGACAGTGTGCATGTTTGATATTTTTTTAGTTAATTCGTCCTTGTATTTTGATTGTTGGTACATAACAGCTATATGAGTCTTAGTCTATTGGAAGAATACATTGAAATGGGTAACAGCGTTGCCATAGAAAATCTGCTGAATGGAAATCCCGGTCTTAGTAAACAGAAAACCAGTCACGACATATCCCCGTTGCTGTTGGCTTGCTATTATAACAAGCCCCAGATCGTAAAAGTACTCCTGAAACACATCGATGAATTGACGATTCACGAAGCGGCTGCGGCCGGCCTCGTAGAGCAGGTACTGAACCGTGCTGATTTGATAGATGCTGTTTCTGAACACGGCTTTACCCCGCTGGGAGTCGCCACCCATTTTGGCAACGAAGATATTGTCCGCCTACTATTGGCTAATGGAGCCGACCCTAATATACAGTCACAAAACGGATATAATGTATACCCGCTTCATGCTGCCATCGGTTCGGGGTTTGACAGTATTGCTAAAATGCTGATCGAGGCAGGTGCAGAGGTAAATGTATTGCAGTCATCCCGTACCAGCCCGCTCCATCTCGCTTCGCAAAACGGGAATATCGACTTGATCATCCTGTTATTGGAGAACGGCGCGCTTCTCGAAATCAAGAATGATATGGGCAAAACGGCGTCTGACCTAGCCGCAGAAAAAGGGCACATGGAAATCGCCAACATTCTGAAAATTGAATGACTGTCAAAAGTCCCAAAGCTGATGACGCATGCGCTTTATGTAATTCCGAAAGTCCAGCACTATTCCGGCTAAAAAGTAAAAAATAATGGGAAATCCAACGGCGAGGAAGGAAGTGTAGATAAAAAACAAACGTAGCTTAGAGATTGATATCCCAAGGCGCTCCCCAATATAGGTACATACGCCAAAAGAGCGTCGTTCGAAAAACAAGAGTACTCGCTTTACCATCTTTCGTTATGTTTAATCAACTGCACCCCTACTCCACAATCCAAGCATTTCTTCTTATCACAATAATAAGCCTTCATCTGCAACAAAGCCTGAGATTCAGAAGCTTGTTTCACACCGACGCCCAACTTTGAAAAACGCTTTATAATCGCATTACTTTCTGCTTTCAGGTTTTCCAACAACCTAACAGCTCGGTAAATATACATTTCTTTACCAATATATTTACCATAAGCAAATAAAATACCAGCAATCACATTGATCAACAACATATCAATAAATTGTACACCTAATTGGCAGCTATGTAAAGGAGACGCCGCATCAAAACGGTAGTGCCTCAGCCAATAGGGATTCACAGGCAAGGCTTCAAATAAGGCCTTGAGCTCATCCGTGCACTCCGTCTGCACGATTGCCGAAAACAAATGCTCCGCCCGCGCACAGAGCGCGGCAAATTGCGCAATGCGTATCGAGGGAAAGTTTCCCGGACGTACGCGCATGAATTTCCATACCGACGCATCCATGGGCATGAGCGAATGTAGTTTTCGAAGGTAGTGGTATTCCTCCTGCAATCTACGGGGGTATTCTTCTTCAAAAGCGGTGTTTTCCAAAAAACCGGCCTGGCCGAAAAAAAGGGCTTCGATAGCCAGCGGACGGTCCTTATGTTTGGCGAGTATGCGCGAGGGCAGGCTCCTGGCGAGCTGATCGAACGCCTGTGCATTTACATTGCTTCCGAAATACCGCGCTATCCATATATAACAGGTCTCTTCCCAATTTCCCTGCTGTTGGTTGAGCACTTCATAAAACGCGGCAACCTTGCGCTCAAAGCGCTCCACCAGTAATCGCGTAAGCCATTGCGTCAAATGTAGTGAAGAAACGGTGCTAATGAGCTTTTCGCAGGGAATCCAGTACATGCCACTCATCAGCTCCCGGTATTTGTGAAGTATAGGTGTCGGGATTAGCGGCTTCAACTCAAGACACTCCAGAACCGTTCCATCCGCACGGTTTACGGACCTGTCATTTTCGTACACCACATGCAACACCACATTATTGTATGCGTTATCTCGTTGGTGCTTATGCGCGTACCAGTCCGAAGCATGGACATGGATTTCCACATTGCCAGACCACTCCATGTCGCCGATGCGCATGCGCGCAGACAGAAAGTCTGCCCCCGCATTGCGATTGTGCACACCCGTCTCCAAGACAGTAAGCGATTTACCCGATACGGTACATAAGTGCTGGTGGTGGTATAGGCGGTACTTCCAGATGAAGTGCAAGATATCTTCTGATAAGGTGACCATGGTTTTAGGCAATAATGCACATCAAATATACAGCTATCTTAGTAATAATCAAACCAAGACACCACTTCGGCATGGGTGAGTGATTTTTTAGTGTTTTGGTCATAATCACGGATCACTTTCCCGCCCTCCATTTGAATGAGTCTCGATCCGTACCTCAGTGCCTCGCTGATGTTATGCGTCACGAGCAGCGCCGTGAGCCCATGTTCGCGGACAAGCCGGTCGGCGATCTCCATAACCTCCCGGGCAGACCGCGGGTCTAACGCCGCGGATGGCTCATCGAGCAACAGCACGTCCACCCCTGCCATCACGGTCATCAGCAAGGTTAGTGCCTGCCGCTGTCCGCCACTCAGTATCCCCATGGGTTGGGCAAGCTTATGCTCGAGCCCCATTCCTAAGGCCGCTATCTTGTCATAAACCGACTCCCGGAAACGCTTATGGACACCGATCTTCATCCACTTAGGCGATCTCCGAAGGGCTGCCATCCGAAAGTTATCCAATATGCTCAGCGAAGCGGCGGTGCCCATCAGCGGGTTTTGGAACACACGGGCAATCCATTGGGCGCGCCTATAATCGGGCAGCCGCTGGATCTCCCGCCCGTGCAGCAGCAACTTACCTTTATCAGCATACATGCTTCCTGCAATAAGATTGAGGAGTGTACTTTTGCCAGACCCATTAGCCCCTACGACAACGGTAAAGCTTCCGGCATCGAGCCGAAGCGTCATATCAGCAATAGCAACTACCTCGGTAGCTTTTCCCGAATTGAAAACCTTGATTACATGTTGAATATCTAACACTGTTTATCGCTGTTATCGTCTTCCAAACTGCAAGAATTCGCCCACTCGGGGCAACGCCACAATGACAAGCACCAACAGAGCGGTAGTCAATTTCAATAAATTGGCGTCGATGCCTGCACTGAGCGCCGTAGCCAGTATACTTTGGAAGATTACCATACCTAAAAGCACACAGCCCAGTGTTGCCGGTATAGCTCGTATCTTCAAAAAATTGATCGCCGTATCGCCGATAATCACGGCACCTAAACCGCTGATGACAATACCTATGCCCATGTTGATATCCGCAAACCCTTGGAACTGTGCCATCAGCGATCCGCTCCAAGCAACCAGTGCATTGGAAATCGCCAAGCCAAACACCTTCATTCGGGCCGTATTTACGCCCTGCGCCCTGATCATGGGTTCACTGTCACCGGTGGCTCGCATAGCGATACCGAAATCGCTACGCAGCAAATAGCTCATAATAAAAAACAGGATAACCAAAAAAGCTGACAGCACCGCCAACATATTGTCGTCCGCGCGTGAAAATAAGCCGAATGCCGTAAACACGTCGCGATAGCCGAGCAACGGCATATTTGCGCGACCCAACAGCACCAGATTGACTGAGTAGAGCGCAGTCATCACCAGTATACCGGCCAATAGCGCATGAATGCGCAACCGGGTGTGAATTAATGCAGTGAAACTGCCCGCTATCGCGCCGCCGAACATAGCCAGCAACAAGACCCCAAGCGGCGAATAGCCATTCGCCATGCCCACCGCCGTGATAACTGCGCCCAGCGTATAGCTTCCGTCCGTTGTGATGTCAGGAATATTGAAGATCTTCATCGACAGGAATAACCCGATGACCAATGGACCGAAGCACATAGCCTGGATAAGTGCTGCTAAGTAAAAATCCATCAACCGTCGCTATTATTGTTCCGATGATAGACCGTCAACCGGTCCGGACCTACCGCCTGATTACTTGCCGATGCCACATGCATTACCGGTGCCTCAATGCCCGTACCCCATGCATCGGAAGATGTAAATACACGCGCTTCATCCCACAGCCCTGCATTAAGAAACAAATCGAGCGTCTTGCGCCCGCCTTCTACAATAAGCGACTGTATATCCATCAAATACAGCTGGTACGCAATTTTCTGCGGCAAATACCAGTCCATGTCCTCTACGGCGATGTACTTGACACCACCGACCCAGTCCGACTTTGCTGCATTGAAGACAATGGTGTCTGCATCATTATCGTAAATGTTGGCTTCCGTAGTCACAGCTAGGTCCTTATCGATAAGTATCCTTAAAGGGTTCTTTCCCCGCCATTCCCTCACTGTCAGCCGAGGATTGTCAGCGAGTGCTGTCCTTGCTCCTACCAATACGGCATCCTCTTCACTGCGCCAACGATGAACGAGCTGCTTTGCCATTTCTCCCGTTATCCATTGTTGCGTACCATCTGCCGGCGCCATGAAGCCATCTGCAGTTTGCGCCCATTTCAGAATAATATAAGGGCGTTGGTATTGCACCCGCGTGGCGAACCGCCGGTTCAACCAAAGCGCCTTTTGAGACAACACGCCTTCAATCACTTCGATTCCGGCATCTTTCAAAAGCTGAATACCCCGACCATTTACCTGGTCAAACGGATCGCGGCACGCAATGACCACGCGCCGGATCCGGTATTCAGCCAATAATTTGGCACACGGAGGGGTCTTGCCATAATGTGCGCAGGGCTCCAGACTCACATACATCGTGCTCTCGCTGAACACGGCCATCGCGCCGTCGCCAAATTTCTCCAATACCTCTTCAATTACCAGCACTTCAGCATGCGGCCCGCCAAACTTACGGTGGTAATTTTCGGCGATGATCCGCCCCTGGTGCACTAACAGCGCACCAACCATCGGATTGGGACTTACCGCCCCAATTCCCAGTTGAGCCAATTCCAAACAACGCCTGATATAACGCTCATGTTCCTGCATGGTGCAAACTTACTCAAAATTGCTATTTTATCATGAAGCCCCGCGCCGCGACTGCTAACGTTTTGGTAAACCGAAAGTATGCTGTATGTTTGTGCTGATGCGAACCGTAGCGGCTACCGAAGAACAGTTTGTAAATGAGTTGGCCCCACTATATGATGCCAACGAAGCCCGGCTGCTCTGTTTTCTATTGCTTGAAGACCGCTTAGGATGGTCCAAGCAGGACTATTTGCTAAGAAAACAAGCTCCGCTGAATGAAACCGACGCCGACTGGCTTACACACGCATTGGCGCTCCTCAAGCAGGCAAAGCCGGTTCAATACCTATTGGGATACGCTTGGTTCATGGGCATGAAGCTCCTTGTCGATGAGTCGGTATTGATTCCCAGGCCGGAGACCGAAGAATTGGTACATCTCGTCATCAACAAACACCGGAAAGCGACAAACAAGCCCCTTCGCATCATCGACATCGGGACCGGAAGCGGCTGCATAGCCATCTCACTGAAAAAACGGCTACCCCATGCGACTGTCTACGCGTTGGATATTTCCGAGGAAGCGTTGCAGGTCGCCAGGCAAAACGCTCAAATCCAGTCGGCTGAAATCTCATTTATCCATGCCGACATACTGGAGTGGGACTCGGTATTCCCGTCAGATCAGCTCTTCGACATCGTGGTAAGCAATCCACCCTACATCACTGATGTTGAACGACGTGAAATGCACCAGAATGTGCTTGCCCACGAGCCCCACTTGGCGCTTTTTGTAAACGGAAGCGCTCCGCTGCTGTTTTATGAGCATATCGCCGCATTCGCGTCAACGCATTCACATCCTCCTGGCGATCTCTATTTTGAGATCAACCGCAGATACGGACAGGATGTATACGACTTACTGGTAAAAAAGGGTTTTCGGCAGATAACCCTTCACCAGGACATGCACGGCGCCGACCGCATAATTCATGCTATTGCAGATAACGACTAACCTTATATCATATGACAAAGAACTCATTAGCTCCCCTGCTGATCGCCATTTCCGCATTGTCTTTTTCGTGCAATGGCACCAAGCAAGCCGACCTCATTGTACACAATGCCGTTGTCTATACGGTCGATTCGGCCTTCTCGACGGCCGAAGCCTTTGCCATACGTGACGGCGAATTCATTGCTGTTGGCACCAATGAAGAGGTCCTTTCGGTATATCAAGCGAAGGAAACCATTGATGCTCGGGGATTGCCGGTGTATCCTGGATTATACGATGCGCATGCCCACTTTCTCGGTTTTGCACTGACATTCGGTCAAGCTGACCTGACCGGGGCCAAATCATTTGAAGAAATTATAGACCGTCTCAAAACATTCAGGGAAAGCCATCCCGATGCCTCCTGGCTGCGCGGCCGCGGATGGGATCAGAACCTTTGGGAGACCAAGGCCTTTCCAGATCGAAGCCCGCTCGATGAAGCATTTCCGGACATCCCCGTCTACCTGGTTCGGGTGGATGGCCATGCAGCAATTGCCAACAGCAAAGCGCTGGAATCGGCAAACATCTCCGGCCCCGTCACAGTTGACGGCGGGATGGTAGAAGTAAAGAACGATCGTGTCACCGGCATATTGGTCGACAATGCCATGGGACTCGTGTCTTCCGTCATTCCCAACCCAACCGTACCGGATCTCGTCCGGATGCTGCAGGAAGCTGAAGCCGCCTGCGTCTCTGTTGGCCTAACCACAGTGAGCGATGCAGGCCTTGACCGTACGACGATTGAACTGCTGGACAGCCTATACAAAACAGGGGTGCTGCGTATACGCGATCATGCGATGATCAATGTGTCTGAAGAAAACCTTGACCACTACCTCACCACCGGGCCTTATGTGAGCGAGCGACTCACTGCCCATACATTCAAAATACTGGCCGATGGTGCACTCGGTTCCCGCGGGGCATGCCTGCTGGAGCCATACACTGATGCGGAGACTTCCGGTTTTCTGCTGTTCAATTTGCAGACCATCGACTCGGCGATCGCCCGCATCGCGGCCAGCGAATTCCAAGTGGCGACCCATGCCATCGGCGACTCCACCAACCGCCTTATTCTGGACCTCTATGGCAAACATCTCAACGGCGAAAACAACCGTCGCTGGCGCATCGAGCACGCTCAGATCGTTGCGCCAGAAGACTTCGAAAAGTTCGGGAAGTATTCCGTTATTCCATCTGTTCAGCCCACCCACGCTACATCCGATATGTACTGGGCAGGCGATCGTATCGGCTCCGAACGCATCAAAGGCGCTTACGCCTATAAGCGGCTGCTTAATGAGACCGGGCTGCTGGCTATTGGCAGTGACTTTCCGGTTGAAGGCATCAATCCGCTATGGGGCTTTCACGCCGCCGTAACCCGCGCAGACAAAGATGGCTACCCTGAAGGAGGCTTTCAGCCAGAAGATGCGATAGCCCGCGCCGATGCACTGCGTGGCATGACTATATGGGCAGCATATGCAGCGTTTGAAGAGGATTCGAGAGGAAGCATTGAAATAGGGAAAAAAGCTGATTTCGTCCGGTTGGGAAAAGACATCATGCGCATTCCGGCAGACGAGTTGCGTGATGTTGCCGTATTGCAGACCGTCATCGCCGGCGAAACCGTGTATGAAAGAGCACTTGACTGATTACATAACCACAACCGGTAATGCTTTTCACTGAAACCAAGAAGGTTAATCACAGACACAAAATTATCTGAAAATTATTTTGGACGATACTGTCGATAATTCTATCTTTGCACCACTTTCCAAAACGGGAAAGGCGTTCCTTTAACGGATATAAAAGCAACGATCCTGTAGCTCAGCTGGTAGAGCAATACACTTTTAATGTATGGGTCCTGGGTTCGAATCCCAGCGGGATCACAAAAAAAAGCTCAGTCGAAAGATTGGGCTTTTTTTGTTTCCGATGGGATGAGAACAGAAGGGGTGGCCGGATTTTCTACCACTCCCCTAAATCGTTGATTTTATGCTTATTACCAAGTAATCTACCAAAAAGGGTAACCGAATAGGTCCCATTTTATATAACCTGCTTTCCAGTCGTTTGGTCTTTTGGCAGCACCTGTTTCAATCAGTCAATGTACGTCTGTTGCCATAAAGGTACAAAAATAACCGTTATGGTGGTAATCCTTTTTCATTTTGTTTGACCGCTATCCTCCGATAGTTGTACAGGTGGAATTTAGTCCACGGATTCATTCCGTAAATGCCCAAAGCGAGAGCCGTGAAAGGGGATTTGTGCATGGGCAGGGCTTCGCAGGCCGCAAATGCGCGTGGGGCAATAGCCATATTAATCCGTTAAAATTTTCTTCACCGATATTTAACACCCTGTTAATGCAGCTACACATAACTTTGCCGTGTCAACACTTAGTGATTTTCCATGGAAGACACCACGGCGAATTTTATAGCAGGAGAACAAGCTGCCTTTGCTGCGGTCTATGAACGCTACCGCGTGCAGGTGCTTGCCTATTGTTACCGCACCACCCGTTGCCGTGAAACGGCAGAAGAACTCACCCACGATATTTTTCTCAAACTGTATGATGCCCGGCACAGGCTGGATGCAGAGCAGGGCATAAAAAACTACTTGATGGCCATTGCCCGTACCGCCGTGTTGGGATGGTTCAGAAAGATCAAATCCGACAGAAAGCTGAGGGAAGCGTTCCGTCTGCGATACCTGGATGCGCAGTCCAACGAAAATACAGAACGGAAAATACAGGCTTCCATTGATCTCGACCGTGTAAAATCAACCGTTTCATGCCTGCCGTCCAAAAGGCAAGAAGTTTTCCAGATGGTCAGGATAGAAGACAAAAGCTACGAAGAGACTGCACAAAGGCTATCCATTTCGATAGACAATGTAAAATACCACCTCAAAAAAGCAGACCGCTTTGTCAAGGCACAACGGTTGGCCATGGACGACCTTTGCCGGATTTTGGTACTGTTCGCCCTCTTCTGGGGGTAACTTTTCTGACATCCCCGCCATCAGTCAACCCAAAGGCCGATTTTTTCGGAATTAATCGCTCTGGTAAACAGTTACTTGCATAAAGTTTAGAAAAATTTAGCTAAACCACTACCCGTTTTGCTCTTCCCGTGCATATTAAACACGATAAGCACAGAAAAACAACGCGATGGAGCAAAACGAAGCGAACGAACTGCACCGCCGTTTCCTTGCCGGGGAACTTTCCGGCGAGGAACTGGAAAACTATATACAGCAGGCTGCCGAAGGTAAGTTTGACGAGAATTTCCCTGATTTTGACCGGGTAGCGGAACAGTATCCCTATACCGGAAAGCCTGTAACACCCCGAAGAACGAAAACCCGGCAGATATGGCGGAGTGTGGCTGCGGTGGCCGCAGTGCTGCTACTTATGGGAGGCTATCAGCTATGGCAATATAAAAAGATGTCCGTTCCGCAGATCACCTATAAAACCATACAGGTAGAACGGAACAAAAAAGTGCAGATCACCCTTACTGACGGAACATCCGTTTCCCTTGCCCCCGGTACGGTATTTTCATATCCCGAACGGTTCAGCGACACTTTACGGGACGTATTCGTGGAGAAAGGAAAAGCATTTTTCGAGGTAACCGAAAACGCTTCCCGGCCGTTCAGGGTGCGTGCCGGCAACCTGGAAACTACGGTGTTGGGAACCTCCTTTACCGTAGAAAACTACGCACAACAAGGTTTTGAAAAGGTAAACCTCTATACCGGAAAGGTAAAGATAACCAATACTGCAACCGCTGACGAGCTGGCATTAACCCCCGGACAGGGCTATGAATGGGATGCGCAGCATGCCACGGGGCAGCTTTCCGATTTTGATATCGCGGCAAATCCTGCCGATGCGGAAAGTCTTTCGTTCGCACAGGCAAGTCTTAAAAGTGTGCTGTACCGTGTGGCCTACTTAAAAAACATTTCCATCAGGCTGGACGATGACCGATTGTCGGCCTACCGCGTCAGCGGCTCATTCGATGGCATGACGGCGGATGAAATACTGCAATCACTGGCGCATATCCATCCCCTGAAAATAAACATGATCGATCACGAAACTTATAGCATTATGAAGAAATAGCTACCCGGTAGAAAAGAAGGAAGCACCACCCTGGCCGGTGATACTTCCCGATGTTGTACCGACTAGGTCGGGGCAACGGATTGAAAAACGAGTAAATAAGTATCGACACTATTCACCCATTTAATCTCCGAAAGTACGGAAAAAGTAATGAATTATATTAAACAAGTACCCATAATGACCACATTATGCCATATCCTCCTTTTTTTCATGATGCCGTTCCAGACACAGGCAAGCCTAAAGGACATCAAGGCAACCGTCAATGCCAGCCATCAGCGTGTGCAGGCACATCAGTTGATCGGCTCTTTCAGCGAACAGACCGATATCAACTTCATCTATGACCTCGAACAGATCAACTCCGTCGTGCTCCGCGATGTGCAATACCGCAACCAACCCCTGGGCACCGTACTTGTAGCATTAGCGCACAAGAGCCCGCTGGTATTCAGGATGGTTAACAGCCGGGCCATCGCCGTAACGGTTGACCACAACAAAAAGCTTGCACCAACCCCGCAGTCCCAGCGCCCCGGCCGCATCTCCGGCACAATCATAGACGACCGGGGCGAAACACTCGCGGGGGCTTCCATCAGGGTGGTGGGCAGCGGCAATGCCGCCCAGAGCGGTGTGGACGGCAGCTACCAGCTGCCCCTGCCCGCAGGCACCTATACGTTGGAAGTGAGCTACCTGGGCTACCAGACCAAGCGGATTACCGAGGTGGTTGTCCGGCCAGGGGAACTCACCCGGCTGAGCGTCGAACTGGCCGCAGCGACCAGCGAACTGGGGCAGGTGGTGGTTACCGGCAGCTATAAGCGCGAGAGCGTCGCCGGCTTGTATGCACAGCAAAAGAATGCAGCGTCGGTGACCGACGGCATCTCCGCCGAGCAGATCGCCCGTACGCCTGACAACGATATGGGCGCCGCGCTGAAACGCATCACGGGCTTGACCACCGTCAACAACCGTAACGTGATTGTACGGGGGATGTCTGACCGGTACAACCAGGCGATGCTCGATGGGGTAAGCATCCCGAGCACCTCGATGAACCGCCGGGATTTCTCTTTTGACATCATCCCTGCCGAGATGGTGAGCTCGGTGGTGGTCAACAAGACCGCAACGCCGGATGTATCTTCCGAGTTTTCCGGTGGGCAGGTGTCGGTGAATACCATCGATATCCCGGATGCAAACTTCACGAGCATACAGATCGGTTCGGGTTTCAACAGCCAGGCCATCGGCAAGGATTTCTACCAGCTGGGCGAGCGGAAAAACGCGGAATATTTCGGTTTCTTCGATCAAGCAGCGAAATTGCCGGAGGGTATGCAGTCCTGGCGGTTCCCCAGCAATATTGAAGTTCCGCCTCCGGGCAACAATCAGACGGGGGATTTCGAGCTGATTCCGAAAAAGGGTATCCCCTACAGTAGCCTGGATGCCGTGGCACAGTCTAAAAGGCTTTCGGCAGACGCGTTGATAAGGAAGCACGCGAATGGAACGCCCAACCAAAACTACCGCCTGTCTATCGGGCGGGTATACAACCTGAATAGCGGCATGCGTTTCGGTTTCTCGGCAGCGGCAAGCCTGCGCAATGAGCAGCAGGTATGGCAATTCAACAATGTGCGGGGCGCTAATCACGGAAATGCAGTTCACTTTATCGACAGCACCAAAATGGGGCAGAACGGCGCGGGGATGTCCTACCGCTTCAACAGCAACAGCGGGCTGGCGGCTAACCTCGGGCTGCAGGGAGACAGATTTAAGATTACGCTAAAAAACATGTATGCGCGTACCTATAGTAGCAATTACAACGAGACCATCCGCTTGAATTATGCCGATCTGACGCAAGGCCCCAGTAAAGAGCAATACCAGCTGCCCGAAGCCATGTCCTTGCTGCAGCATCAGCTGAGCGGCGAATACCAGCTGCCCTGGGATATCAAGGCGACGGGCATGGTCGCCTACAACAAAATTAGCCAGCGCATCCTGGATGAGCGCAAGTTTAAATACCGGTTGACCACCCAGATCGGAGACGAGTATTATTTCCAGACCCCCAATGTTAGAAATCCTTCCCAATCCGGTGGTGATAACCTATTGGAGGATTCGCGCATGTGGACGCAGGTGAATGAGGATGATTTCCACTGGGCAACGAGCTTTGCCAAATCCCTGGGGACAGGCGAAACGCTCAGCACCCTGGTGAAATTGGGCTATCAGGGCTTTGACAAACGGCGGGACCTGTCGGTATTCCGCATGATCCCGTTTTCGGCAAGGGGAAGCAATATCGAAAAACCCTATGAGGTCATCCTGGATCCGGCGAATATCGGCAGCGGTGTCAACGAGGCATACTATTGGGCAACAAATATTAACGGCCGCGTATTCGACGGATATATGAAATCACACGCCGTGTATGTGATGGCAGACCAGAAGTTATGGAACAGACTGCGCCTCGTGTACGGTGTGCGCGGGGAATCCTTTGACCTGAACAACAGCCAGGAGGAAATCTTGGATCGCCAGTATACAGAGGTAGATGATTTTATTGCATTTCGTCGGGGCGTGAAGGAAAGTGGCTGGCGCTGGTTGCCGTCCATCAACGCCACCTATGAGGTCACCTCCATGTTCAATATACGGTCATCCTATTCACGCACGGTCATCCGGCCGGATTTCCGGGAGAGTTCGTTCTTTGGGTTCTATGATATTGAGCTGGAGGGCAATGTCTCGGGTGACCGCGTGGAGTCTACCGTGGTGGACAATGTGGATCTGCGTTTTGAGTTGTATCCGGGAGCCGGGGAGATTGTTTCCCTGACAGGGTATTATAAATACCTGGACAGGCCCATTGAGCTGATCAGGGACGGTTCTTTGCGTCAGGGTAATTACTATAAACTTACCAATATGGAGTCGGCAACCAATCTGGGGCTGGAGCTGGAAGTACGTAAAAACCTGGGCTTTGTGGGGGAGCAGGATTGGTGGGAGGATATCTTTGTCTATGGCAATGGAACTTTATTAAAATCAAACGTGAAGGTGATGACACCATGGGGTGGTGGCGTAGAGGGCGATGGGGAATATGCATTCCGGCAGGAAAGAGTGGGCAACCAGGACCGCCCACTGTTGGGACAATCACCCTGGTTATTGAATCTGGGCTTGGGCTATTGGGGAGAATCCTTTGGATTGACGGCAAGCTATAACCAGCGCGGATACCGTACCAACCTGACAGCGGCTGACCCTTGGCAAGTAGAATATGAAAAGGTGCCGGGACAGCTGGATGGGCAATTGTACGCCCGCCTACTCAAAAAACGCATGGAGGTCAAATTCAATATGGCGAACCTGCTGAACGATTGGAGCATCTTTTATGCCAATACGGAAGCATTCAACATCGAAGGCGGAGGCATCAGTGAGGAATTACAAAAAGGAGACTTACGGTACAACAAAGAAGATAACGACACGATACTGTACCGCCGGAAAGAGGGAAGCCGTTTTAGCCTGTCGCTGACGTATAATTTTTAAATAAGGGAACAAACAAAAACACCGGGGCCGTATCGCTTATGTTGAAGCGGCCCCATTAAAAAAATAAAAAATGAAACCATCATGATTTATTCAAGCCACACAGGGGAATGAATAAACGGCTTCAGCCATCTTGAATGCCATTGAAAACATACACTAATGAATAAATCTGATAGCTTCATCACCATTAAAAAACAAATTATATACAGATGAAAAAGAATATATGTTACCTGCTGCTCATAGGGATGCTGGGCGGCGTATTGCAGTCCTGCCAGAAGTGGGAAGAGGAAAACAGCTACACGCCCTTTACTACGCTCTTCATAGAAAACTATGAAAACGGTTATAAGATAGAAATTGACGGGCATAAGTACGCCTCAAGTTCAATTAAAGTACCGGTTACCGAAGGCGACAACGCTTTTACGCTGTATAATGGCGATGATGAAACGCAATTTGAAGGGAGTTTTCAACTCAAACCCGATCGGGATACGCTGGTGCTTTTTAAAATCAACGAAGAGATACCTGTTGCGTTAATGCGCAAGGAAGATTTGAACGAACCGAAGGAGGAGGGGAAGTTGAAATTTAGGATTGTCAATAGCAACAGTGAGATAGCAGAGTTGACCAATGGCGAACCTTTTCATTTAGTGTTTTATCAGGTTCTTGAACAATTGTCCGGACCTCCCGCGCGTCGAAAGGTTGTTTATCATGAAAAAGGGGATACCGTTTTTAATATTACCAATCAATTGCCCGAAACCTATCAAACCATAGATATTACAGACAATATGGACTCCCCTTTTGGATTTGATGGTAGAGCGCAGATATTGAAGGAGGATTTTAGCCCGGTTATGGTGGAAGGCGTCGAAGTTTTTGTTACATACAATTCAATCGATATCAATAAAGGCGCACATATATTGTACTTGTCGGACGTTGAGGGAGCTCTATTTTCTTTTTATCCTAATATCGAACCATATTGGAACTTTTCCGTAGCGCTACAGTCAGCATATTCGAATTAAATTATTAGAGTCGTTATGAAAGCCATCAGCAAGCGACAGCATAACGCATTGGTGGCGGCCCTAAACCACTTGCAGGAATTACAGGGGGATGGCAGCCGAAGCAGCAGCGGCGCCATCCCTACCCCTGCAACCGAAGGCCGCCAGCGGCTGGAAGCGGCGTATGCCCGCTACGAAATCCTGCTGGCCCAACTGGCCGATTGCATTGCTGAATACAACGCCCTGCACCGAAGCATCCGCGTCGGCATCGTGGCGCCCGCACTGCGGCAGGCACGCAAGAAAACGACAGCTGACTCCCCGGAATACCGGTTGGTGCTGGAACAACTGGAATGCGTGAGGGCGGTTTAACGGGATGGTTTTCATGGAAAAACGAAAGGAAACAGGTATGGATATTACGTTACTCTTGATTGCGATAGCCCTGCTGGATGTGGCGATGCTATGCTATTCGGTTTACCTCGACAGAAAGATCGGGGAACTGAAAGGCATCGGCCCATCGGTAGGCCACGCCTACCCGATTATCCGGATCGGCAGGTTCGAACGTTTCGTACACAGCCCGTTGGGGTCGCTGCTGCTGGCCGTGTGCTTCATCGGTTCGCTGATTGCGATGCGGGAAGCTGAAAAACAAGCAGGCAGCCCGGACGCCCGGCAGTACATGGGGGAAACCGTACCGGAGGGATGGTCAATGGCCATTCCCTGCGCCGATGAAGCGGAAGCGCGGAGTGGACAACTGGCAGGGCGATGACAACCGTGGCGGAGCATATCATGCAGGAACAAGCGTTACACCGCTGCCCGCACTGCAAGACGGTCTGGTTGCATGACCGGATACCGCGTGCATGGTGGGTGAAGACATTTTTCTTCTTTTTGCCATTGAAGCGCTACATCTGCTACAAGTGCATGCGCAAACCGTATATATGGGAAAGCAAATAAAATGGAGCCGATATGGATGGAATGATTTACATAGCGGGATACATCATGATCGGCATTTTTCTGTTTTTCTCGTTCCGGCTGTTGCGCCGGGAACATAAGGGGAAAGACCTTTAAATTTTCAACGGCCTATGGTAAAATGATACGATGAACAAATAACAACAACGCTGGAAACAGCGATAGAAGAGACTAGCGTGCACACGCTTCCGGGTCAAAGAAAACTGGTAATTTTTTAAAAACAAAACGGAACACGTGCGGGCCTGCCTGGGTATGGGCTTGCCTGTCGGTTTTGTTTGGTATACCAGTACCACTTTGACAGACGGGGGGAGCGAGCCCCTACCCAAACAGGCCATTCTGCGAATGTCCTTCCATCGCCCAATGGAAAAAGACATGAACATAGCCTGTACACAGATGCACCCCGCCACACTGTTGGCCATTATCACCGAGCTCATCCTGCTCGGCGCACAGGGCGCCCTCTACCTGAGCAGGACACATGATAAAACCAGGCTGTGGTACCTCAGACTGCTGGTGCTCATGCTCCTGCTCAACACCGCAAACGGATTGTTCCCTGATTCACGTTATGCCATACCCATCCATATCCAGCACATCATCGTAAACGGCATCGGTTTTTCCGTAGCCTCCTATTATCCGCTCTACTTCCATAAAGCCTTCCGGCTGTACAGGCTCCGGTTCCATGCCATCTACGGCGGTCCCCTGTTCCTGATGCTCCCATACCTCGTATTCTTCGTCATCGCCTATTCCATCCACGGGGACATTGACTTCACCCGGCGTTACGGGTTCATCGACCCGACTATTTACTCCCTTGTCCTGCTGGTTTCCATGGCGGGGTCCATCCGCCATGCCTACCGGGAAAATCCCGACACACGGCTGTTCATCGAAGAACTGGCAGCCTATGCCGCGATGGTGCCCTGGTCTGCCATGCCGATGGTGGTCTATAACGGGTGGGGACAACTCACCGAGACACTTTTTGCCAATCTTGGCTTCCTCACGGTCAGTGTCCTGATGCTATGCCATTCGATAAGGCTTGGCCGTGCCGAGCAGAAATTGATCGCCGATCTGGAACTGGTGCCGATCCACCCGGAGTCCATTGAAAGGAACGGCAGGCATTTCGGGCTAAGCGGCAGGGAAACCGAGATCGTGTACCTGGTCTGTGAACGGTTGAGCTATAGGGAAATCGGCGAAAAGCTGTTCATATCCGAATTGACGGTAAAGAAACACGTACAGAACATCTTCGGAAAGGTCCTCGTCAATTCGAGATCGGAGCTGGCGAGGAAGATGAACGATCTGTAGTATTGTTATTCCGTACCCCGGTTATGCTTGCGCCCCCGTCTTAGGCCTTCGGCCCTTTCCCTCGCCTCCAGCAGCTCTGCCTCTTTCTTCCTTGCGGCATCTTCCGCAAGCCGTAATGCCTCCTGTTCGGCTTCCAGCCGCTCCACCTCCATCCGTGCCGAATCGGGGGCACGGGCGTACTTCCGTTCCGTCCACGTTGCGGCATTGGGATAGTACTGGCGCACCAGCCTGTATCTGACCGAATGTGCGGATAGTTCGCTGTTCCGTTGCCGGAGGTTGATGGCTATGGCCAGAGCGGCAGCAAATGCCAGCAAAAGCAGGAAACCTCCGATGATAAACCCTGTTGACCCGGGCGAGAAATCATGCAGATGGATGATCCTCCACCTGTCCGGCATCTTTGCATTCAACTGTCCGACCTTTTCGGAAAGACCGTTTACAGCGGTATTGTCCGATGCCTGCGATCCGTTGGTTTCCACCTGTTTCAGTATGGCTTTTAATACCGGGCCGTAATCCGGCAGCTGTACCTTGCGGTTCTCCACTTCGACCAGCCGCTTTTCCTGTTGCAGTTGCAGTTCTGCCATGTCCTGCACCGTTTTGCTGATTTCCTCTAAATGTTCCATAGTTGTTGTTTTTCTATTTTCATGTTACTGTGTCTTTTATCTGCGCATTCCACGAGATTGCTCCGCTTCCCGCTTTTTACGTTTGCGCCTGTGCTTTTCGGCATCGCCCACCGGATCGGGGTCGTTGTAGATCTGTACCCCGTCCAATAGGGTGCCCAACAGATCCGTAAACTGTGATGCTTCGTCTGGTTGCTGTGCGTGTTGTGAGGTATCCTGCTCCCTTAATATATCCCGTATCTCATCTGCCAATGAGCGCCCGGCCGATGGGGTTTCTGCCATCTGCTGACGGTTGCCGTTCAGTTGGTTGTTGATATTTCCATAGCTGTACTGGCGGTCGATATCCGAACCCTTGAATCTGACACCATCTTTTTCAAATGAAATTCCCTGTATTTCGTTCGTGCCGCTACGGTATTTGTAATGGATGGCTATGCCCTTTGCATGGAGCAGCTTTTTCAGTTGCTTCCATGAGGTGGCCTGTTGCAGGGTGGCTTTCAGGACATCGTATATTTCATAGCGGAGTTTGTCGTTTCCGCGCAGTGCCTGCCGGTTCATCTGTTCCTTGCCTTTGCCGAAATGGTAGCTGTAGCGTTCGGTCATCTCCCGGCACACTTTGTGGCTCTTCTGCCAGTGGTTGTAGTTATTGATGGTCTTGCCGATGTTGTCCACACGGTTGTAGACGATATGGACATGGGGATGCAATTTATCTGTATGCAATACGGTAAGGTACTGGGTATCTTTGATCCCCATCTTTGCCATGTATTCCCTTGCATGTTCCGCCATTTTTTCTACCGTCAGTTTGCCGCTGTCCTCGCTGCTCCAGCTCAGTACGGTATGCCCTACGGCATTGCCAAGCGTGGGGCGCAATTTGCGCTGGGCGTTCAGGTCGTCTATGATGGACTTCACATCGTAGTCACGTACGCCTACGGCATCGATGACCTTTGCCTGCTCCCGTTCCAGCAGGTAGCGAACACAGCCCCCAAAGCTCTTGCCAGTTAATACCTTAGCGATCATACCCGGTTATCCTTTCCATCAGTTTTTCCACCATGCCAAGTAACGTGCGCAGGTCGGCAAGCAGCGATACCAGTCCGAGGGTATGTGCCAGCTTGGTCAGCTGGTTGAGGTTGTTAGCCATGCCCGACAGGGTACGCAGGTGGGACGCATCCTCCCTGGACAGTCTCGGTGCCACGGTAGCCGATCTTGCAGAACGGCGGAACCAGTCACTGATCCTGATGCCTGCTTCCCTCGCCTTGCCCGCAATCAGCAACCGCTCGGTGGGCGTGAGCCGTACCACCAGCGAGATGCTCCGGGTGACCGCCTTTTTCGGCCGTCCACGGGTGCGCTTTTTGGTGGCATTCTCTTCTTTTTTTGCCGGTGCTTTCATCGCTGTGCCCTCCAGGTTTTGACGGTTGCGACCACCGGGAGCAGAGGCCCTGCCGCCATCCCCGAAGGCCGGCGGCAAGGTTTTTTGCATTGCAAAAAAATAAACTTGCTCCTTACAAAACGGCAAAGGTCTACCTTTGTCATGACGGCATCGGAAGATACCGGTTTGGGGACGGTTTCCCTCTCCGGAACATCGGGCGGATAGGCTACTTTGCCAGTTGGCTTGCCTACTATTTGGCTTGCCGATTGATGGACGGTATGTATAGCCAAATAGTCCACTGGATAACCTGCCCAATGATTGGCTATATGTCCAGCTAAATTGCTTATTGGGTTTGTCTTCATTCCCTTCCCTCCATCAGTTTCTGGATGTCCTCAAACTTGTAATACATCAGCCCGCCGATCTTGGTAAAGGGCAGCGTTCCGTTTACCCGCAGGTTCTGCAACGTTCCGGCGGAGATGCCCAGAAGTTTGCGCACTTTATAGCTTTTCAGCCGTGCCCTCGGCTCGTCACCGTGTTTCCTCGGATGGGGGTTGTTCTTCCTGATCTCTTCGATCAGCTCTTTCTTCAATTGGTCAAGGTCGCCACTCGTGATAAGTTCTACGTTCATCGTTTACTCCTTTGTTAGGTGTTAGAATTCTGTTATCGGCAGACGGAAACACAACGGTGCGTTTCCGTCTGCTTTTGGTACAAAAAAAAGGAATAAAGAGGCGCGCCCGTGACCAACGGATAACGCTTGGTTAAAATCGGTGCGGTTTTATAGGAATATGAGGGGTGGGGTAGCTTCTCTTTTTTGCCGGGACGATATCGAACAGTCGGTATCTGTTCGGGATTTCGGCATATTTGCTGCCCATGTCGTTACGGTCGGCAGGGAAATAGCGCCGCAACGTTTCGGGACTGATCGGCCGGTTGTCGTGGCGGAAGTAGCGGCACAGCATCTTGACCCATACGCTGGAATGTATCGAAAAGACAAGCTCTTTGTTTTCGGGCGTTTCCTTTTCCTGCATCTTGATGAGCAGGTCGGCGACGGTCAGCAGGTAGCCCTTGGGGATATTGATGTAGTCGTCCGTATCCCGCTTTTTCAGTTCCCGTACCTGCTGTTTGAGCTCGTTTACCATTTCTTTGAACTGGACGATTTCGGCCTCCTTTGCCGCAATGATCTCGTCCTTTGTCCTGTCGGCTTTCCAGTCGTCCACCGTATCGAGGTAACCGAGGAATGCCCGCAGGTGCAGTTTGCGCTGCACGGTACGGCGGTGCAGGTCTTTCGACTTCCGCTTGTCGTCGACAATGAGGTTTTTGAGTTCGTCCTTGACGATGTCACGCATATGGCCGAAAAACTCGCTTTCATCTGCATTGCTGTTCGCTTCTTTGAAATGATCGAGGTGGTAGGCATAGAAGTCGGCAAACTCGTCCTCGTCGATCCGGTAAAGGGTATTGAGGAAATGGATGTCGTAGTGCCCTTTCCACCAGAAGAACGGCATGCCGATGTCGTACGGATGCGCTTCGCCAAAACGTGGACGGGTACTGAAATAGGACAGTTCTTTCATGGTGGCTTATCTGTTGGTAAACAGACAAATATACTGATTGTGCGGGCGAAAAGAAAAGAATATACAGGCAACGATGAACGCTTTCCGGCCAATTAGCGGCCAATTAGTGGTCATAACGGCCAATTAGCGGCCAATTAAATCTTTCGCACCAACTCATACCTGCTTCCCCTACCTTTAGTTCCCGATTGTTGGATTAACCCTTTATTTACGAGATCGCTAAGCTCTTCGGTGGCCAATGTCTTGCCGGTATTATTGATCTCTTGATAGGATGCATTGGTGACTTTTCCATATTCCTTAATGTATAATACAGCCTTGATCTGCCTTTCATTAATATCCAATTTACGCAGATATTCCGCTGTATAGATATCTTTCAGGAATACGATGCTAAGTCCACCCTGATTTTCCTCGATAAGAGGTTCGGGTAGCCCCGCCTCTTTACAAGCCTTGATAATATCATTGGTGCCACGTCCCCAGGCTTCGACATATCCGGCCTTGAAAAATACACCGGCAATATTCCTGTTCCGTGGATAAGAGGAATGTTCCTGCTTTAGTTCTTCAACAGTCAGCTCTTCCGGTAAAATACCCGGATTCCAGAGGTGCAGGCGGTCATCATAGACACGGAGAAAAATCCAGGTGCTTGAATGGTCTTTATGGATAATCGAGTTCAATATGGCCTCGCGCAATGCGGGTTCGGGATATTCCAACGGCTCCATACGCTCAAGGCCTTTGTAGGAGATCGGCCGGATAAGATAGCGGTCCTTCAGTTTGTCCATGATCTTTTCGATCATGGTCAGCAGGTTGGTCTCTATGATATCCTGGAACAGCAGGTCGCTCGAACTCTTGCCAAACCGACCGATCTTGAAACTGGTTGTAGGGGAAAGGGCATAAGGCCGTTTGCCGAAAAGCAATATTGCGGCATGGGTCAGTTCGCCGTCCTTGGTAAGCAGGTTCAGACGTTTCATCAGCAACATGATGTCTTCTTCGGCGGCGGATGCCGGGATACGGTCTTTACTGATGGCCTTTTTTAAAAACGATTGTATCGTGTCGATATCCAGATCATCGGCCGTAGCACCGGGGACGGGTATATCTTCCCAACTCCTGCCGCTTTTCTTCAGCAGCCAATTGTGCAGGGCTGTTCCCTTTAGCTCCTGCTTGGTGCTCCCGCTCCGGTAATGGTATATGCCATGATAGGAAATAGGTACAGTGCTCTGCGGCACCGTGACTTCTATATAATGTCTGCTTTCTTTTTCATGCAGGTCGATATCCACCACCAGCCCCAGCTGCTGGACAATCTTGTTGGGCAGGTCGTCCATAAGTTTTTTATAATCATCCACACCGGTAATGTTTCCCCTTATCGTCAATACCGATATAAATCCGGCCTCCCTGCGCATTGGCAAAGCCGCACACCCATTTCAGGTATTCGTCACGCCATGACTGTTTGTATTCTATGTTCTGTTGTTCAGGCATATCCCTTATCCTATGGTTAACAAAAATACGCTTTTTAGCTGCTTATCTGTAATGTTTCCGCAAGTCTCTCCTGCAACCTGCCCATGTCCTCGCTCAGTTTGCTCTCGACCACTTTGGCATAAATCTGGGTGGTACGGATGCTGGTGTGGCCGAGCATCTTCGATACGCTCTCTATCGGTACGCCGTTGCTCAATGTCACGGTAGTAGCAAATGTATGGCGGGCAATATGGAACGTCAGGTCTATGTTGACACCGCATATTTCGGCTATCTCTTTCAGGTAGCCGTTCATGCGCTGGTTGGAGATTACCGGGAATACCGTACCGTTTGCGACCGCCCTCGGATCGTCCCTATATTTTTCCATCAATTCTTTTGCCTTTGGCAGTATCGGCACCCGGACGCTGGTGTCCGTCTTTGCCCGGCTTGTGGATATCCAAAGATTGCCATCGATGCCCGTAATAATATTACCGGGTGTAAGTTCGGAAAGGTCGATGTACGCCAGTCCTGTGTAACAGCTAAAAAGGAACATATCCAGCACCTGCTGTAAACGTTCGATCTTGAACTGTTTGTTTTCAAGTTTGGTAAGTTCCTCCTTTGTCAGGCTTTCACGTTCCACCTTGTCAAAGTGCTTGCGGAACTTGGCAAAAGGGTCCTTTGGTAGCCAGTCCGCAGTAACCGCCATGTTGACCATCTTGCGCAGGCGTTCTATATGCTTCATGATACCGTTGTTGTTCAGTGCCCTGTGGTGGTCTTTCGGCTTGTAGTTACGCAGGTAGCTTTCAAAGTCGGAAATAAAAGTGTAGTTCAGCTCCGACAGGGATATGTCGGTACGGCGGTACTTTTCTTTCAGGAAGCGTTTGATATAGCTTTGTGTGGTATAGTAGTTCTTCATCGTACCGTGGGCAAGCTTGCTTTCCTGCTCCTTGTTGTGGTGGTCGATCAAACCGATGAGCGTTGGCCCCGATTGGGCCGACCCCATGACCCGGTCACGGATCGCCGGGCCGTCTATCGTGCAGCCGGAAAGTACCATCTGCTGGTAGGTGTCGATAATCTTTGTCTTGAAGCGATCAAGGAACCTGTTGAGTTCGGCAATCTCCTGACGGCTGCCCTTGGCCATTCCCTTTTTAGCATCCCACTGACCGGCAGCGATGGAACGCTTGACCGATATTTCGGTACGTTTTCCGTTCACCGTTACCCTTGCACAGATGGGCGCCTTGCCCCGTGTCGTTGTTTTCTGTCTCTTGAGGTAAAATATTACCCCGAATGTGCAGTTCTGTATTTTCATATCAACGTTGTTTTAAAGTTTCATGTCTCGTGCTTTGGTGCCGTTTGCGCACATCCGATACAAAATGGGTCCCGAAAATGGGGAGACACGGGTACCGGAAGGCTGCAAAAAGCGCCAAAACAAACAGATACAGTAAACTGATTTTCAGATTTTTAAATCCTTTTCAGGGACCCAAACCTAGGAAAAGCAAATGGGTAACCGAATAGGTCCCATTTTCTTTGATTTTACTTGAACAAATTGGGGTAAGAAAAAAAGAAAAACCCCTCTTATCATACGATTAGAGGGGTTTTGACTGCCTTTGCAGGCTTCTCGGTCGGGGTGGCCGGGTTCGAACTTTCTCTTGGCGGCCTTTGAGTGCGGGAAATGTGGGACGCCAACAATCCCAGCGGGATCACAAAGCCTCGGCGAAAGTCGGGGCTTTGTTATTTAAGCCGGGATGAGGAGGAGCTTATCAAGAAAATGGACGAGCAGGACGAAAAGTAGGATTTGCACGTGCCACCGTCTGCACTTCACCTCGTCGCGGCAGACAATCAAAAAACCCAGACGGGTCGGGCTATCCGCTGTGACTTTTGCGGGCCTCCCAGGACCGCAAAAGGACGTTTATTCTATCCCACACGCAAAGCGAAACAGCAATAGAAATATTTATTAATTTTGTTACATCTATAAACAAGAAAATTGTGGCTGAACTCACGGAAATAAAAAGTCTTTTATCTCAAATAAATCTTCCTGAAAAGGAACAAGAAGATTTATTGAGTATCTCCAAAATCAAGCAATTAAAAAAAAACGAGTTTTTTATTTCCGAGGGACAAGTGCCTAAAAAATTCGGGATTGTCATTGATGGACTGTTCCGCTACTATTACGTCAATAACAAAGGTGATGAATTTACCAAAGGATTGATACTGACAGGAAATGTACTGACAGCCTATTCCGCAATGCTACATCAGCAAAAATCGCTGTTTTACATTCAAGCGTTGGAAGATGCCGTCATTCTCGAAATCAATTACAACCTATGGTTAGAACTTAAAAAACAAAATCCGTTTTGGGATAAATTTTTAATCCTTTTATTGCAAAAAGGATATTGCGTTAAAGAAAAAAGAGAACGTGAGTTGCTCCTGTTGGATGCAGAAACACGTTATAAAATTTTCCAAGAAGAATTTCCGACCCTCGAAAAGCGGATAAAACTGCAAATTATCGCTTCCTATCTCGGTATCAAACCAGAGAGTTTAAGTAGAATTAGAAAAAAAACCACCAGTTAACATAGGTCAATTTATATACGAATTGACCTAAATACTTTTGTATCATAAAAATATTCATTATGATACTAAAGAACAATGTAATTCTGATTACCGGAGGTACTTCGGGATTAGGGTTGGAAATGGCGAAAAGGTTTATAGGGCTAGGCAACCAAGTAATTGTTTGCTCACGAAGCCTTAAAAAGTTGGAAGAAACCAAAAGATTGCTCCCAAGCGTAGAAACCTACCAATGCGATATTTCCAAAGAAGCGGAGCGAATACAGCTCTACAATCGGATAATGGAGAGTTTCCCAAAACTCAATGTTTTCATTAACAACTCGGCTATTGTTTACAGAACGGACTTTCTGAATGATGAAAAAAGCTATGAAAAAGCCGTTGACGAAATAAACACCAATCTGATTGCTCCTATTCATTTATCCAAATTGTTTTTGAACTACCTATCTGCACAGTCCAACACAACGCTCATCAATATAACAACAGGCTTGGTTTATATTCCGAGAAGCATTTATCCGTTCTACAATGCCACCAAATCGGCTTTGCACTCGTTTACCCAAACGCTGCGGCACCAGTTGCAAAACAATCAGACAAAGGTTATAGAAGTCCTTTTCCCAGCCGTAAATACACCTTGGCACGGTGGTACGCCTCCGAAAATTGCAATAAGCCCCGAAAAAGCGATCGACGAAATGATTACAGGACTTAGCAAAAACAAAACCGAAATCAGAGTTGCAGGTGTAAAAAAGCTATATTTACTATCGAGGTTTTTTCCCAAACTCGCATTTAGGAAAATGAACGCTATAGAATGATGAAAGCTATGATTTCAACCATACCATAATGGATTGGCAACTAATTTTTCAGCACAATGATTTACGTATTTAAACGTCGGTATTTACAAAGGCAGACATGCAGTCATTAAAACCGAATTTGGGCAGGCTTCCGAAAATGCAGTAGAATTTTGACCTTGAAGACTGCGACAAAATTTTAAGGATTGAAACTTCACGAGAGGTATCAAAAAGTGACAACCAATCCCTTGAAAGATAACGGCTTCGATTGTGAAGTACTGTTATATTAATAATATTGTTCGCTATATGATTATGCATTGGTTCACCCCACCTTATCTTTTATTGACGACCGTTATCTTAACGATTATAGGTTCATATTTCTCGCCAAACTTCCCTATTGGAAACAAAGTTTTATTTAAGTCACTGGGAATAGCAATTTGTTTGCTTGGTGCGGTATTGGTCTTTTCTGCAACCAAACAAATCACAAAAAACGAAACCGAAATCCTCACTTTCAAGGAACCGCAAAATTTGATTACTGACGGAGTTTTTGAATGGAGCAGAAACCCGATTTATTTAGGTTTTCTATTAATAGTTATCGGAGTTACGTTGCTATGTAATAATTGGATTTGTTTTATTTTTCCGTTGGTGTTTTTTCTGATTTGTAATCTTTGGTATATCCCTTATGAAGAAAATGAATTGAAAAGAAAATTTGACAAAGAGTACAGAGATTACCAACACAAAACAAGACGGTGGATTTAGAACAACTTCCGACAATACCGCATAGGCAACAAATACCGATATTTCGGGGTTTCAACTTCGAAGTTCGATGTCTTCGTCGAAAATTTTCACACTAACACACATGTTTTTGGCCTTTTTTGATGAAAGCGGGGTTATATAATATAAACCGGCCTTTGAAAACAATTACCGTAAGATTGAAACAGGTATTCTGTATATTGTTGAAGGTGAAATTGAGCGTATTAAATCGTAAATTTGTTCGATAGGATCATTCATTACTGATGTGAGCAAAAATTAGCATGGCAACACTATTTATAAAAAATATGGTCTGCAATCGCTGTATTATGGTGGTGCAAAACGAATTAGACAAACTCGGTTTAACGATAAAAAACATCAAACTCGGAGAGATAACACTTGAACAGGAACCCACAGCAGAAAAAAAAATGAAGCTGGAAAATGCTTTGAACCCTTTAGGTTTTGAAGTTATCGACGACAAGAAAAGCCGGATGATAGAACGGATAAAAAATGTCATTATTGAGCTGGTACATTATCGGGACGGTGATATTAAAAACAATTTATCGGACGTATTGAGCGAAAAGCTGCATCACGACTATAACTACCTGTCCAATCTTTTTTCGGAAGTTGAGGGTACTACGATTGAAAAATACTATATCGCTCAAAAGGTAGAAAAGGTAAAGGAGCTACTGGTATATGACGAATTGTCGTTGAGCGAGATTGCCTACCGGCTGAACTATTCGAGTGTAGCCTACCTAAGTAACCAATTCAAGAAAGTAACTGGACTCTCGCCGAGCCATTTCAAACAAATCCGTGAGGATAAAAGAAAGCCGCTAGATGAGGTTTAATGCTACATCGACTACTTTCAAAACTTTTCCGTAAATCTTACAAATCAATTCCATAATACTACAATAGCTTTCATTGTAATAATTGCCAATTTTGCTTTGTAAAATAGCGAACAATCAAGGTATGGCAACAAATAATAATAAAGAAATCATTTATCTTCCATTAGAGGATGTGGACAGTGAGCACTGTGCCTTGATCGTAGAAAAGGCGCTTGCAAAGGTCAAAGGCATCGAGAGCCACAAGGTGGAACTGAACAACCACAGAGCCGCCATAACGGTAAAAGACGAAGAAGTTGTTTCCCAAGCGGTTAACGCCGAAAAAAACCTCGGCTATGGCGTTACCACCATAAAACGTACGTTCCCCGTTTTAGGAATGACGTGTGCTTCCTGTGCAGGAAGTGCCGAGAGCATTGTCAAATACGAACCCGGCGTAGTCAATGCATCGGTAAACTTCGCTACCGGAAACCTTACGGTAGAATACCTGCCTGATATGGTGGACGTATCAAAAATTCAAAAGGCTGTTCGATCAGGCGGTTATGATTTATTGATTGAAGACGAAAGCAAACAGCAAGAGACAATCAAAGCCATCCACGAAAAGAAATTCAAACAACTGAAGACCAAAACCATCTGCGCAATCATCCTGTCCTTACCTGTTGTAGTGATCGGTATGTTCTTTATGAATATCGCTTATGCCGACCTGATTATGTGGGCATTTTCAACCCCTGTTGTGTTGTGGTTAGGTAGCGGCTTTTTCATCAATGCGTGGAAACAAGCAAAACACCGTTCCGCCAATATGGATACATTGGTTGCATTGAGTACAGGGATTGCTTATGTGTTCAGCGTATTCAATATGCTGTTTGCTGATTTCTGGCATCAGAGAGGACTACACGCCCACGTGTATTTTGAAGCCGCAGCCGTTATTATCGCATTCATCCTGTTAGGAAAACTGTTGGAAGAGAGCGCCAAAGGCAGTACATCATCAGCCATTAAAAAGCTAATGGGCTTACAACCTAAAACAGTAACCGTCGTTCAAGCAGACGGAACCGAAAAACAAACCGCTATCGAAGATGTAAACGCAGGTGATGTTATTTTGGTAAAACCCGGAGAGAAGATTGCGGTGGACGGTATGGTAATATCGGGCAACTCCTATGTCGACGAAAGCATGTTGAGCGGAGAGCCCGTTCCGGTACTTAAAAAAGAAAACGAGAACGTATTTGCAGGAACAATCAACCAAAAAGGAAGCTTTCAATTCAAAGCCGTGAAAGTGGGCAAAGAAACGATGCTTGCCCAAATCATCAAAATGGTACAGGACGCACAAGGAAGTAAAGCACCCGTACAAAAGCTGGTGGATAAGATTGCAGGGATTTTTGTGCCCATCGTTATGGGGATAGCAGTCGTTACTTTTATGCTTTGGTTGATACTCGGCGGGGAAAGCGGCGTCGTACATGGATTGTTAGCAGCCGTTACGGTATTGGTTATTGCCTGTCCGTGTGCATTAGGGTTGGCTACGCCTACGGCTATAATGGTCGGTGTAGGTAAAGGTGCGGAACAAGGGGTGTTGATCAAAGATGCCGAGAGTTTGGAATTAGCCAAAAAAGTCAGTGCAATTATCTTAGACAAAACCGGAACGATTACCGAGGGCAGGCCGCAGGTAACAGGTATCAGGTGGCTTAACAATGACGATGCCACCAAAGACATTCTTTTAAGTATTGAGAAGCAATCTGAACACCCCTTGGCAGAAGCCGTAGTAAGACACCTGAACGAAGCGGCGACAACCGCGATATCAAATTTCGACAGCATCACCGGTAAAGGAGCAAAAGCCGTCCATAATCATGAAGCCTACTACGTTGGCAACAAAAAACTGTTAGCAGAAAATAGCATCCGCATTGCCGAACAATTACAACAGCAGGCCGATGAGTGGGGCAAACGCTCCAAAACCGTTATCTGGTTTGCTAATAGCAAGGAAGCACTCGCCGTTGTGGCTATTTCCGATAAAATAAAAGAAACATCGGCACAGGCAATCAGCGCATTGCAGGATATGGGTATCGACCTGTATATGCTTACCGGCGATAACGAAGCCACGGCAAAAGCCATTGCCGAGCAGACAGGCATCAAACATTATAAGGCCGAAGTATTGCCACAGCACAAAGCTGATTTTGTAAAAGAACTGCAACAGCAAGGCAAAACCGTTGCAATGGTCGGCGATGGTATCAATGACAGTACGGCCCTTGCCACAGCCGATGTAAGTATCGCGATGGGCAAAGGCTCGGACATCGCCATGGATGTAGCCAAAATGACGGTTATTTCGTCAGATCTTACTAAAATTCCGCAGGCAATCAGGCTTTCAAAACAGACCGTAGCTACCATTAGGCAAAACCTGTTTTGGGCGTTTATCTACAACCTTATCGGTATTCCGATTGCCGCAGGAATTCTTTATCCAATTAACGGCTTTTTACTAAGTCCGATGATTGCAGGTGCTGCAATGGCATTGAGCAGCGTCAGTGTGGTAAGTAATAGTTTACGGCTGAAGTGGAAAAAGTAAAACAGTAAATCTCATAAATCAAACAAGAAATTGTACAACAATGAGAAAGTCATCGGTAGCGAATTTTGTAAGAGAAGAATAAATCGCAAACAGCATGATTTTCAATGATTATATCACAATTAAAAGTTTATAACGATGGAAACGAAAGAATTGAAATTTAAGACCACCCTCAACTGCGGTGGATGTGTATCAAAGGTTCAGTCTGATTTAGATAACGCCGAGGGTATCTGCCATTGGAACGTTGATACGGACAATGCCGACAAAATACTTACTGTAAGTGCTAAAGGAATTACCGAAGACGAGGTCGTGAACATCATCAAACACAAAGGCTTTAAAGCAGAGCCGATCGTATAACGCTTGACACAAGACAGTTAATTGGCCGATTTCTTAGTATCTTCAATTATTAGCCCTGATTATACAAATGAAAAGAAGAAGTTTTATCAAGTCTGTAACCGCCCTAGGAACAACCTCGATGTTACCCCTGCCTGGTTTTTCGTTAGTTGAAAAACCCAAGTTTAAACTAGGTCTTCAGCTCTTTACGATCCACGAAGAGATGATGAAAGATGCAATCGCCTCGTTGCGCGCGGCAAAAGCCATGGGCTATCAGGATTTTGAGATCTTTGGATTTGATGAAAAAAAAGGCACATGCTACGGTTATAAATCTTCCCAATTCGGGAGGATATTAGATGATCTCGGGCTTACTGTCTCCAGCGGGCACTTCGGGTTTTCGCCATATCTAGACCAATCCGATGAGGTATTGAAACGGTTTGTAGACCAATGCATCAGCGGCGCGCGTGCCCTGAATATGAAATATATTACCTGGCCATGGTTAGCCCCTGATCAACGGTCATTGGATCATTTCAAGCTGTTAGCGAACAAACTCAATATCATAGGCGAGCAGGTAGCTGCTGCAGGGCTTGGGTTTGCTTACCATAATCATGATTTCGAGTTTATAGATTACAACGGGGAAAACGGTTTTGATATTATCCTGAACGAGACAGACCCGGCCCTTGTGAAAATTGAGATGGATATTTATTGGGTCGTGCGTGCATCAAGGTACGCTCCAAGCGAGCTGGTCAGCAGACAACCCGGCCGCTACGCATTATGGCATATAAAAGATATGGACAAAACGACAAACGATTATACCGAGCTCGGAAATGGTGCCATCAACTATGCTGAAGTACTTCCAGATCCCATCGCGTCCGGACTTGAATTTTTCTATCTGGAACAAGGGGGCAACTATACCCACAGCGCCATGAAAAGTATGGCTGATAGTGCAGCCTATTTTAAGAAACATTTGCAGAAATATTTATAGTGTCACCTCCTCGCCAAGATCGGGACCAAAATTAAATGCCCTTGGGCTACCTGCCAATAGGCGATATTTTATATGTTTGCAACAAGGCAAAAGACAAAACTATCCAGCGGTAGTTTTGTTAACTGAAAAGTACAAACCAAGACAAGTATTATGACCACAAATTCACGTCGCGATTTTCTGCAAAAATTAGCTGCCTCGGCCATCACCCTACCATTCCTGTCTTCGCAGGCTGCATTCGGCAAGGCAACGCCCTTAGCGCAACATAGTCAAGGGCCAGTGTTACGGGTTGCGCTCATGGGCCTTGGTGGTTATGCCTCCCGGGTTGCTGAGGCCATGCAGTCATGCGAGCGTGCTAAAATAACCGGCCTTATCAGCGGCACACCGGGCAAGCTGGAAAAGTGGGGAGCTAAGTATGATGTTCCTGAAAAGAGTCGCTACAACTACACTAATTTTGATGAAATCCGCGACAATCCAACGATTGACGCGGTCTATATCATCACTCCTAACGCCCTTCATCACGATCAGGCCATACGCGTAGCCAAAGCCGGGAAACACGTGATCTGCGAGAAACCAATGGCCGTGAATGCAAAGGAAGGGCAGGAAATGGTGGATGCATGTGCAGCCGCAGGCGTAAAACTGCTGGTTGGCTACCGTATGCATTTCGAGCCCAACACCTTGGAAGTGGTACGCATGCGCCAATCGGGCGAGTTAGGTAAAATACTTTTTTTCCAGGGGTTGTCGGGCTTTCGCATCGGAGACCCCAACCAATGGCGGCTTGACAAGGATTTGGCGGGCGGCGGTGCCTTGATGGACATTGGCATCTACGCGGTTAATGGGGCCCGTTACATGGTCGGTGAAGAACCTGTTTGGGTCACCGCCCAAGAGAGCAAAACAGATCCCGCCAAATTTAAGGATGGGGTGGATGAAACCATCCAATTCCAGTTGGGTTTCCCGAGCGGCGCGGTGGCTTCTTGCCTCTCTACCTATAACATGAATTACCTGGACCGCTTTTTCCTTAATGGCGAAAAGGGCTTTGCTGAGCTGCAACCTGCTACCGGGTATGGCCCCATAAAGGGGCGGACAAACAAGGGGGAGCTTACGCAGCCTCATGTCGTTCATCAAACCGTGCAAATGGACGAAATGGCCGGAATCATCCTCGACGGCAATAAGCCGATCGTGCCGGTAGATGGCTTGGAGGGCTTAAAGGACCTGAAAATACTTGACGCCATATATCAAGCCTGTTCAACTGGCAACAAACAGGAATTGAAGCTGGTCTAGTGCTGGCATCAGGAATGTCAGTGTTCCTCTTTGAAGAAGAGTTTATAGAAATTTAAACCTTTCTCCTCGTCATAGCCTTTTTCTATGTACTCCCGTTTTCCGTGTACATAGATATGAAAGTTTTTATCCAATTTTAAAACGCTCTTATAGGTAGCCTGCGCTTTTTTTACAGCCTGGCTCGATATATCGAAATGACTCCCCAAGGGCGATTCATATTCCTCCTCGAACTGCTGCCGGTATGTATTGAATAGGCTGGCCGCTTGAGGATTGCCCAATACCTCCTCTTCAAATTCGTCCTGCTTAAAAGCCTCTTTGTCCTTAAAATAATCCATAGACCGATTAAGCAAATCGATTTTATCCGCCTTTTCCAAGTTGAACGTTTCATCCAACCCCTCATTCACGAATTGCCGATAGACTTTAAGAAAATTACCGGTCTTGTTGAACGCATCATTACGCAATCGTACACCAAGGAAATCATCTTTCCAATAAGCAGCTTCCTGTTGGCGGTTCGTCTGGTCAATGACCAATACCTTGTACCCCTCCTCAGGTTCTGAATTGATGATCAGGCACCCTTTGTCCAGTTTATTGATGTTTATCGCCTCCTGTTCATAACCAAGGTCGAATGCACCCTGTACCGGAGATACTTTCAGGTAGGCTTCCTTGTTTTCTGATTTGAATACCCCTACGGCTTCATGTACCTCCCCTTCCAGTTGCACGTCACGGAGGTGTACCACATAAAGTTCGCCGCCTTTGATATTGGGATGGTTTGACGCCTCAAATAAATGTTTGCAGACCTGCACACCCAACTCGTGAAAGCTCAATTCGCCACCGAAGAAAGCTTGGGAGAAATGATAGATCTCATTCAGCGCAGTGGTGCCGCTGGAATGGAATAAGCGGTAGACTTCATTTACTTTTCCGAATGGGCTAAGGAAATAATGCATCAGCAATTTTGCCAGCAATTCATCCTGCAAAACCACCGGCTTATCACTAAGCACATAAAACTCGTCCTGGCACTTATTGCCCACTCGATGAATAGCCAACTGCTCAATAGTGGCGTCTGTATGGTAAAACATGGTCGGTTATGACAATTATCAATTATATATTTCAATCATAGATACGAACGGCGGCTTTAAACGTGTTGCAGTGTGCATCGACGATATCCTTGATGTGTGCGGAATATCCCCCACCCATGCTTACTTGCACCGGCACACCCGCCGATCGGCACGACTGGAATACAAGCTCGTCTCGTCTAAAACACCCTTCTTTGGTCAGCGCAAGTTTCCCCAGCTTATCCGTTTCAAGCACATCGACTCCTGCTTGGTAAAACACGAAATCCGGCCTTACCATATTGAAAACTTCGTTCAGCTTGTCAGCCAATAGGCTGAGATACGCGTCGTCCCCGATCCCATCCGTCAACCCGACATCCAAATCAGACCGCTCCTTGCGAAAAGGGAAGTTACGTTCACCGTGCACGGAGAATGTAAATACGCTTGGTTTGCCTTCAAAAATCTGTGCCGTACCGTTTCCTTGGTGTACGTCCAGATCAATGATCAACACCTGCCGGCAAATGGATTCATCGATGAGATAGGCTGCGGCCACCGCCTGATCATTCAGCAGGCAAAAGCCTTCGCCCCAATCAGCGCCGGCGTGGTGCGTGCCTCCTGCCACATTAAACGAGACACCATTTTCCATGGCATACAGACATCCATCCACGGTGCCCTGCACAATGCGCAACTCGCGCGCCACCAATTGGTGAGACAGCGGGAAACCGATCCGCCTCACCATGGCCGGATCAAGTGTCAAATCCAGTAAATGCCGGCAATACTGAGGTTCGTGCGCCAACGTAATGGTTTCGAAACTTGCTAATTGCGGTTCGAAAAAACTGCCAGCTGTTGCTGTACCCTCATGAAGCAACTGTGCCGGAATCAATTCATACTTCGCCATCGGAAACCGATGGCCCTCCGGCAGCGGGTGTGAATAGCAATGGTGATTTGCGATTTTTAACACGCCACGAAGATAGCAATTGACGAAGCCTTTTACACACAAAGTTGTTTATTTGGGATAAAAACATCATTTTTGAAAACTAACAAAATTGACGCGCCATAAACCATGGATACAACTGCCACACTTCCCGTCTTATCCACCGAAGAACAACGCGTATTGGGCGTGCTGATGGAAAAAGCGAAAACAACGCCTGAATATTATCCCTTGACGTTGAATGCGCTGGTCGCCGCTTGCAACCAAAAAACATCACGCAAACCCGTGGTAAACTACGATGACACGACGGTGATCACCACACTGGATTCTCTTCGAAAAAAAGGGCTGGTATCGACGGTGACAGGAGGCTCAAGCCGAGTAACCAAATACAAGCACAATTTTGCGGTATTATATCCGGTTATCCCTGCTGAAGTGGTCATTATCTGCCTCCTGCTGCTACGCGGTCCGCAGACCCCGGGCGAGCTGAACACCAATTCAGGCCGGATGCACGAATTTGAATCGCTTGATGACCTGCAATCGTTTCTCGACAACCTTGCCAACGCCGACCAACCTTACGTGCGCCAACTGCCTAGACGGCCCGGTCAAAAAGAAGCGCGCTATATGCATCTCTTAGGAGGAAATGAGCTTCCCTACGATAGTGATACGGAGCCTAACGAAGCAGGTCCTTCCTCAGAACTGGAGGCCCGGCTTACCAAAGTCGAAGCTGAAATGGCAGCCCTGCGGGCCGAGTTTGACAAATTGATGCAAGAGCTATCTTAAGTTGGCAACGAATAAACGAAAAAAACTAAACTATCTTATATTTGTTACGTTTGCGAAGGCTATGACACAAACTGATATGGAAACGAAACCTACAAAATACAGCCGCATACTCATCGCTACAGATGACAGCGACTGTTCAAAAAAAGCGTTGCAGCATGGATACGGTCTTGCGAAGCTCATGGAAGCATCGGTTGCGCTGATTCATGTGATCGAACCAGCGGCACCGACAAATTATGGCGCCGACCCATTGATGGGACAACAGCCTATCGTTGTTCCTGAAGCCACCCAGATACAGGAAGAAAACTCCCGGGCCATGCTCGATGAAATCAGCAAAGATTTCCATGACGTGAAAGAGGTTTTTGTCTTCAACCGGATAGGCAGCCCGAAGCAGGAGATCCTTACCGTAGCCAGCGAATGGGGTGCTGACCTGATTATCATGGGGACACATGGGCGCACAGGGTTTGACCATTTTATCTCTGGCAGCGTGTCCGAAAGCGTGGTCAGAAGAGCATCATGCCCGGTACTCGTGGTGCCCGGAAAATGTTAGTGCTAGCTGCTGCGCTTAGCCCGCACAACGGAAAGGCCTTCCGCCGTTAAAACAGAAGGCCTCTTTATATCTCTACTAACCTACTTATGCTTTCGCGATGATTTTCTTATTCCCCGTGAAGCCAGGCTTTTTTCGCCAATAGCTCTTCTTCCGTTTCCCGGACGTCTTCATCATCCACGCAGCAGTCTACGGGGCAAACCGCCGCACACTGTGGCTCGTCGTGGAAACCAACGCATTCCGTACATTTATCCGAAACGATGTAATAGACTTCGTCTGACAACGAAGGCTGCTCTTCATCCGCATTAAGGGTGGTCCCATCACCAAAGTCAATGATTCCTTTCAATTCCGTGCCTTCGGAAAACCGCCAGCTCACCCCTGCATCGTATATCGCATTGTTGGGGCATTCCGGTTCACAGGCCCCGCAATTAATGCATTCATCTGTTATTTTGATCGCCATCTAACTCTTACGCTATATGATAAAATAAAACCCTATTTTTGCAACCTGATCCCCAAAAGTTTACTACAAAGTCAGTAGTCTTTTTACGGGACAGCTGTTTATTTCGCAAATATACAACAAATATTGTGCAACTAAGAGTCTAACGGTTACATTTTGACAAAGAAACAACGCATCGAAGCCTTCATCCGATTGGGTGAATACCTACTATCTGACAAGCAATGCCTGTTACAGGCTGTTGACGCAGCCTATCAGCACAACGCCTGGTTTACGCCCGCTAATGTCCATAAAGCGCTGCATGCCGCGGCGCTAAACCTAACGGAAGACAAACTGCACAGCTGGTTGGCACCCTATCCGTTTGATGGGGATTGCGACAAAACGGCTGGGTTGGTCTTAGCCGGAAATATACCGCTCGTTGGATTCCATGATATCCTGTGCGTGCTTTGCGCAGGCTTTAAGCTTCAGGTGAAGCCCTCGGCGGACGACCCGGTGCTAACCACTCACCTATTGAGCAAACTGCAAGAGGTCGAACCTCGTTTTACGCCAAGAATCGCAATCGCCGAACGGCTGCAGAATTTCGATCTGGTTATTGCTACGGGCAGCGACAACAGCGCCCGGTATTTTTCTTATTATTTCGGTAGAAAGCCACATATTATCCGGAAAAATAGGAACAGCGTGGCTGTGCTGACCGGCAAAGAAACCTCAAGCCAACTCATGCAGTTGGGCAGCGATATATTTGATTATTACGGACTCGGCTGCCGCAGCGTCTCCAAATTGTTTGTTCCGGAGGGTTACGACATCAAAACGATCCTCGATGGGATAGCTCCATTTTCCGACGTAATCAATCATCACAAGTACGCTAACAACTACGACTACAATAAATCCATTTACCTCATTAACCGGGAATCTCATTATGACAACGGCTTTCTTTTGGTAAAGCCGGACGACCGAATGGCGTCGCCACTGGCGGTACTTTACCTCGAAGAATACACCAACACTGATACACTTGCCGAACGGTTGCGCACATTGGCCCCACAATTGCAATGCGTGGTGAGCATCGAAAACCTTGGGGTACCGACCCCGGTGGTTGCGCCTGGCCAAAGCCAACTGCCCGCCTTAGCCGATTATGCCGACGGCGTGAATACGCTAGATTTTTTGGCTGCACACCGATGAGCTCTTTATCTTTCAGCCAATTAATGTTAACTTTGTCCCATCATGTATGTCATTAAGGTCAAAGGCGTAGCTAAAATACCGGATTATGTCCAGTTACGCGACGACTCCTTCACATTGCTTGCCTACTTCAGGGTGGACCGGCCGGACAAATCGCTTGATAAACTTGGATTGGCCGATAAAGCTGCATACATCATGGAAGTTGTTAAGGAAATGCCTTTTGGACAAATTACGAAATTAGAATTATAGCTTATGATAGGCGATACGGTAATTACACTCAAAAATGTTGACATCTACCAGCCGAAGCACTTGGTGCTTTCCAACGTGAACCTGAAAATCGACAAAGGCGAGTTTGTATTCCTTATCGGCCAGACGGGAAGCGGCAAAAGCAGTCTCCTTAAAATTATCTATGGCGACCTTCATATCGCCAGCGGTGAAGGTATGGTGGCCGGTTTCGATCTCAAAAAACTCAGCGAGCGTGAGGTTCCTTTCCTTCGCCGGAAACTAGGCATTGTCTTTCAAGACTTCCACCTCCTCACCGACCGCACCGTAGAAAAAAACCTTGAGTTTGCACTACGGGCCACCGGATGGAAAGATAAAGCCCTCATTAATAATAGAATGCTTGATGTATTGGAAAAAGTAGGGCTTCGCTCCAAACTGAAAAAAATGCCGCATGAGCTATCAGGTGGTGAGCAGCAACGGGTGGTCATTGCCCGGGCTTTGCTAAACAATCCCGAAATCATTCTCGCCGATGAGCCCACGGGCAATCTTGACCCTGAGACGTCCGAGGAAATTGTGTTGCTGCTGAAAGAAATCAGCCGGTCGGGGACGGCCATTTTGATGGCCACCCACGATTATCAAATTATTCGCAATATGCCGTCCCGCATAGTCAAAACTGCTGACGGCGCGATGCATGACAAGGTGTCAATATAGCTGCTTATGCGTGTACCAGTTCGTCCATACCGACATTTTGTAAGCACAACACCATCCAAAACTGACAGGGTGACGGCATTTAACCATTGGCAGCGAAATTGAAACACATTCAGCTGCAGTTGACAATACGATATGACAACTATGGCAAGTAATAAGAAAAGAAAAGAAAAGGATAACAATCTGATGGGAGAACAACAATCTGCTGAAAAAGAAGCACAGTCAACCGATACTACCTCAGTTGAAAACCAGGAGGCAACCACTGCTACGGAAGAGCCCCAGGCAGGCCAGCAGCTGGCCGCTGAACTGGCCGAGGTCAATGATAAATACCTGAGGTTGTATGCCGAATTCGACAATTATAAGCGGCGTGTGGCCAAGGAACGTATTGAGTTAATGCAAACAGCTGGTAAAGAAATAATTGCAAATTTACTGCCCGTACTTGATGATCTCGATCGTGCATTAAAAGCTATTGAAACCGCTACGGAGGTTGGCCCGTTGAAAGAGGGCGTATCGTTGGTAGGACATAAATTAAAAACCATATTGACCCATCAGGGATTGACCGAAATGGAATCTATCGGCAAACCCTTTGATGCTGAACTACAGGAAGCGATCACCAACGTACCGGCCCCAGACGACGACCTCAAAGGCAAAGTGATCGACGAAATCGAAAAGGGGTATTTTTTACACGGAAAAGTATTACGGCACGCCAAGGTCGTCGTGGGAAGTTAACACATTAAGTAAGCATGTCAAAAAGAGATTATTATGACGTACTGGGTGTTTCGCGCAATGCGGACCAAGCAGAGATAAAGTCGGCTTACCGCAAACTGGCCATTAAGTACCATCCTGACAAAAACCCGAACAACTCGGAGGCCGAAGAAAAGTTCAAGGAAGCAGCCGAAGCCTATGAAGTGCTCAGCAATCCCGAGAAGCGGCAGCGTTATGACCAGTTCGGCCATTCAGGCGGTGCATCCGGTGGCTACGGGGGTGGGGGCATGAATATGGAAGACATATTCAGCCAATTCGGCGACATTTTCGGCGGCGGCGGCAGCCCATTTGAAAGCTTTTTCGGTGGCGGCGGACAACGCGGCGGACGCCGTGTGGCCAAAGGGTCCAACCTGCGCATAAAAGTTAAGCTAACGCTCCAGGAAATCGCTAAAGGAGCGGAGAAAAAGATAAAAGTAAACAAACAGGTCGTATGTTCCGCTTGCGATGGCAGCGGCGCCAAAGATAAATCATCGTTCCACACCTGCCGAACCTGTGGGGGAACAGGTGCCGTGCGCAGGGTGACGAATACCATTCTCGGACAGATGCAGACCACAAGCACATGCCCTACCTGCAGTGGCGAAGGCGTGGAGATATCCGCGAAATGCTCGGTTTGCCACGGTGATGGACTTGTTCGTGGCGAGGAAACCATCAGCATCAATATCCCGGCCGGTGTAAGCGAAGGCATGCAGCTTTCCATGAGCGGAAAAGGAAATGCCGCTCCCCGCGGCGGTGTTCCCGGTGACCTCATCATTCTTGTTGAAGAGATACCACATGAGAGCCTTAAAAGGGATGGCACCAACGTCGTTTATGACTTATACATCAATTTTGTCGACGCGTCCTTGGGCACAAGCGTAGAAATCCCGACGATAGACGGCAAGGCCAAAATCAAGATAGAACCGGGCACTCAGGCTGGAAAGATATTGCGGCTGAAAGGAAAAGGAGTACCCGAAGTGAATTCGTATCACAAAGGCGACCAACTGGTCTATGTCAACGTGTGGACCCCGAAAGCCGTATCACCTGAAGAGCGGGAACTGCTCGAGCGCCTGCGAAACTCCCCGAACTTCAGGCCGCAACCGGGGAGGTTTGAAAAAACCTTTTTCGAACGCATCAAGGAGTACTTCGAGTAACTCGCAGACATACAAAATGCTTTGATAAGCCAAGCTATGACAGCTTGGCCTTTTTTACATCAGCAAAGCTGACAAATTATGTCAACAAGTCAACAACCTAATTAGGGGGGATGCTTAAGGTCGCAGAACATAGCGTTATGGCGTATGCCCTCGGAAAAACACTACGCTATAGTGACGTTTATTTGACCGTAAAGAGACAATTATCAGCCCACTACTTGTTGCGAAGAAAAAGAGACACATTGGTGACACTCGTTACGATTTCATGACAGTTCTTGGCACCGGTATTGCATACTGACCATCATAGTCAGATGGTCTGTTTAATATGAATTACATGACCATAATTGTTTAACTAAATAATTTACAAAAATGAAAAAACTATTTTTAACCTTATCAGCAGCCGTTGCAGTTACATTTGCAGCCAATGCCCAAACTGAAAAAGGCAAAACCATCCTCGGCGGAAATGTATCGTATGACTATACGAAGGTGAAAGATGCAGATGGCGAAGCTCACGCTCTTGGCATTTTGCCTTCTGTCGGATTTTTCGTTAGCGACAATTTCGCTATCGGAACCGGTATTGGTTATTCTTATCAGGAAAACACCGGTTCCTTCGCTTTCGATGGCAACAAACTTGGCGTTTTCAGTGTTGCGCCGTTTGCTCGACTATACAAAGGTGATGGCGACTTTAAGTTCTTTGGCCAGCTTTCTGTACCTATGGGATGGGGCACAGCCAAAGACGGGGACACCAAAATAGGCAACACAGAGCAATATGGCGCTGAGTTGGCTCCTGGCTTCGCTTATTTTCCCACCAGTAAGATCGGAATCGAACTTTCGGTAAGAGGTCTGTACTATCAAAACACCACCTTGAAACCAGAAGAAGGCGGAAACGTTACGACCAACTCGTTCGGATTGAACGCCAATTCATTGGCTCCGCGTATCGGCGTACAGTTTTACTTTTAAGAAAAACTGCCGCCATTATAATGAAAAATGCTTGGGCTCCATAAGCTCAAGCATTTTTTTATTAATTATGTTATGGGCACTTCAATTCAATCAATATGCTCAAAAAAAAGAAAGGTTTCCAAACGGGGAGAATGGAAACCTTTACTAACCAATTATAAACCTAAATTATGAACTGCAAATATAGTGTTTATTCTACACCTATCCAAATTATTTTACGATTTTCCACACCAAGTTATCGGTCCACTTCGCCCAAAACAATGTCTATCGACCCTAATATAGCAATTAAATCAGCGATAAGCACCCCTTTCGCCAATTCTGGAAGCACCGATAGGTTGTGAAAACTGGGGCCACGGGCTTTTATACGCTTGGGAATATCACTTTTCTCCTGGGTCACAAAGTAGAAACCGAGTTCCCCTTTCGGATTTTCTGCCCTCACGTAATAGTCCTGTGCCCGCAGGTTCACTTTTTTCGGCACCAGCGCTCGCGGATCGAAATCAGGTGTCCGTTTCAGTTCTTTGGTCAACCGATCAAGACACTGTTCGACAATGCGGGCAGACTCCCTGATTTCATCGACCCGCACCTTGAAGCGATCCCAACAGTCGCCTACGCTACCCATTTCCCCGCTTCCCACCGGGATATCAAAATCGATCTCCGGATACACTGAATAACCGTCGATTCGCCGCAGATCCCAGCGGATACCTGAAGCACGCAGCATAGGTCCAGAGCAACCATAGTTTATAGCCACATCGGCGGGCAACACCCCTATATTCGCGGTCCGTGAAACAAAGATCTGGTTGTCGGTCAACAATTCGTCCAATTCGGTCAGTTTAGGCCTGAAGTAGCGGATAAACTCGCCGCAGCGCTCCTCAAAACCCACCGGCAGATCATAGAACAGTCCACCTACCCAGATGTAATTATACAGCATTCTGGACCCGGATGCCCATTCCAGCATATTCATGATGTGTTCGCGATCCCGGAAACACCACATAAACGGCGTGAAGGCGCCGATATCGATGCCGTAGGTACCGATTGCGATCAGATGTGAAGCAATTCTGTTTAACTCACACACCAGCACCCTGATGTATTCGATCCGTTTCGGAATCCTATCTGTGATGCCAAGCATCCGCTCTACACCCATCACAAAGGCATGACTGTTGTTCATCGACGCGAGGTAATCCATCCGGTCGGTAAACGGGATCGTCTTGCCATAGCTCATCGATTCTGCATGCTTTTCAAAGCAGCGATGCAGGTAGCCGACATGCGGAATGACTTCCTTTACCAATTCGCCATCCGTAATCAGCTGCAGCCGCAGCACACCGTGCGTGGAGGGGTGCTGTGGCCCCATATTGATCACCATCTCCTCGGCGCCCACAGCCGCAAGACGTGCCTCATAAGCCCTTAACGCTTCTTGATATGGTGTGTCGCCTCTAGCTATCATTCCTCCACTTATTTAATCGGGATTCCGTGGTAATATTCAGCGTCTTCATAGTCCTTCCTTAGCGGATACCCTTCCCAGTCATCGGGCAGCAGAATTCGCCTCAGATCCGGGTGCCCCTCAAAATAAATGCCCATCAGGTCAAATGCCTCTCGCTCATGCCAGTCCGCTGTCCGCCATATCGTCGCAACACTCGGCACGGTAGGGAGGCCTTCCAAATTCCTGTCGTTCGGTATAACTACTTTCAGCACCATCTGTTGTTTGAAAGGAATAGAGGCTATGTGATATACCACCGTAAACGTGCCGGCCGCCACGCCGTCGTCCACCGCGCTGATACAGGACAGAAAGTCGAAATAGGTTTCCTCATGATCGCGCAAAATCAAACATGCCTGCGGCAAGTACGCACTGTTGAGCACCAGTGCCGACTGCAAACCTGCTTCCTCCAAGGCAACTACAGCCTGATCTCCCAACCGGCTTTCCAACAGTGCTTTTATGCGTATGATAAGCTCCATCTTTGTATAAATATGCGTTAAGGAGCTACACGAGTGATTTTCCAACCGGTCGCCTGCCTGTTATATACCAACCGGTCATGGAGCCGGCTTGCCCTCCCCTGCCAAAACTCAAGCAGGTCAGGAATCAGGAAATATCCGCCCCAGTGTGAAGGGCGTGGCACCGGGGTCGTATCCTTATATTCGCTTTCCAGTTTGGCCAGCTGCGCTTCAAGCACCCATCGCCCTTCAATTTCCCGGCTTTGCGGCGAAGCTACAGCGCCCAGTTGGCTGCCCTTGGGTCTGGATTGAAAATAGGTGTCTGAAAGCGCTTCGGGCATTTTCTCCACGCGTCCGACTACCCGCACCTGCCGCTGCAATTCCGGCCAGAAAAACAACAGCGCAGCGTTGGGATTGATGCGCAGCTCCTCCCCTTTTTTACTTTCATAGTTGGTGAAAAAACCGAAGCTCACATCGTCGAAGTGCTTCAGTAATACGATCCTCGACGAAGGGCGTCCGTCGGCCGACACCGTCGATAGCGTCATGGCATTAGGTTCCATGACCTTTTTTTCTACCGCCTCGTCAAACCATTTTCGGAATTGGGCGAGTGCATCCGTTGCTGCTTCGGCTTCGGTTAGCCTACCCATATCGTATTCCACACGGATTGAAGCTATGTCGTTTTTCTTCGATACCATTTCATAAGAGATTGCAGACCGCAAACTCCAGGTGTTCCCGGCGGCACAAATATACAAAAAACGAAGCGGTTCGCCTATTTCTTGTAGTAGGTCATGGCTTCGGGAATCAACTTCTGGATGTTGATTATCCGGCGTGCGTCGCTGGGGTGTGTGCTAAGGAATTCAGGCGGAGCTCCCCCACCCTGCGACTGCTTTGCTTGCGCCATCCGTTCCCAGAAACCAACCGCCTCGTTAGGGTTATACCCGGCCATCGCCATGAAGACCAATCCCAACCGATCAGCCTCGCTCTCCTGGTTTCTGGAATAACTTAGCAGTGCAAGCTGCCCGCCCAGCCCATAGGCTGTATTAAGCACTGCCCTCGTGGTATTTGATCGTTCGGCCGTGGCCACGTCCACCGCCACGCCACCGGCTTGTGCGATAATCGACTGTGACATGCGCTCTGCGGAATGCTTTGCAATGGCATGCGCTATTTCATGTCCTATGACAGTGGCGAGTCCCGCTTCAGTTTTCGTAACCGGCAAAATGCCTGTATACACCGCAACCTTACCGCCGGGCATACACCATGCGTTGATTTGGTTTTCGTCAATGAGGTTAAACTCCCAATTGAAATCGAATTGGTTGCCGTACCCATTTTCCTGCAGAAAGCGTGTCACGGCGGCGGCTACGTTCTTGCCTACGCGTTGCACCATCTGTGCCTGCGACGTGCCCTTGACAACCTTGGTCTTCGAGTCGCCCAGGAAATCCTTATAGGCCAGTGCAGCCTGTTGCTGGATCTCTGATTCGTTTACCAGGCTTAACTGTCTACGACCAGTCAATGGTACAGTTGCGCACGAGATGAACAACCCGACAATTGACAATAAGCAGATTTTTTTGATGATTAGTTTCATGATATTTAACGTATATATACAATTCAGCTAAAGAAAACTTGGTTGAAAGCAATTTCTACGGCAAGTAAAAGCAATATATATGCCGATTTTGTGCGGGCGCTATACCTTCGCTCGCCTCCGGAACAGATACACTTTTGATTCCTTGCCTTTCAACAGGCGTTCGATATTCTTTTGGTGTGTGATTAGAATAAGTACGCATATGCACATGCCATAAAGCAGCACTGATTTCACCGATGTATGAAATAAGAAAACGATACTAAACGGAAATGCAAACCCGGCACTTATCGAGCTTAGCGACACATAGCGCGTCAGCAGTAACACAGCAATAAACACCGAAACACATACCATCGCCGCCTGAAAATGCACGGCCAATATCATTCCGAACAACGTAGCCACGCCTTTCCCTCCCCTGAACCCGGCAAAGACGGGAAACAGGTGGCCCACAACAGCAATTACACCGAGGGCGAGTTGATAATTTACAAACTGAGCGGCTGCCTGGGGGCCTGTCACAGACGGCCCGATGAAGTAAGCAAGATTGGTCGCTGTCCAGCCCTTTAGGATATCGATCAGCATCACAGCCCCTCCGGCTTTCGTTCCCAATACACGAAACGTATTGGTCGCCCCGGCATTACCACTTCCATATTCCCGCACATCCACGCCGTAGAATGATTGCCCTAGCCATACTGCTGTAGGAATGGAACCAAAGAGATAAGCCAACACAACCGCTCCGACTAAATACATCGATATCATGAATCGCAAATTAACGAAAAAGACGCAAAAAACAATAATTACCCTGTCAATCGAGGGGGCTGGCTTTCAAACTCATGTCCAAGCTCTTCACCGAATGAGTGAGTGCGCCCATGGAAATGTAGTCCACTCCTGTATCAGCATAGTCACGGATATTCTCTTCGGTTATCCCGCCCGAAGCTTCCGTTACGAACCGGCCATCAATCAACGTCAACGCCTCACGTATTTGATCCGGAGTGAAATTATCCAGCATGATGCGCTCAATATGCCCTACGTTTAGCACTTCCTTCAGTTCATCCATATTCCGCACTTCCACTTCGATAGCCAATGGCTTGCCGAGTAAGCTGCGGTATTCATTCGCCCGTTGTACGGCTTCGCTTATCCCGCCGGCATAGTCTACATGGTTATCCTTAATTAGGATCATATCATATAGCCCGAATCGATGGTTTACGCCACCACCAATGGATACCGCTTTTTTTTCCAAAAAGCGCAGCAACGGTGTGGTTTTCCGCGTATCCAATAGCTTAGTGCCGGTCCCTTCCATTGCCGTGACGATACGGTGCGTGGCCGTCGCTATCCCGCTCATCCGTTGCATGATATTCAGCACCAGCCGTTCAGCGAGGAGTATACTGCGCATGGGGCCGATGACGCGAAACGCGATGTCTCCCTTATGCACAGATACGCCATCGGTTCGGAGTACATCAACTTGCAGTGTGTTATCCACCTGGTCAAACACGGCAAGCGCTTCTTCAACCCCTGCCAGTATTCCCTGCTCCTTGATAATCAACAACGCTTTTCCCTGTTTGCCACTCGGAATCGTTGACAACGACGTGTGGTCTCCGTCGCCGACGTCTTCTGCAAGCGCCTCGGTTATAAATCGGTACAGCTTTTCTTTTCCTTCCTGAATCATCTAGCTATCGGATAAATGCAACAAAGCCTCCAACGGGGCTCTTTGCCCATGACATAACCACATGAGCATCCTTTGAAAAAACGCTGCTAAGATGACTATTTAAAACAAAAAAATAAGAATAAAAGTTAAAATTAGCTTCGGTCAATAGATGGGTTCCACGCGGAATTCCGTGACATGGAATGCGTTTTCGTTGTTGGTAAGCTTATAGGAAACCCGAAACGTGTCTTTAGACGTTTCAAGATTGAGCACCACATAGCGGAAGTTCGGATTGGAGTCCAACCGGTGTGCGATTTTTACACCCGTCGGTGTATTCCTGGTGAAAAAGTCACGCAAGATGATTTCCGCCTGCACGCGCGAGTACATGCCTTCGTCGTTCATGAGGGTCATGCTTACGGTAGAAGAAAAATACTTGGAGAGCCCTTTGGTGTTTGCGCTCCTGATACACGATGCAATATCATCGACTACATCATTGGTGTGGGCTAGGGTTGCCACCATACACAAGCACATTATCCCTGCCAACCCTGCCTTTTTGATAAATCTGATTCCCTTCACTTCCACGGTAATTGTTTATTCAAATATCCTTTGCATTGATTCAACAATATTAAACGTTCTTTCTGTTATTCAGTGTAGCCTTTTTTCTACAAAACGAATTTTATATCGAGCAACGTTATCCCCTAACCCAATATAGCCAAAAACATGCCAGTATTTACCCTGCTCGGCTGTCCCTCTTGTCCTTGTTCTTGAAGCCATTTTTGTCAAAAAACCCTATATTTGCTCCGTGAACAATCAAAAAAAAGTAGCGCTCATAATCTTGGATGGATTAGGTTATGGCAAAGAAGATCATACGAATGCGGTACAGGCTGCAAATACCCCAAACTTAGATGAGTTGCTAGCCAACTATCCCAACTCAAGACTCGAAGCTTCCGGCGAGGCTGTCGGCCTTCCCCCTGGTCAGATGGGCAACTCGGAGGTCGGCCACATGAACCTGGGAGCCGGCCGGGTGGTATATCAAGAACTCGGAAGAATACACAAAGCCGTCAGTGACGGGGAGTTCAGCACAAACGAAACGCTGCAAGCCGCCTTCCAATACGCCAAATCCGGCAGCAAGCACGTGCATTTCATAGGCCTGTTGTCCGACGGCGGAGTCCACGCCCATACCATGCACCTGAAAGGGCTCTGTGAGGCTGCGAAACAAGCCGGATTGGGTAGTGACCAGGTCTTTATCCATGCGTTTTTGGATGGCCGGGATACCGATCCCAACTCCGGCATCGGATACGTCAACGACATGGAGGCGTTTCTCAGCTCCAGTACCGGACAGCTGGCTTCAGCTGTGGGGCGCTACTACGCCATGGATCGCGACAACCGTTGGGAAAGGGTTAAGCAAGCCTATGACTTATTGGTTCACGGTGTCGGCAGACCAGCTCAAGACCTTGCCCAAGCCATCCGCCAATCGTATGATGCGGGCGTCACCGATGAGTTCGTACAACCGATCGTCAGGACTGACGCGTACGGCTCGCCCATTGCCACGATAAAAGATGGCGATGTAGTGGTCTGCTTCAATTTCCGGACCGATCGTGGTCGTGAGATTACCATTGCGCTTACACAGCGTGCGTTCCCGGAGCTGAACATGCACCCATTGCAATTGCAGTACCTCACCATGACTACCTACGATGAAACGTTTAAGCAGGTCCAAGTCTTGTTCACCAAAGACAACCTCACCAACACGCTTGGCGAAGTGTTGGAGGCTCATGGCCGAACGCAAACCCGCATAGCTGAAACGGAAAAATACCCCCACGTCACTTTTTTCTTTTCAGGCGGACGCGAACAAGCGTTCGAGGGCGAAAACCGGATACTTATCCCATCACCGAAAGTAGCCACGTATGATCTGCAGCCCGAGATGAGTGCCCAGCATGTCGCAGATGCGATATGCAAGGATATGACGGAGCGCAAACCGGACTTCATCTGTCTCAATTTTGCCAATCCCGATATGGTAGGTCATACCGGCGTATTCCAAGCGGTAGTCAAAGCCGTCGAAACGGTAGACCGCTGCACCAAACAAGTGGTATCATGTGGTCTTGCAGAAGGCTATTCGTTTATCATCATCGCCGACCATGGCAACGCCGAATTCATGGTCAACGAAGACGGATCGGTCAATACTGCCCATACCACCAACCTGGTGCCCTGCATTCTCATAGACAACGACTATAGGTCGATATCGGACGGAAAATTAGGCGACATTGCACCTACGATATTGAAGATGATGCAGTTGCCTATCCCCGGTGAAATGACGGGCAATGTATTGGTTTAGCAGCACGGACGATTATGATCCAGCACAATCGTTTATCCAACGCTTGTTTTTGCCTAAGCGCAATGCTGATATGGGCTGCTGCTGCCTGCAACCGTCCGGAAGTGGAGCAACCTGCAAGTGCTACCACGCCTTATTTCAGTTTGGAGGGCTACTTTAATAGCGAAGCAGCGCGAATGCAACGTGAGGCCCCTGTCATCGACAAAGTAGTCTCAAAAGGCGGACAACCCGAACATCGCACCATACAGATAAACAACTGGCATAAAGAACTGGCATTGTTTACCGAATCGGACATCAACAAACCAGCCTGGCGCGCCAGTTACCGCGTGGACAGTACGGCGTCCACCCTGACGTATACCAGCCTCGACCCCAAATTGCGGACCGCACGGATTACGGTAGAAAAACGGCCGGATGGCACCGTCAAACATATTGCTGTTGTTAACAGAGTCAGTAATATGCTTTACCAAACCGAAGAGCAGCTCGATTATTATCCCGACTCGGTTTATCGCATCAACAAGCAACAGCAGGTCCGCTTCATCGGCGAGAGCCGGTATATGGTATCGGGCACTATCCAATAAAAAAGGCTTTGACAGTACATCCGTCAAAGCCTTTACCAACTGATTTAATGCGTTATTTTAGATTATCGCGATACACTTTCGCTTTCTTCACCTCTGTCTGAATATCTTTCTTGCCCGGCGTCATCGTCAGCACCCGCTCGAAATCTGCAATACTCTTGTCATACGCTTCGGTTGCCCGCGCCTTGTCATAGTTCGCTACGCCGGCTGTGCCCCGTAAAATACCGAGATCCCGGTAGGCTATTCCCCGGTTTTGAAAATACTTCACGTCACCCGGGTTTAATTCGATTGCCTTAGTATAGTCGGCGATCGCAGCATTCAGCAATTTTTCCCGATTAGCGGAACTCGTCTTGGTTTCCGTCTGAACGGCAAGGATATTGCTGGCTTTCCCGCGGTAGTAATAAGCAGACTCATGATCAGGCCGCAGTTCCACCACTTTGCCAAACGACTCCACGGCTTTCTTGTAATCGCCAATCTGATATTGAGAATAGCCCAACATGTACATCACATCCGGATCGCCTGATTCCGCCGGCAGCGCTTTCTGCAGGTGACTTGCCGCCGCCTTGAAATCGCCGTCAATCAAGGCCTTTTGCCCTAATCGAACGTTGGGGTTGCTGGGGGCCGTCTCGGTGGTCTGCGCCTGTGCCACGAAGGTGGCCAAGCATAGTATTCCTCCGACGACGCTCCGGTTAAGCTGCTTAAAAACCATGTTCAATTTACCTATTTTCATCACTTTTAAAATTAGACAATTTTTCTAGCCAAACCCATATCTTCCTGATAAACAGCCTAGCGGTCCATTATAATTCAATTTTCGTGCTACAAACATACTGATAATTACATGCAATCGCAATTTACTGCCACATCTCGTTAATATGAACTATAACTCAAAAACAGTGATTTTATTATTTGACACGCAAATTTCAATATAAATCCTTATCTTAGCTGATATGTAAAACAGTGAGTAACCAAGCCACCTGTTCCTTTGGCTGACTTTTTTTCAGCGGTTGTGACTTATACGACCCATCTTTGCAAATAATTACCAAAAAGTCTACTATTGGCATAGGCCTTGCAATTACCTAATAAAAGCAATTTAGCGTTTAGCACAATGAACTTGGCTGCCATATTGGCGCCATCATATACGAAAAACTATTCATGAGCAATTTTGATCCATTTGATTTCAATCAGGCAATCCCCATTATAAACGAAGATACGGAATTCTTTCCCCTCTTGAGTCAGCAAGACGAAGACGAAATGAGCAATGCGGATCTTCCCGAATCGCTCTCCATCCTCCCGCTACGCAACACCGTCCTATTCCCCGGCGTTGTGATACCGATCACCGTAGGGCGTGACAAATCCATTAAACTGGTCAAGGAGGCCTATAAAGGAGACCGCATCATCGGTGTGGTGTCACAACAGAACATGGCTATTGAGGATCCGTCGTTTGAGCAGCTCAACAAGGTTGGCACCGTAGCAATGATCATCAAGATCCTGCAGATGCCAGACGGCAACACAACGGTGATCATTCAGGGAAAACAGCGCTTCAGATTGAGCAACCTCATCCAAAGCGAGCCGTACCTCAAAGCATATATCGAACGTTTTGAGGAAAAAAAACACAAGCCGAGCAGAGAGCTTAATGCGTTGATCTCGTCTGTCAAAGAGATGGCGCTGCAAATCATCCAGCTCTCCCCTCATATACCCAGCGAGGCGGGCATCGCCATTAAGAACATCGAAAGCCCTGCTTTCCTGATCAATTTCATTTCCTCCAACCTCAATGCCGATCTTCCGTTTAAGCAGCAATTGCTGGAAATCGCCGATTTGGAAAAACGGGCATCAAAGGTGCTCGAGCAGCTTAATATCGAGCTTCAGTTGCTGGAGTTAAAAAACCAGATTCAGAATAAGGTAAGGGGCGATCTGGACAAACAACAACGCGACTACTTCCTCAACCAGCAACTGAAAACCATTCAGGAGGAACTTGGCGGCAATACACCCGACCTTGAAATGGAAGACCTGCGCAACCGTGCCAAAGCCAAGAAATGGTCAAAGGAGGTAGCCAACCATTTCCATAAGGAGCTTGACAAACTGGCACGCATCAACCCCGCTGCGGCAGATTATTCCGTACAGGTCAATTACCTCGAGTTATTACTTGAATTGCCATGGAATGAAGTCACGAAAGACAACTTTGATCTCCAGCGCGCCCGACGGGTACTCGACCGCGACCACTACGGCTTGGATAAAGTGAAGCAACGGATCATTGAGTACTTAGCTGTACTGAAGTTGAAGAGCAACATGAAGGCGCCGATCCTTTGCCTCGTTGGCCCTCCGGGTGTCGGAAAGACATCGTTGGGCAAATCGATAGCCAAGGCACTCGGACGAAAGTATACGCGCATGGCCCTTGGGGGCATCCGCGATGAAGCCGAGATCAGGGGGCACCGGAAGACCTATATCGGTGCCATGCCGGGGCGCATCATCCAATCGCTGAAAAAAGCGGGTGCGGCCAATCCGGTATTCGTACTGGACGAAATCGACAAGGTGGGGAGCGACTTCCGTGGCGATCCGTCATCTGCATTACTTGAGGTACTCGATCCCGAACAGAACAATGCGTTTTATGACCATTATGTCGAGTTGGACTACGATCTTTCAAACGTAATGTTCATCGCCACGGCCAACTCGCTCGCCAACATACAGCCTGCGTTGCTGGACCGGATGGAAGTCATTGAAGTCAATGGATATACTATCGAGGAAAAAATCGAGATCGCCAAGAAGCACTTGATTCCCAAGCAGCGGGAATTGCATGGCCTTCAGCCCAAAGATCTATCCCTCCGGCCCAAGGTTGTCGAAAAAATCATCGATGAATATACCCGCGAGTCGGGTGTGCGTGGCTTAGAAAAGAAAATCGGTTCAATCGTACGTGGCATAGCCACCCGCGTTGTCATGAACGACCCCCTACCAAAACCGGTTGACGCTGAAGCAGTAGAAAAAATCCTTGGCGCACCCATCTTTGATAAGGAATTCTACGAAGGCAACGAGGTAGCCGGGGTGGTCACCGGATTAGCCTGGACGCAGGTCGGCGGCGATATCCTGTATATCGAATCCAGCCTGAGCGCTGGAAAGGGCAAGCTGACACTGACAGGAAACCTGGGTGAGGTGATGAAAGAATCGGCCAGTATCGCGATGGCGTACCTGCGGGCAAATGCCGATGAGTTCGGAATCGACTACGGCGTGTTCGACAAATGGGACGTACATATACACGTTCCTGCAGGTGCCACTCCTAAAGACGGGCCTTCGGCCGGTATCACCATGCTTACAGCGCTGGCCTCCAGTTTCACTCAACGAAAGGTTAAAGCGAAGCTTGCCATGACCGGAGAAATTACCCTTCGCGGCAAAGTGCTCCCCGTTGGCGGCATCAAAGAGAAAATTTTGGCGGCCAAGCGTGCCAACATCAAGGAAGTGATCCTTTCGAAAGCCAACCGGAAAGATATCGTGGAAATCAAGGAAGACTATATCAAGGACCTAACGTTCCACTATGTCACCGAGATGCATGAAGTGATTAATATTGCGCTGCTCAAACAGAAGGTCAGGAAGGCCAAGATACTTATTCCCGAAGGGGCGTAACGCCTCTTCACCTTTTTGTTTGTATAAATTAATTGCTATCTTCGCTACATGCTTACAGAGTCGCTGATTATCTTAGCATTAATTCTGTTAAACGGCATTTTTTCGGCTTCCGAAATTGCTATCGTATCGAGTCGAAAGGCACGCTTGCAGGTGTTGGCCGAAAAAAAAAACCTTGCCGCAAAGCAAGTCCTGAAACTTAAAGACTCGCCTAATCGATTTCTTTCAACGGTACAGATCGGCATCACGTTGATCGGGATCCTTACGGGTCTATTCGGAGGGGCTACCATCGCCCAGCGCCTGGATATATACCTCTCAGACGTTTCCTGGCTCAGCGGATACAGCGCACAGGTCTCCATCACCATCGTGGTCGTCCTCATTACGTTCCTTACGCTGGTGCTTGGCGAGCTGGTTCCAAAGCGCATCGGACTAGCTGTTCCCGAAAAATATGCCATGGTTATCGCTTTTCCAATGAACTTTTTAAGCAAAGTGGTCGCCCCTTTCGTATGGCTGCTCAGCGTAACGACCGAAGGCATAGTCAGGTTGCTTAATATAAAGACTTCGCAACATGCGGTCACTGAAGAAGAAATCAAGGCCTTGGTTGATGAAGGTGCAGATATTGGAGCCATCGAACATATCGAGCATGAAATCGTCGACCGGGTATTCAGCCTCGGAGACAAAAAAGCATTCAACCTGATGACCCATCGCAGCAATATTGTATGGCTGGATATCGATGACGATTACGAGTCGCACAGAGAAACGATACTGGAAAGCGGCCATACGGTTTATCCCGTATGTCAGGGTGGTTTAGATAACATCATCGGCGTGGTACACATCAAGTCGCTGCTCAAACAATACCTGATTGAAGAACCGATCCAGCTTAAGGGGCTCACACAGCCGCTCAATTATGTTCATGAAAACAGCTCCGCTTATAGCATATTAAATAAATTCAGGACGTCCAAAATACACCAGGCGGTGGTACTCGACGAATACGGCTCGCTGCAGGGTATTGTCACCATCAACGACATACTGAGCAGTCTCGTGGGCGACATCTCCGATGGAGATACCGCCGAAAGGCCCGAAATCGTCACCCGTGAAGACGGCAGCATGCTTGTTGACGGGCAGTATCAGCTCAATGATCTACTCACTGTGCTCGGCATAGAAATCACAGAGGAAGATGAAGAAAGCTTGGGGAGTATCAGTACCATTGCAGGCCTCATTTTGCTCAAACTCGGCCACATGCCCACAGCGGGCGAACTCGTGCAATGGAAGGGCCATCGGTTTGAGGTGGTAGACATGGATGGCAACCGTATCGATAAGGTATTGGCCACTTTCGTCGGCTAGCAACAAACATTTTCGCGACGTAACTGCTTATAAGGATATGACGACTTATAAAATTGCAGTTTGCGTGGGAAGCCTTAGGCAGGCGTCCCTGAACCGGAAAACTGCCAATGCATTGGTGGCGCTTGCCCCCCAATCGTTGCAGTTTGAATGGATGGATATCGGTCAGTTGCCGTTGTACAACGAAGATTTTGATGAGTCGCCCCCAAAAGAGTGGGTCATGTTCCGCGACCGGCTCAGGGCGTGTGATGGTCTCTTGTTTGTGACCCCCGAATACAACCGCTCAATATCGGGTGCGCTCAAAAATGCATTGGACGTCGGATCCCGGCCCTATGGGGAAAACTCGTGGGATGGAAAGCCGGCCGCGGTGGTCAGTGTATCACCCAGCGCAATCGGGGCGTTCGGCGCAAATCATCACCTGCGGCAAACCTTAGCGTACCTCAACGTGCCGACAATGGCACAGCCCGAAGCATACATCGGGCAAGCAAATGAGCTTTTCGGAGAAAATGGAGACCTTGTTAAGGATACGACTAAAAAGTTTTTACAGGACTTTATGGAGGCCTTTGCCAGGTGGGTAGAGACCATAAACGGCTAATACGCCACCGACGTCAGATGATCCCTTTGTTCAGCAGTTCTTTTTCCATTTCTTGCTGAAGGGCCAACGCTTCTTGCCTCGCCCGCTCAGCAAAATCGGTCCCCGCCGACGCGTATATGATTGATCGCGTAGCGTTCACCAGCAATCCGCATTCGGCGTTCATCCCGTACCGGCATACATCACTGAGGCTTCCCCCCTGCGCGCCCACCCCGGGTACCAGCAGGAAATGATCCGGTGCATGTTTTCGTATCGCCGCAAATGCCTCTCCCCGGGTGGCACCTACTACATACATCAGGTTTCCGGCATTGCCCCAGGTGTTTGCTTTCCGGATCACCTGTTCAAAAAGCGGTGTGCCGTTCCTGTCTTCAACGGTTTGAAAGTCCAGCCCCCCCGTGTTTGAAGTAAGTGCAAGAATAATGGCCCATTTGCCTTCAAACGCCAGAAACGGCTGCACCGAATCGTGCCCCATGTACGGCGCTATCGTCACCGCGTCAAAGCCGAGGCCAGAGGCCTGTTGATCAAAAAATGCTGCCGCATACATCGCGGATGTATTACCTATATCACCCCTTTTTGCATCGGCAATGCGGAAACACTCCCGGGGCAATATTTCCCAGGTTTTCTGCAGACTCTTCCATCCAGCCATACCCCGGCTTTCGTAGAATGCGATATTGGGTTTAAAAGCAACGCAAAGGTCTGCGGTTGCTTCGATGATCTGCCGGTTGAATTCAAAGACCGGATCATCGTGGCCAAGCAAGTGCGCCGGCACCTTGTTGATGTCGGTATCGAGGCCCACACATAGAAAAGAACGCTTAGTTTTGATTTGACGGATGAGTTCACTTCTGGTCATCGTTGCGTATGCTTTTTATTCCCGCAAACCTAAGACAAAAATCGCTGTTAAAAAATTAAAACCGTATATTTACTTATCCGAATATGGCAAGTGTTTTTATAACCCGCGTAGTCCCCGAAACGATCAAGCAATCATTGGCAGATCAAGGCCATACTGTTTCCGAGTGGACGGAAAAACGCGATCTGGCTCCCGACGAACTCATCCGGTATGCAAAATCCAGTGATGCCGTATTCAGCGTTGGTGGGCATGCTATCGATAACCGTTTTTTAACGGCATGCGAGCATCTCCGCGTCATTGCGTTGTGCAGCGTAGGCTATGATCATGTAGACGTGGCCGCTGCCACCCGACTGAGAATACCCATTGGCAATACACCCGGCGTATTAAGCAAAGCGACTGCAGACACGGCCTTTTTACTGATGCAAAATGTTGCGCGCAAGGCGATTCACAAACACAAGGAAATCCTGCGCGGCAATTGGGGATTTTTCGATCCCATGGTTGATCTCGGCATCGATTTGCAGGGAAAAACGCTGGGAATATACGGTTTGGGGCGCATCGGCTATGAGATGGCCAAGCGCTGCCGGTTTGCCTTCGACATGCCCGTTATTTACCACAATCGGGGGCATAACGAACAGGCCGAACGCGATCTGGATGCGCGCAGGGTATCATTTGACGAATTGCTCGAACAAAGCGATGTGCTTAGCGTGCATGCCAACCTCAGCGGCAAGACGCACGGGATATTCAACGGTGATGCCTTCTCCAAAATGAAAGCATCGGCCATCTTTGTTAATACTGCGAGGGGCTCAATGCATGATGAAGAAGACCTCCGCGTTGCCCTGGAAAACGGTGAAATCTGGGGGGCCGGCCTCGACGTCACGGATCCGGAACCGATGGCACCTGATAATCCGCTCCTGGAAATGTCCAATGTCGCCGTTTTACCGCATATCGGTTCGGCAACGATTGAAACCCGGATGAAGATGATGAAACTGACGGTAGAAAATCTGCTCGCGGGTCTCCGGGGCGACCACCTCCCCTACTGTGTCAACCCAGAAGTATACGAGCAATAACTACCTTCCCCATGTGCCGGTTGGCTATTCGGCAGCCAGTTTTTGGATAAATTCGACTACCTCAGGGCGGCTGTAGTCGGCCATCCCTTCATGGCGCGCTGCGATTTGCCCCCGCTTGTCAAGGATAACGGTGGTCGGAATCGAATTGCCGAGCCAATCGCCCGGAATATTTCCAGACGGAACGTGCACAGGCAGGCTCAGTTTTCTGTCAAGCATAAATTGCCTGGATTTTTCATATTGATTATCCACATCTACCATCACAAAGACGATACGCTCATCGTCCTTGAATTGCTGGTACAGCTTGTCGATAGAAGGCATCTCGGCGATACAGGGCGGACACCAAGTAGCCCAAAAATTGATAAACACCACCTTATCCGATTGGTTCGCAACATCAATCGGGGTACCTTGGCCATCCATAACGAAAACCGAAGGCTGTCCTGCGGCCGCGGAAGGTGTAGGCTGCGCTGTATCATCCGCATTTTGGGCCAGATCGGGCTTGTATAAACCGATTGCCATCAGGCCGCGGCTCACCCATGCCTTCGCGTCCGGGCTCAACAACAGTACGGCCATAAACAAACACAGCGAGAGGGTGATAACCGTGGAAGTGCTAATTTTTTTCATTTAAATCAGAGTTTTGTTCTATAACGCCCCTTCGACCCCTAGTCCAAACAAGGCAAAATCATATTTTACCGGATCATGGGCATCCAACATCCGCAGGGTGTCCGTCAGTTCGCACGCCGTCTTCCAGTCAGCTTGTTTACGGCGGATCAGCCCCAGTTTACGGGCGACACGCTCTACGTGCACATCAAAGGGGCATACCAGCGCTGCAGGAGAAATCCGAGTCCACAAGCCGAAATCAACCCCTTGACCATCATTGCGCACCATCCAGCGCAGAAACATATTCAGCCGTTTGCATGCTGAATGCTGGGCAGGCGAACTGATGTGCTTCCGCGTACGCAACGGATAGTCAGGCAAGCTGAAAAAGTAGCTGCGAAACCAGTTCAGCGCCATCGCTATCGTAAACGCCGGTCTGCTCAATTCCTGCGCAAAACACGCCGAAGAAGCAACACGTTGGCCGGAATCCCCGTGCGGATGCACTTCGATGAATTCAGCACGGAATTCAACGTTCGCCGTGGGTGGGATAAACGCATCTTCCAATGAATCGTACCGAGCGTAATGCACCCTGAAGAATTCGATGAAATAAAGCAAGTCCGTATCATTGAATGTACGATGCTTGAACCCCAGCAACTGCCTCAGGTCGCTTTCATGGTGGTTGCGGATGAAGTCAAACGGCGCCCCGTCCATACGCGCGATCAGCTCCGTGCTCTTGTTGATGATGGTCTTACGTTGCCCCCAGGCCAGCACCGCCGCAAAAAACCCCATGATTTCGATATCCTGCCGGCGTGTAAACCGGTGCGGAATACATACGGGATCACTTTCGATAAACCCCGGCCGGTTGTATTCAGCGACCTTACGGTCCAAAAACGTCTTGATCTCAGCAGTCACTTTACCCTCAATCAACGGAGCTTACCTGTCCAACGCCTGTTCCAGATCAGCCAGTAAATCACCGATATCCTCTACGCCCACACTGATGCGGATGAGGTTGTCTACCACCCCCACCTGCTCACGCAACGCTTTCGGGATGGACCCGTGTGTCATGGTAGCCGGATGGTTAATCAGCGATTCCACGCCGCCGAGCGACTCCGCCAGTGTAAACACCTTAAATGAAGAAGCCACGTCGAAGGTCTCTTGGAGTGATGCGCCCTTCAATACGATAGACACCATTCCACCAAAATCGCGCATCTGCTGCTTGGCGATGGCGTGGCCGGGGTGGTCTTCAAATCCCGGCCAATAAATTTTTTCCACGCGCGGGTGCGTTTTCAAATATTCAGCTACTTCGCGTCCGTTATTGCAATGCGCCTGCATACGCAGGTGCAATGTTTTGATGCCACGCAGCACGAGAAAACAGTCCTGCGGCCCCGGTGTCCCGCCGCACGCATTATAATAGAAAAACAACCGGTCGTAAAGCTCCTGCTCCTTTACTACGAGCGCTCCCATTACCACATCCGAATGCCCACCGATGTATTTAGTCACCGAATGCATCACGATGTCTGCCCCTAGATCAAGTGGATTTTGCAGATAGGGCGACGCAAACGTGTTATCCACAGCAAGAAGCACTCCAGCATCTTTAGCCAGTTGTCCGACCGCAGCGATATCCGCCAATTTAAGCGTCGGATTAGTCGGTGTTTCGATCCATATCAATCGGGTATTCCCGTTTATCTTACTTTCTATTTGTTCAGGCTGAGACATATCCACGAAATGGAACCGGATTCCATAGCGTTCGTAAACCTTGGTAAAAATCCGGTACGAACCACCGTACAGGTCGTCGCCGGTTATCACTTCATCGCCGGGCTTCAGCAGCTTCAACACCGTTTCTGTAGCCGCCATTCCACTGGAAAACGCAAGTCCGTATTTGCCGTTTTCCAGCACAGCCAGGCATTCTTCCAGCGCCCTTCGCGTGGGATTGGTACCCCGCGAATATTCATACCCTTTATGATCGCCCGGTGCGGCCTGCTGGTAGGTAGACGTCTGGTAGATGGGTGTCATCACGGCTCCGGTAGTGGGGTCAGCAGATTGGCCGGCATGTATGGCATTCGTTGCAAATTTATATCCCATGATGCGTATTTATTTAGTTTTCAGGTACTGCGAAGACAAAGTTAACCAAACTTTACCGAATAAAAGAATACGGTTTGGTCGCGGTACCGTCAAAAGTGCAATGGCGACCGGTATATGAAGCGGTAGCCCAAGTCGGCAAGGAGCCTATCCGGCGATACCACTTTGGCTGTTCGGTGGTTATCCACAAAGGCCGCAGGCAGGCCGTAGCCATATTTCACCGCAGACACTTCGATGACCTCCCTTTTCAACGGATGCTCAGGGCATACCACGTTATAGGTTTTCCGCCGGGACCCCTGCATCAGCATGGATCGAATAATTCCGTAGACATCTTCAACATGCACGAAATTGGCGGTCTCGCTGCCGATCTCGCAGACCTTGCCCGCGAAATGTTTGGCGATCACGCGCTCCAAACCGAACAAGCCACCCAGCCGCAGGATATTAATATCGGGAAACGCCGAGCGCAGCATCGATTCACCCCGGAACAGTTTGTCATCCAGCTCATCAGCGGCAAACGTGTCTTCCGTGATCACCGCGCTCACCTTGGGATAGATCCCTACCGAGCCGAAAAATATGGACTGCCTGAACGATAGCCTGTTCAAAAACGCACATAACCGATCAAACCGGCGTTCCACCACATCCCGTGCATCCCTCCGGGTGATGGGCACACTCACGACGACCAGATCGAACACCGTCCCGCTGACGTCCGGATACCCATCAGCTACATCGAAGTCAACCACATGCGACATCAGTCCGCATTGTGCCAGTTGTTCCGCCTTCGCGATGGAGGTGCAGGTAGCCCATATGCGGTGGCCTTCTTCAAGCAGGTGGGTGGCCACGTAGGTGCCTACCCATCCACACCCCACAATCAGCACGTTCATCATCACCATGTGCTAATACGCCCTTGCAAACAGTACGCGCTGTGCTGAGGGTTTCCCGGTACGTATACATACACCCGCTTCTTCTTTGTTGGCTAAGGGTATGCAGCGAACGGTCGCTTTTGTTTCCTCTTTAATCAGCTTCTCGGTCTCCACGGTACCATCCCAATGCGCCGATATAAAGCCACCGCGCTCTTCCAGCACTCGTTTAAACTCATCATAAGTGTCTACCTCCACAGAGTTCGCCTCGCGAAACGCCAGTGCCTGGTCATAGATATTACGTTGGATCGCGTCAAGCAATTGTTCGACCCGGTCTGCCAGCCCGTCCTGGGATACCGTTTCCTTGGCCTGCGTATCGCGTCTCGCGATCTCTACCGTGCCGTTCTGCATATCGCGCGCGCCTACAGCTATGCGTACCGGCACGCCTTTCAACTCCCATTCGGCAAACTTGAAGCCCGGGCGATGCGTGTCACGGTCGTCATACTTCACGCTGATACCCTTTCCCTTCAGCTCGGCCAGCAGCCGGTCGGCCAGCGCGCCGATGGCATGCTGTTCTTCCTCGGTTTTGAATATCGGTACAACCACCACCTGTATCGGCGCCAATTTCGGTGGCAGTACCAGGCCGTTGTCGTCGGAATGTGCCATGATCAATGCGCCCATCAATCGCGTCGATACACCCCAGGAAGTCGCCCAAACGTAGTCTTGTTTCCCGTCTTTCGCCGTGAATTTCACATCAAATGCCTTAGCGAAATTCTGCCCGAGAAAATGGGACGTTCCAGCCTGTAAAGCCTTGCCATCCTGCATCAGTGCTTCAATGCACAACGTGTCCAGCGCCCCTGCGAACCGCTCATTTTCCGTCTTCCTCCCGCGTATCACGGGCAAGGCCATCCAATTTTCGGCAAAATCAGCGTAAACGTCCAGCATCCGTTGAGCCTCTTCCACGGCTTCTTCTTTGGTGGCATGTGCGGTATGCCCCTCCTGCCACAGGAACTCAGCCGTGCGCAGAAACAACCGCGTCCGCATTTCCCAGCGGACGACATTGGCCCACTGATTCACCAGAATGGGTAGATCCCGGTACGACTCAATCCAACCTTTATAGGTGTTCCAGATGATGGTTTCCGAGGTTGGTCTGACGATAAGTTCTTCTTCCAGTTTGGCATCTTCGTCTACCACAATATTGCCCGATCCGTCATTTTTCAGGCGGTAGTGGGTCACCACCGCGCACTCCGTTGCAAAGCCTTCTACGTGGGAGGCTTCCTTAGAAAAAAACGATTTGGGGATAAACAAAGGGAAGTACGCGTTGCTATGGCCCGTGTCTTTAAACATTTTGTCCAATGCGGCCTGCATCTTCTCCCATATGGCATAGCCATAGGGCTTGATAACCATACAACCCCGCACCGCGGAATGCTCGGCAAGATCAGCCTTCACGACCAATTCATTATACCATTGGGAGTAATCCGTTTCCCGGCTTGTAATTCCTTTGCTCATAGTTGTATTCCAAAAATTAGTATAACATTTCGCGGACTGACACCCGTTTAAGTTTTGCCCAGCAAAGGTAGCCCGTTTTGTCAAAATACCGAATAAAAAATGAAGGCCCGGTTAAACCAAACCGGCGTTAAATAGTCTATAAGTATAAAAGCAAGGGCTTTAACCAAACGAAAGGATAATTAACATGAATACCAAAAATTTGACAGTCAGCGCGATAGCTTTAGCAAGCATCCTGTTTTTAAGTGCATGCAGCACTTCCCGGCAGGTTGCTTTCCGCGACGACGTCTATAATAATAACGCCCGGGCGGTAGAAAAAAGCTATCAAAGCCCAGACTATTATTATGACGAAGGTGCCGCCGAGGATGAGTATTATGCCGAGGATGGATATTACGCCGACGAATATGCAGATAACGGTGAGTATAATGAATACTACGCGGACGAATACAGTGATAGTGAATATGCCAACCGGATAAACCGGTTCCACTATGCCACTCCCGGCATGGGATATTACGACCCTTGGTTCGATCCCTGGTTTGGGTTCAACTCTTGGTATGGACCCGGTTGGGGCTGGGGCGGCGGCTGGAACCTTGGCTTTGGCTGGGGTATGGGCGGCGGCTGGGGCCTCGGTTGGGGCAGCAGCTGGCACAACCCGTATTTCGGTGGATATTGGGGCTGGGGCTCGCCGTATTTCGGCAGAGGCTTTGGCGGCCCATATGCTTACAGCCGCTGGGGCTGGGGTGGCTGGGGCGGCTGGGGTGGTGGCTATTACCCCGGAGGTGTCATTATCGACAACCGCCGCATGGCAACCCGCACCTCGTCACGCGACCGGATGAGTAACCGCACTGCAACCCGCACCGCCATATCGCGCGATGCTAACGGACGTATTTCATCGCGTACCGCAGTTACACGGGGCAGTGGCACATCAAGTGTCAGAGGCACCAGCCGTGCCGCAGGTTCACGCGATGCGGTTCGTACCAGCTCTAGCCGCACTCGCAATACCGAAGGTGTCAGAAGTGGTACGTCTCGCAGGCCTGCCGGACAAGCCGTGAGGCCTTCGGGAACCACTGCGCGTCCATCGGGAAGCAGCGCAAGACCGGCGTCTACAACACGTCGTCCGTCAGGAAGCAGTGCAAGACCGGCGTCTACAACACGTCGTCCGTCAGGAAGCAGTGCAAGACCGGCGTCTACAACGCGCCCGTCGGGAAGTAGCGCAAGACCTGCGGCTCCTTCTCGCCCCAGCAGCGTAGCACCGCGTTCATCAGGTAGCAGCTCACGGGGGTCATCCGTAGCTCCTCCGTCACGCTCGTCCGGTTCAAGTGGTGGCGGCGGCGGCGGCCGTAGTAGCGGCGGCGGAAGAGGCCGCGGATAAGCACCCTTAAATAGTTGTATAAAGGGAGCCAACTAAATTCGATTTTTATCGGTACAGTTCCGAAAATATAATTTAGTTGGCTTTTCTATAACTTCAATTGAAACCAACCATGAATATGTATATCAAAAGAATAGCACTCTCCTCGCTGTTGTTAGGCTTTTTCTGCTTAACCGTTCAGGCCCAATACTTACAGGATGTTCTCCGTTTTTCGCAACCCGAGCAAGGTGCGACCGCCCGGTTCAAAGGGCTGGGAAATGCTCAAAATGCGCTTGGCGGCGATCTGAGTTCCATCTCCGGCAACCCTGCTGGCCTGGGCTTTTTCGGACAGTCGGACATCAGCATCTCCTTTGATTATGCCAACGACTTAAACAGGGCGAATTATTTCGGCACAAACAGCCGGTACAATGTAGACAAATTGGGCTTCAACCAAATCGGTGCTGTTTTCCATATGCCGGCGCGCCGGGCAAGGGGTACCAACCTCACCTCCGGTTGGCTGAACTTCAACATTGGTATCGCGTATAACAAGACCAATAATTTCAACTCCACCGTTGGCTTCACGGGCGTCAACTTCGAAAACAGCATCGCCGATTTTATGGCGTACGAGGCGTACGACGAATCCAATGCCTATGGTAATTTCGGCTGGGACGCGGGTATGGTTGACCAACGCGCTACCAATAACGGGTATGATTATGTACCCATGACCATGCTGGACAACGTACAAACCTTAACTAATCGGGAAACCGGTTTTCAGTCGGAGACCAACGTTTCCTTCGGCGCCAACTACGCAAACAGGTTTTACATCGGTGGTAGTGTAGGCTTCACCCGCGTCAACCACGACGTCAATTACCTGTTCCTGGAAGACGGGTTTATGCAAGATTACGGATATATCCACAGTATGAACCCCGGTTCACGGTTTGTAGATCCGAACAATGACGATTACGAGGCCTACAATCCACTATTGGGGTCCGAGTATGAGTTTGACAATGAATACTGGTCTACAACCACGGGAAATGGATTTAAGGCAAAACTCGGTGTCATCTTCCGGCCGGTCGATTACCTTCAGATCGGTGTGTCGGCCACTACCCCAACCTGGTACCGGCTCACCAACGACTACGAGGACTACTTCGGCATCACGAATTACCTGACTGATGGTTCCGTAGAGGATTTCCCAAGTGAAGGCGAGCCGAGTTATTACGACTACAACCTTCGTACGCCATACCGCATCAACGGTGGAATCGCGGGGATATTCGGCCAGGGGCTTATCAGCGCTGATATCGAGTACGTAGATTACGCCAGTATGCAATTTTCCTCCGTCAATTCAACTACAGACAATTTTATGAATACCGATATCCGGAATGCCTATACAAGCGCTGTCAACGTCCGGGTCGGCGGCGAGTACCTGATCGCGCCTTCCTTCCTGTTACGGGCGGGTTTTGGCCACAACGGCAGCCCCTACAGCGACGTTGACCTGACGACCCAGACGGTTTCCGGCGGGCTTGGATACCGGCTGGACAACGTCTACATCGATCTGGCCTATCAGAATTTTACGCAGAAATACGGCTGGCAGACATACCTGTTGGATGATGCTGCGGGAGATTACAGCCCCGTAGCTGATATCACCAATTCACGCAACAGTTTATTTCTTACCGTGGGTTTTAAATTTTAAGACGCCCGGAAGATCGATAATAGAAAAGGGCTGCCTGAACATGTTCAGGCAGCCCTTTTCTATTCGTTATTGAGCTAAGCCTTGTTCACAAAGGCACGAAGCATCCAGTTCTGCTTTTCATTGAATTGCATGAACGCATTGATCATGTCGTTGGTGCCTTCGTCCTCCGCCTCCGAGGTAATTTCCAACAGGTCGCGCTGCATGGCAATGAGTGCCTCCAGATCATCTATTATGGCCTTCACCATGTCGATATCATTCATTCCGATGGTATTCGCCTCCTGGATCTCCGCATGCTCCACATAGTCTCTGAACGTGCTGTACGGCGACTTCCCCAGCGTGAGGATACGCTCGGCCAACTCGTCAATGGTCGTCAGCGCATTGGTATACAGCTCCTCAAATTTAGCATGCAGGGTAAAGAAATGATTGCCCCGCACATTCCAGTGGCACCCCCTCAATTTCTGATAGTGGATATGGTAGTTGGCAAGGAGGTCATTGAGGTGATCAACTACAGGTCGCAATTTCTTTTCCTCTAAACTGATTGATTTTGGGTTCATGATACTTAAATTTATGTTCGTTGATAAAACACCCCATTGTACGAAATGTTTCCGGCAGCGCTATATCGTACGCTTCTTTCTGACAAAAAGATTATAGTTTTCATGTTTCTCGACATATATCGCCTCCCCGATATCGATGAACCCATCGAGCGCGACAGCATCGTACCACCGTCCATCGATTTCCACCTTGCCCGACGGGCGGAGCACCGTCTTCGCAATACCTTCCTTTTCGACCATGGACACATCCTTTACCGACGAGGTATAGCCCTCTGCCGAGCGTTGTTCATCCTGCAGCACCAGCCGTTTGAACGCCCGTGTCCGGAGCAGGCTTTTGCCAAAGATTACCATGATCACCGTAGCACCGATCATGGATGCGGTGACCAACAAAAACGAATTGAATAACATACCTGGTTCACCGATTGAAAAATTGAAATAGTCATTGATCACCATGCTGAACGCCAGTCCGCAGATCACACAAGCGATGCCCAATATGCCGGCTACGCCGAAGCCTGGAATAACAAACAGTTCCAGTGCAATCAGCATCAGGCCGACGATAAACAGTGCGATCTCCCAGTTGTCGGCAAGCCCTTGGATGTATAAAGGCGCGAAAAACAGTACCGCCGCAATAGCCGCCACCACCAACGCAAATCCGATTCCCGGCGTCTGCAGTTCAAAATAGATCCCGCCCATGATCAGCAAAATCAGCACACCGCTGACCGCAGGGTTAATCAGGAATGCAATAATCCGGTCGATGGCCGTCACCTGATGCTGGGTCAGCTGAGGTTCAGTTATCCCCTCCGCTGCCAATACGTCAGCGATAGATGAGGCTTCGGCCTCCGCCAGGTTAATCTTTACGGCTTCCGACGAGGTGAGCGTGAGTACTTTCCCAGGCGGTTTGAGGTTAGGCACATCCACGTCCCCATCCACGAATGCTTCAGCCACCCGCGGATCACGCCCCTTGGCTTCCGCTGTGGCGCGCATCAGGCCCCGCATATACGACTGATGTTTTTCGGGCAGCACCTGCCCACTTTGGTCCACCACGCTGGCCGCTCCGATACTTGACCCCTTGCTCATGTAAATACGATCTGACGCCAGGGAAATCAGCGCACCGGCCGAGGCAGCATTGTGATTGATAAATACCACGGTTTCCAGCGGAGAGTCCAGTATCCGGACGCGTATGGAGTCCGCAAAGTTAACCATCCCACCAAAGGTATTCATTTCCATGAGCACCAGGTCCACGTTCCGCTTCTCCGCCTCGGCATACGCATTTTTTACGGTCCGCCAGGCATTCGGCCCGATGTCCTCCTTCAGGTCGAAGCGATAGACGTGCTGTGCCCGCACCTCCACCGCGCTGGCCAATATACCGATCAAGCATGCCAGGCATGCCAGCAGTTTCCTTCGGATTTTTTCACCCATATCAGTCAAAGCTTATATTTTTGGAGCCAATGGATAAATATACGCTAAAAACAGTATTCCGAAAAAGTTTTTTACGACTTATTTGGCGCATAGAGGTAGACACTGCCTCCGGCTTGCTTGCCGTTGAAACACGGGAAGACCGCACAGGCAACCCGTCATTCTCCGCGTTGGACTACCGCACAGGAACATCCTGCATCCATGAAATACCGTATGCCGACCGGAATTGGACACTGGCAGGCATTGCAGACGGCAAACTCGTCGTCAAGGCTTTCGGACAAAACAGTCCGGAAAGTGCAGGTATAGCGTGCATCGACGCGCACAACGGCGAGGTGGTCTGGGAGCAGCACAGCTATGTTTTACTTGCGCTCCAGGGCAGTCAGCTTATCGTACGCCACCGGAATTATGCGGGCGGCTTCGAGCAGCGGCTCGACCTGCACACCGGAGATTTAACACAAATTAACAATTCGGCAGATAAACCTGCGGGTCCGGAAATTGTCTTACCCAAGCGGCACATTGCGGATCCTCCGGTCTTTTTGCAACGTTACCGGATACATGGCGATGTCTTCCAATGTACTGTCGGGTTGAATGAGGTGTGGGCATTTCACGAGCGCGAGCACCAAACGTATCAGGTAAGAATGGTTATATCAAACGGCTTAAGCGTCCTGGACGACAACGTGGTGATGGAGGGGTTGACCAAGATGGCACCCGAGCTATTCTTCGCGATTGCCGACCAGCTTTTCTTAATTGGCGATACTAAACGGGAAATTGTATCGTATTTAGTATAATTGCAACTAAATTGTACCATGAACATTAGCAATAACACCTATTTATACCGCACACTTTTCTTAGCCGTCCTGGTCGGGGGTAGCGGCTTATCGCTGAAAGCTGCATCGGCACCCGTAGATTCCATTGGCGTCAAGTACGAGGACGGCAAAAAAATCATCATCCACCAGTTGGAGGCCAAAGAGACCTATTACGGTTTAAGCCGCCAGTACCGCGTGCCTGTCAGGACCATCATATCCGCCAATGGCAACAAAGCGTTGAAAGTTGGTGACACCGTACGGATTCCGGCGGAAACCGCTGACGCGTCGGGCGCAGCAGCCCAAGGCACCGCAGATCCGGGCACCGGCACGCACCGTGGGCAGCCGGCATCACCTGCCGCCCTTGCGGAGGGTGAATTTACCCAATACAAGGTTGGACGAGGCGAAACTTTATTTACCATTTCCAAGCGGTTTGTCATTTCGGTAGCCAGCATCAAGCGCGCAAATGGACTTACCGACGACAGCCTGAAGGCGGGTACGATATTGAAAATACCGCATAAAGAATTGCCTCCGCCGGCCCCCACCGCCAATGATATCATCGTCACCGATACCGCAGCAGATGCGGACACCGAGACCGTCGACATCCCGACCAACAGGTACGGGATCCGGGAGATGACCGAAAAAGGCATCGGCGTATGGATTGACGACCTCAACCAGGGCTCGGGGAGCATGCTGGCCCTGCACCGTACGGCACCCATCGGTACCGTCATCAAGATTACCAACCCCATGACCAGCCGCACGGCGCTGATCAAAGTGGTCGGCAAGTTTGCCGATACGGCCGAAACGAAAGACGCCATCATTGTCGTTTCAAAATCGGCAGCATCGCTCATCGGCGTCCTTGATAGGCGGTTCCAGGTGGAAATATCGTATGGTGCCCCGGTCGATGGCAACTAAGCGCCCCTATGTAGCCGGTATCGCCGGAAGCAGCGGGTCCGGAAAAACATTTTTCCTCAACTGCTTCCTCAACCATTTTGCTGCACACGAGGTCGCTTTGATCTCACAGGATGACTATTACATTCCTGCCAACACCAAAACGCAGGAAGAAAACAAGCTTTACAATTTCGACCTGCCGACGGCGATCGACCGGGAGGCGTTTTACCGGGATATCGACTCGCTGTTTAGTGGACATACCATATATCGCGAGGAATATACGTTCAACAATCCCGCCATCAAGCCCCGAATACGCGAAACCAGGCCCGCCCCGATCCTCATCGTCGAGGGCCTTTTCATATTCTACTACGAAGAGGTCAATGCCCTGTTAGACCACCGCATCTTCCTTCATGCCGATGAAGAGGTGGCGCTGCAAAGGCGGCTGAGCAGGGATTTACTGGAGCGCGGGTATAACGGCGATGATGTACGGTATAAATGGGTAAACCACGTGATGCCTGCTTACCACCGATACCTGTTGCCGTTCCGCGATCAATGCGACCGTGTCATCATGAATAACACGGATGACCCGCAACCCATCATCGCCGTCACGAATGAAATATCCGCGGAACTGCGGCGCAACGCCCTATAGACCCTATAGTTGCATTTCCGGCACATCGCCGCGCGTCGAAAACCTGCCGGCCGTTGCATTGCGTATTTCGTCGACACTGACCCCCGGCGCGCGTTCGAGCAGGCAGAAACCACCGTTTTCGGCGTCCACTTCAAAAACCGCCATTTCGGTGACGACCTTCCGGATACACCGTACACCCGTCAGCGGCAGCGTGCAGGCAGGCAGCAGCTTGCTTTCCCCTGCCCTATTTACCTGCTGCATGGCTACGATAATGTTTTTCGCCGATGCCACTAAGTCCATGGCGCCGCCCATGCCTTTGACAAGCTTACCCGGTATCTTCCAGTTGGCGATATCGCCGTACTCGGAAACCTCCATGGCGCCAAGGATGGTCAGGTCCACCTTCTGCGCCCTGATCATTCCAAAACTCATCGCCGAGTCAAAAACGGCAGATCCGGGCAGCATGGTGATCGTCTGTTTCCCCGCATTGATCAGGTCGGGGTCTTCCTCGCCTTCGTACGGGAAGGGGCCCATGCCCAGCAGTCCGTTTTCCGACTGGAGCACCACGCTGATGTCGTCAGGGATGTAGTTGGCCACCAGCGTGGGAATACCTATCCCCAGGTTAACGTAGTATCCGTCCTTTATTTCTTTCGCAATCCGCTTAGCGATTCCGTTTTTGTCTAGCATGTTGTCGTTGATGTTAGTTAGCCCTCACCGTCCGCTGTTCGATCCGTTTCTCATAGTCTGTTCCCCGGAAAATCCGGTGCACATAAATACCCGGCGTATGGATATGGTCGGGGTCCAGCTCGCCCACCTCCACCAGCTCTTCCACTTCCGCGATGGTGATCTTCCCTGCCATGGCCATAATCGGGTTGAAGTTGCGCGCCGTCCTGCGATAGATAAGGTTGCCCGCGGTGTCGCCCCGCCACGCTTTCACAATGGCAAAATCGGCTTCAAACGCCATTTCCATCAGGTAATCCTTGCCGCCGAAGTTGCGTACCTCCTTTCCCTCAGCCACTTCGGTGCCCACGCCCGCGGGTGTGAAGATGGCCGGCATGCCATATCCCGCCGCGAGGCAACGTGTGGCAAGCGTACCCTGCGGAATCAGCTCCACATCCAATTCGCCGCTGAGCAGCTGTCGCTCAAATTCAGCGTTTTCGCCCACATAAGAAGCGATCATTTTCTTCACCTGCCGCTTGCGCAGCATCAACCCGATGCCGAAGTCGTCTACGCCCGCATTATTTGATATGCACGTAAGGCCGGTGATTCCCTGTTTGACGATTTCATTGATGCAGTTTTCCGGAATGCCGCACAGACCGAAACCGCCAAGCATCAAGGTCATGCCATCGGTCATACCGGCAATAGCTTCCTGCGCATTGTTTACTACTTTGTTTATCATAAAATGCTTATATCTGGTGATTCCCTGCTTATCAGGACGTCGACAAGATACAAAAGTTGGAAGAACGGTGCAAATCAATGGCACCGGCCATAAAATTTTTCACGCTTAACTGGAATTTATCTAAATAAAGATTAAATTTGCAGCGACATGTGCGAAGGACTCCAATATTTCATTGAAGAACAGCTACCCACGGGGCTGGTCTGCCCTACCGATCCCGAAAACTACAAGGGGATAAATCCCTACCGTGAGGGTTGTGGCTGCGACTTCAAAAAATGCTGCAAGAAATATAAGCGCGGCAAACAGTGCAAAAAATGCCCAAAGCGGTAGCCGCGCGGTCACTCTACAAAATCCAAATCCCTATTGAAGCTTTCCTTCAGCCGGCTGATGGCAAACATGGCAATGCCTGTGAGCAGGAAGATCATGATATAGGCGGCCGTGATGATGTCTGAGCGCCGGACAAAAAATTCAAACAACAGGGTTGAGGGTATCAATGCGCCTCTGACGAAGTTGGGGGCTGTGGTTGTCACGGTGGCCCGGAGGTTAGTGCCGAATTGTTCAGAAGCAATGGTTACGAACGTTGCCCAATAACCGATGGCAATCCCCATAAAAAATGCGATCCAGTGAAACCGCTGCTCGGTGAGGCCTTCACTACTGAGGTACCACACCGATGTAGCGATAATCAGTAGCTGAAACAGGAACACGGCCAACCTTCTCGACTTGGTCACCTGCGCGAACAAGCCGGCAAGCACATCCCCGATGGAGAGGCCGAGGTACGTAAACAGGATCCCCTTGCCCGCACTCAGCGTTACCGGCGCGCCCAGTGCTCTACCGAATTCCGGCGCCTGGGTTACCAATATGCCCACCACAAACCAAATGGGAAGTCCAATCAACAGGCACCACACATACCGTGTGAAGCGTGCCTTGTCCGTAAACAGCATACTCAGCTTTCCCTTTTCAACCTGTTTGCCCGTCATCTCCCTGAACATGCCCGACTCAAACGTACCCACGCGGAGCAGCAGCAACAGCAAGCCCATTGCCCCGCCGGCGAAGTATGCGTTGCGCCAATCGAATACTTCAGAAACATAGTAGGCCGCCACGGCCCCGAGTACCCCCACGGACGCCACGATCATGGTACCGTAGCCGCGTTTGTTTTTGCTCATGGTCTCGCTCACCAGGGTGATGCCAGCACCGAGCTCACCGGCCAGGCCGATACCCGCAATAAAGCGGATCAACGCATAGGAATGAATGTCTTGCACAAAGCCATTCGCGATATTGGCCAGCGAATACAGCAAGATGGAGCCAAACAGCACTTTGATGCGGCCAATCCTGTCGCCCAGCACGCCCCAGAGCAATCCCCCGAGCAGCAAGCCGCCCATCTGCATGTTAAGCACATACTCACCGTCCGTACGCATCTCCGCCTCGGGGATGCCGATGTCATGAAAACTCTGCACCCGTACAATGGAAAAAATCACCAGGTCATAAATATCTACGAAATAACCCAGTGCGGCGACAATGACCAGCAACCAGGCATTTTTGGTGTTGGAAAGGTTCTCCTTGGCCATGGCTTTTCAAATTAACGCGCTAAAATAAAATTTTAATCGCAATGCCAGACTATTTTCCTATTTTCAAGATATTTGGCTACCTTAGTAACGCCTAATGCTCATCATCTGGCAACTGAAAAACGTGACCATTAAGACATTGATATTGCAAGGGGAAGGCGAGCGGCTCGATTTCAAAAACAAAATCAGCAACTGCAAAAAGATCGCCAAGACGTTGGTTGCTTTTGCCAACAACAAAGGCGGTACGCTGCTGGTGGGGGTTGCAGACAACGGTCATATCAAAGGCATAAAAAACGAAGATGAAGAACGCTATATGCTTCAGCGTGCCGGCCACCTGTATTGCCGGCCCGCCATCGATCTCCATTTCGAAGAAGTCTATGTGGATGACAAGCTGGTGTTGGTGGCCGAAGTGGCCGAAAGCGACACCAAGCCACATTATGCCCTCGGCGACGACCAGAAGTGGTGGGTATATATACGGGTGAAGGACAAAAGTGTGCTCGCCGGGAAAGTGGTGGTAGACGTGCTCCACCGCGACAACGAACCGCAGGGTGTGTTTATCAACTATACCGACAAGGAAAAAGCACTGCTGGAATACGTGCATGCCCACCCCAGGCCTCAGCTTCCTGAACTGTGCAAGCACCTGCGTCTTTCCAGGCGCAAGACACAGCGCATCCTGGTCGACCTGATCGTCGCCGGCGTCCTCGAAGTACACAGCGGATCACAGGAAGAATATTATACGGAAAAGTCCGGTTAGTTACCTTTGTTTCCTATATTTGCCGGATAACCAGTATCGAATGATCATGAAAAAAACCATGTTACACATTGGTGCCGGCCTACTGTTTCTGACGGCATGCAACGGCGGCAATGACGAAACCGAAGAGGTCGACCAGCTACGTGAAGAGGCCATAGCGATCCACGATGAAATCATGCCCCAGATCAGTGTTTTTGACCGCAATACCATCAAGATAGACTCGTTGTTGGTCCACCTTCCCCAAATCAAGGAAGCCAACCCAGACATCGACACCGCGCAGACCCGCACCGAGCTTACCGCGCTGAAGAGCCGATTGGAAAAGGCTACCGATGCAATGATGGACTGGATGACCGAATTTGAGGTAGATCCGCAGGACAAATCGACCGGCGAAGCCAAGGAATACTACGAGGGCGAAGTAAGAAAAGTAAAAGAAATGCGGCAGCTTTTCGACGAAGTCAGCAAGGAGAGCGCCGATAAACTGGCACAATTCTGACCGGCATGCGCATCCCGATCCATTTACTGCTTGGCGCCTTTCTGCTCATATCCATTGCCGCATGTACCGGCGGCACCCAGAAGACGCTTCCTATATTAGGGGCACGCGAGCCGGTAACCAAAGACGTCGACGGCCAAACCGTCACGGATACGGTGTATCATCGCATCCCCGATTTCCAGCTGCTCAACCAAGACAGCGTGCTGATTACCAACCGCACGTTTGACAACAGTGTCTACATCGCCAATTTCTTCTTCACCCACTGCCCCAGCATCTGCCCCACCATGCAGCGCAACCTGCTGAAGGTATACGAGCAATACAAGGGCGATGAGCGTGTGCGTTTCTTGTCACACAGCATCGATTTCCGCCATGACTCGCCCGCCGTGCTCAAGGCATATGCCGAAAAACTGGGCGTCACCAATGACCAATGGCAGTTCGTGACCGGCAGCAAAGCCGACATCTATAGCTTGGCAGATGCCTACATGGTTTACACCAAAGAAGACAGCAACGCGCCCGGCGGATACGACCATTCGGGCTACTTCCTGCTGGTCGACCACGACAAGCACATCCGCGGAGCCTATGACGGCACGGACGACGCGCAGTTGCAGCTTTTATTTGATGAATTGGAGATCCTGCTGAGCGAGTACAAGTGACACGCAACACTTGCCTGTGCATCGGTTGGGCCCTTTTGGCCGTGTACCTGATGGTCCAGTCCTGCCAGGGGGAGCAGGCCATCCGTACAGCGCAATACGCGGTAAACGGGCAGAAGCTCTATGTTGCGCACTGCCAAAACTGCCACGGCGCAAAAGGCGAAGGCCTGGGCGACCTTTATCCGCCGCTTACGGACAGTACGTTTTTGATCGATCACCGCGAGCAGCTCGCCTGCATGATCAGCAACGGCCTATCCGGCCCCATTAAGGTCGACGGACGGCATTTTGATACGGCAATGCCCGCAAACCCCCATCTTGCGCCGATAGAAATTGCTTACCTACTCACCTATATCGGCAATTCGTTCGGCAACGAGCAGGGCATCTTCACCCTAGAGGAGGTGCAACGGTCGTTGGCCGACTGCGGGCGCTGAGCGGCGTCAGGCTACCAGCTCGTCATATAGCCGCTGAAGCGCTTCAGCGGCATCTCCGCACAGCCCCGGGTGTACAGGTGAGGTCTGAATCACGGCGCTCCGTTTGGCGGTCAGCCACCGGAAGCGCTCCGCTATCGGCAGCAGGGCGATGGGCCCACCGCCCGCTGTTCCCTTACAGATTGCTTCGAACGCCTGGAGGTATGCTTCCAGTTCATCCAGATCACATACAGCCCCAAAAGCCTGCATCCTCGCCATATCCAGTTCGTAGCGCATGGACAAGAACCGTTGCCCGCGGCAATACAACACCACACCGATGTTGAGAAACTCCTCCCGCTCTACCCTGGGCACCAGGCGGATCACCGCGTACTCAAACAATTCTTTTCCTTGCATCTTGCGCTCCGTTAACAAAACTACCCGATGCAGCTACCCGCATTTCAAGGAATTGGGCATACACCTCCCGCGCATCTTCAGGAGTTACTCCCTGCTGGCCCGCCAGCCATTCGTCCGGCACAAGCTGTACAATCTGCCGGATGACAGCAGGCGTCAGCTTCGGCCCCAGTTCGGCGTCAGCGTCTGCCAGTTCAGCTGCCCACGGCAACAGCACATGGTCTTTCACCTGCGGGAAAGGCTTGGCCGCCTGCTCCTGCCAGTTGTCCCAGGAATGATGAAAATACAGGCACGCCCCGTGGTCGATAAGCCATAGCTCCTTATGCCACATCAGCATATTCGTGTTTCTCGCTGTCCGGTCTACATTGGTCAGCAGGCAATCCAGCCACACGATGCGCGAGGCCAGCGACGCATCCAGCCGGGTCACCACCGGGTCAAACGTCAGCGCACCCGACAGGTAATGCAGGGCGAGGTTGAGCCCCGTGCTCGCCCGCAGCAAATCCTGTATTTCCTCATCCGGCTCGGTGCGGCCAAACGCTTCATCGAGTTGGGCAAATACGATTTCCGGAATCCGGAAACCCAGGGCACGCGCCAGCTCGCCGCCCAGCAGCTCGGCGATCAGCGCCTTTGCCCCCTGGCCTGCCCCCCGAAATTTAAGTGCATACAGGAAGCCGTCATCGGCCTCCGCAATTGCCGGCAGCGACCCGCCTTCCCGCAACGGTGTCACGTATCGGGTCACCTGCACCGTTCGTATCGTCGAATTATCCACGCCCAAACATAGATAACATCGCGCGCACTTGCAAGTTGCAGTTGTTTCCCCAACTAATTATTTATCTTTGCTCCGACATGGATACCTCAAAACAATACGACAATGTTATCAGACATTGTCAACAACTATTCATTAAAAAAACCGCCGATTACGGGACCGCTTGGCGCATCATGCGGCTCTCCTCCATTACCGACCAGCTTTTTATCAAAGCCCAGCGCGTCCGCACGCTGGAAGACACCAAGATATCCATGGTCGGCGAAGGGATCACCGAAGAGTATATCGGTATTGTCAACTACTGCGTCATTGCTATCATACAACTGGAACTCGGTGAGGACGGCAATGAAGATCTTCCAGTAGAAACCGTGAGCCAAAAATACGACCAGGCCGTCCGGGAAACCAAGGAATTGATGTTCGCAAAAAATCACGACTACGGCGAAGCTTGGCGGGATATGCGGCTTACATCGCTCACCGATTTGATCCTGATGAAGATCTTCCGCGTCAAGCAGATTGAGGACAATGCCGGACAAACCCTTGTGTCCGAGGGGGTAAAGGCCAACTATCAGGACATGCTCAACTACGCCGTTTTTGCATTGATTAAACTTGGAATCGCCGACCACTATGAATAGCGCACGCCACTACATACTATGGTTTTGCCGGGTATTCACCGGGCTACTTTTTATCTTCTCCGGACTCATCAAGGCCAACGACCCCACCGGATTTGGGTATAAGCTGGAAGAATATTTTCACGTCTTTGGCACCCATTTTCTCAACGACCACTCGGTAACCATTGCCGTGGTCGTCTGTGGGCTTGAGATCCTGCTCGGCGCCCTTCTCCTGCTGGGCTTTTGGGCGCGCACAGTGGCCTGGGGTCTGCTCCTGTTGATTCTGTTTTTCACCTTCCTGACGTTCTATTCCGCGTTTTTCGAGGTGGTAACGTCCTGTGGTTGTTTCGGCGATGCCATCCCGCTCACGCCATGGCAGTCATTTATCAAAGACCTGATCTTACTGGCATTTATCCTGGTCATTTTTGTCAATCGGAAATACATCGCCCCGCTCATCCACGATGCCTACACCCGGTCCATCATTACCGCGGCACTCGTTGTCGTGTCACTGGGCATCGGCATATACACGGTCAATTTCCTGCCGTTCATTGATTTCCTGCCCTATAAAAAAGGCAACCACCTCCCGTCCCTGATGGCATTGCCCGAAGGCGAGGTCGGGGATCAGTACGATGTAATCTATACCCTCAAACACAAGACCTCGGGAGAAGAGAAAAAAGTATCCGACAAGGTGTACCTTGCCGATGAACTGTGGAAAGACGAAAACTGGGAAATCATCGGGGATCCCGAAAGCAAATTGGTAAAAAAAGGCTATCAGGTACCCATCCCGGATCTCATGATCACCGATGCCAATGGGGAAGACTTCACCCAGCAGCTCATCGAAAACCCGTACTATAACCTGATTGTGGTTGCGTGGGATCTGGAAAAGTCCAATCTCGATGCGCTCAGCAAAATCAACGCACTTGCGAAGCATGCAGCAGAAGCATACAACATCCGATCCGTGTTACTGACGTCGAGCAGCGCAGCGGAAGCCGACCGCATCAGCTCCAGGCTCGACCTGCTGACGGAAGTGTTCTATGCCGATGCCGTGCCACTCAAAAGCATGGTACGGGCCAATCCAGGTGTCTTGTTAATGCAAAACGGCACCGTCGTCGACAAGTGGCATTACAACACACTTCCCGACTTCGATACGCTGGACAAGCAGTATTTCGGCAAGGATTAATAAGATGAGTGACAACAGCAAGCCCGTATTCCTGGTCGGCTTCATGGGCAGCGGCAAGACCACCTGGGGGCGCAAGCTGGCTGCGAAGACTAAACGCCCTTTCATCGACCTCGACGATGAGATCGTCAGCGCTACCGGGATGGCCATTACCGATTATTTTGCGCTCCACGGCGAAGCTGCCTTTAGGGAACTGGAGCGCGACAAACTGAAAAGCCTGTCCTTAGACCGTCATGCTATCGTTTCCACCGGAGGCGGCACCCCCTGTTATTTCGACAACATGGCCTGGATGAACCAAACCGGCACCACGGTTTATCTTTACCTGCCGCCCAAAGCGTTGTGGGACCGGCTTATGCAGACCGACATTGCGGCACGACCGGCACTTCGCGGTCTATCCGGCGACGAATTGCTGGCCTACATCACCACCAAGCTGGAAGAACGCACCCCCTATTACGAGCAGGCGACCCACCAGGTCAACCAGCTATCCCTTCAATTAGCCGATCTGATACGCCTGATCGGTTGATCTTTGCCGAGAAATCGTTATCTTTATGCCAAGTTTGCCTGTTGGTTAAATTCTTTTTTATGAATCAACGATTTACGGTTTTTTTCACTGTTGCCTTTGTTTCTATTTTTTTCGGCTCATGCCTGCACTCCAATATCGGAGGTGCGGATTTCCGGTATTCACCCAACCATATCCAGCTTTCCACGGTAAAAGACTTGTATCGTTTTCTTACCTATGATGAAAAGCGCTATCCCCTGATCAGCGCACACCGCGGCGGTCCCATGCCCGGGTTTCCCGAAAATGCTATTGAAACCTTCGAAAACAGCTTCCGGTACCAGCCCCTCATCATTGAATGTGATGTCCGCATGAGCAAAGACTCGGTGCTGGTGCTGATGCATGACGAAACGCTCGACCGCACCACCACCGGCTCAGGAAAAATCCATGAAACCGATTTCGCCGCGTTGCGGAAAATGCGGCTGAAAGACCCGGAGGGCAAGGCAACCAATTACCGCATACCTACGCTTGATGAGGCATTGAAATGGGGTAAGGGAAAAGTGGTTTTCACCATCGACGTCAAGCGGGGTGTTCCCTACGCTGCGGTGATTGAAGCGATACGCCGCAACAACGCCGCGGCCTACAGCGTGGTGATCACCTACAGCGCCGATGAGGCGGCGGCGGTGCACCAGTTGGCCCCCAATATCATGATCTCAGCATCCATCCGCTCGACCGACGACCTGCTCCGGCTTGGCGACCGCAATGTTCCTGACAACAGGCTTGTTGCTTTTGTGGGTACAAGCGAAGCCTCCCCGCAGCTATACGACCGGCTTCATGGACACGGCATACTATGCATACTGGGCACCATGGGCAACCTCGATAAACAAGCAGCCACACGCGGCGACACTGTTTACGTTGGCCTGGTCGAACGCGGGGCAGACATCCTTTCCACGGACAGGCCGATAGAGGCTGGCAAAGCGCTAAACGCGTACCGCAACAGACACAAGCTGACATCCCCTTTTACGAAATAATCCCTGTATGTCGATCGAAGTAAACCAGCTTTATAAGTCATACGGCGCACAGCCCGCGCTCAACGGCATCTCGTTCACCGCCCGGCCCGGCCGGGTTCTCGGGTTTCTGGGCCCGAACGGTGCGGGCAAGTCTACCACGATGAAGATCCTTTCCGGCAGCATACCGCCTACCTCCGGAGCAGCATCCCTATGCGGTGTACAGATCCAGCATGGCGGCCCCGCGATGCGCCGGCACCTGGGCTATCTCCCTGAAAACAACCCGCTTTACGCCGGTCTTTACGTGCGCGAAGCCCTTGCCTTTCTGGCTGATATACACCGCATACCAAACAGGCAAGCACGTATCGCCGATGTCATCGACATGACCGGTCTTGCACCGATGCAGCACCGCAAAATCAACCAACTGTCCAAAGGCTACCGCCAGCGCGTGGGCCTGGCACAGGCCATCCTGCACGACCCCGACGTCTTGATACTGGACGAGCCCACATCAGGCCTCGACCCTAATCAGCTACAGGACATGCGGTCGCTCATCAAGCAGCTCGGCCGGCAAAAAACCGTCCTGCTCTCCACCCATATCATGCAGGAAGTTGAAGCCATCTGTGATGACGTGGTCATCATTCACCAAGGTAAGATCATTGCCGCCTTCCCCTTTGCCGAACTCGGCTCAAGGTATCCGGATAAAGGTCTGGAGGCACTTTTTATTCGTCTGACCGTCAACAAATAATCACTTTGCCCCTACCCTGATAAACAATATGGCACGTTTTGTGTTTACTTGCATATAGTTAAAACGATATCAATTTAATAATTAAACTTTAAACAGAAGACCATGAAACGTGTATTTCTATTCTCAGCATTGTTTTTAGCGGGAGCATTCGCGGTGAATGCCCAGCAAGTCAACAAGCCACAGACGTCGGCCAACGTGGGTGTAACGCCCATCCAGCAGGGCAATTGGATTGTTGGCGGTAGTTTAGGCAGCTTAGGCTATAGCTTTGAAGGCGAAAACTTTAATATTAGCTTGAATCCCCGCGCCGGTTATTTTATTTCGGATGGTGTCGCTATCGGTTTGTCAGTGATCGGTTCATTGGCCACCGTACCTGACAACGATAATATATGGGGATACGGCGTAGCGCCATTTGTTCGCTATTATTTCCCTGAAGGGGCAAGCTCAACCGGTCGCTTCTTCGCACAGGGTGATGTAGGCATTTCAGGCAGTTCCCCCGGTTCAGGTGCATCACTTGCGTTGGGTGCAAACGTCGGCTATGCACATTTCATCACCAACAGTGTAGCACTTGAAGTTACGGCAGGATACAACTACAGCAAAGCCACCGTTTCCGGAGCAACAGGACAAAGCGGACTGGGCGCAGCCTTAGGCTTCCAGATCTACCTTCCCGGACAGCGTTAATCGCTGCATACAAGTTAGACAAGAGGCTGTCTCAAAAGTAATTTTTGAGGCAGCCTTTTTGTTTCTGCAAGTTTGGTATTCCGGCGTTTTCCACAATATCTCTTATATCCTGTTAGAAGTTTTTGTTTTTACTTTGTTGTATATCAACGGCTTGGTTTGAATCTTTAGGGTATGGCAAGAGGCAAGACAATCCATTGCTTTACCGTTCTTTGAGCAGTTACCGCTAAAGCAAAACACCGTATTCGTGTCCGGGTACACCTGCATACTCGGATTTTTGTCATCGTGGAAGGGACAGCATACCATTCGGTTACGGTTCATACGGATGCCGTAATGCTCCAGTACCGTTACAATGCTTAGCTGCGCCTTAATATCGGGTATGGTCATTGGGCAAGCTTTTTAAGGGTCTGCTTTACTTCCTGCAGAGCGGCTTTATATTCTACCTGCTCCTTTTCTTCTTCGCTGAACTCAATGCGTTCTATCAGCAACAGCCCCGAACGCCATACCACCCGCACCGTATCTCCGATATTAAAGCCTGCTTCCGACAGCCATACCCCGCTCAGGTTGAGCCACGGCACATCCTTGCCGGTAGCCCCGACACAACGGCTCTGACTGGGGCGGTACTTCGCCTGTACCTTGACCTGTTTGTTATTTTTCTTTGCCAGAAGTAAAAATTTTAAAATCCTACAAACTTGCCGTAAAACCACAAGGTGTATGACTTAAACAAACATTCTTGATTTTTATCCTACATTTTTTGTTCCTATCTTTGTAAAAACACAGCTTTTGCTGTATTAAATCCTACAAAAATGACTTTTGGTGAACGTTTGACACAGGTAAGAAAAAGGAAAGGCCTTTCCCAGGCGGATGTGGGAAAGAAGATAGGTATCAACGGGGATGCCTACGGAAGGTACGAGCGCAACGAGGTACGCCCGACAATCGAGATGGCCGTAAAGGTCGCACAGGCACTCGAAGTCTCTTTGGATTATCTAACGGGCAATTCTGATATAGAACTCGACAAGGCCACACTCGACAGGGTGCAGGAAGTGACCAAGCTCTCCGATAAGGACAAGGAATATATTTTCGTGACCCTCGATGCACTCATCAGGGATTTTAAAAATAAACAGGCATACGCTAAATAACAAAAGCCCGGACTGGCCGGGCTTTGCTCTTATTCAAAATCGGGGGGAGTGTAAAACAAACTGTGTCAGGGGTTGAGCATCGGCCCCGCGGGGCCGATGCTCAACCCCTGCTGCTCAAGGCAAATCTAACACCATTCTCCCGGGAAAC
>NZ_JBHRTA010000005.1:0-7847 GCF_042646065.1 Parapedobacter deserti
CAATGGCGGGGTCGTGCAGTCATCGCAGGTCGGATCCGGGTCGGGTGTCGGTGTGGTCACCGTAACCGCGTTCACCAGGTCATCATCGAAGTCAGCCGGTGTCTGAACCGTCACCGTATAGGTCACCACAGCGCCGTCAGGCAATGTAGGTATGGTCTGATCCAAGTTACCCGTGCCGCTCGTGGCCGGAAGGCTCACCGTACCGGTGGTTACCACCGCTGTCCAGCCAGTGATCGTCGTGCCGGTTGGAGCCGTATCCACCACGTTCACATCCTGCGCATCGCTCGGGCCGTTATTGGTTACCGTGATCGTGTAGTCAACCGACTCACCCGGGGTGAACGTTGTCTGCGTGGCATCGCTCACCACCTTCACCGTTACGATGTCAGCCTGCGGATCAGGTGTCAGCGGCGGGGTCGTGCAGTCATCGCAGGTCGGATCCGGGTCGGGTGTCGGTGTGGTCACCGTAACCGCATTCACCAGCGTGCCCGAGAAATCCGATGGTGTCTGCACTGTCACCGTATAAGTTACCACAGCGCCGTCAGGCAATGTGGCTATCGTCTCATTGATGTCGCCCGTGCCACTGGTGTTTGGCAGCGTTACCGTGCCCGCTGTGACTGTTGCACTCCAGCTTGTGATCGTCGTGCCGGTTGGAGCCGTATCCACCACGTTCACATCCTGGGCATCACTCGGGCCGTTGTTGGTTACCGTGATCGTGTAGTCTACCGATTCACCGGGAGTGAACGTTGTCTGCGTGGCATCGCTCACCACTTTCACCGTTACGATGTCCGCCTGCGGATCAGGTGTCAATGGCGGGGTCGTGCAGTCATCGCAGGTCGGATCCGGGTCGGGTGTCGGTGTGGTCACCGTAACCGCGTTCACCAGGTCATCGTCGAAGTCAGCCGGTGTCTGCACCGTTACCGTATAGGTTACCATAGCGCCGTCAGGCAATGTGGCGATCGTCTCATTGATGTCGCCCGTGCCGCTGGTGTTGGGCAATGTCACCGTACCGGTGGTTACCGTGGCTGTCCAGTTTGTGATAATGGTTCCGGCTGGTGCCGTATCCACCACGTTCACATCCTGCGCATCACTCGGACCGTTGTTGGTCACCGTGATCGTGTAGTCAACCGACTCACCCGGGGTGAACGTTGTCTGCGTGGCATCACTCACCACTTTCACCGTTACGATGTCCGCCTGCGGATTGGGTGTCAGCGGCGGGGTCGTGCAGTCATCGCAGGTCGGATCCGGGTCGGGTGTCGGTGTGGTCACCGTAACCGCGTTTACCAGGTCATCATCGAAGTCCGGCGGTGTCTGCACCGTCACCGTATAGGTTACCACAGCGCCGTCAGGCAATGTGGCGATCGTCTCGTTCAGGTCGCCAGTACCGCTGGTGTTCGGCAATGTTACCGTACCGGTGGTTACCACCGCTGTCCAGCCAGTGATCGTCGTGCCGGCAGGAGCCGTATCCACCACGTTCACATCCTGCGCATCACTCGGGCCGTTGTTGGTTACCGTGATCGTGTAGTCAACCGACTCACCCGGGGTGAACGTTGTCTGCGTGGCATCGCTCACCACTTTCACCGTTACCACGTCCGCCTGCGGATCAGGTGTCAGCGGCGGGGTCGTGCAGTCATCGCAGGTCGGATCCGGGTCAGGTGTCGGTGTGGTCACCGTAACCGTGTTCACCAGGTCATCATCGAAGTCAGCCGGCGTCTGCACCGTCACCGTATAGGTTACCACAGCGCCGTCAGGCAGCGTGGCTATCGTTTCATTGATGTCGCCCGTGCCACTGATATTCGGCAATGTCACCGTACCGGTGGTCACCACCGCTGTCCAGCTTGTGATCGTCGTGCCGGTTGGAGCCGTATCCACCACGTTCACATCCTGTGCATCGCTCGGGCCGTTGTTGGTCACCGTGATCGTGTAGTCTACCGATTCACCCGGGGTGAACGTTGTCTGCGTGGCATCACTCACCACTTTCACCGTTACGATGTCCGCCTGCGGATCAGGTGTCAACGGCGGGGTCGTGCAGTCATCGCAGGTCGGATCCGGGTCGGGTGTCGGTGTGGTCACCGTAACCGTGTTCACCAGCGTGCCTGAGAAATCCGATGGTGTCTGGACTGTCACCGTATAGGTTACCACAGCGCCGTCAGGCAATGTGGCGATCGTCTCATTGATGTCGCCCGTGCCGCTGGTGTTCGGCAATGTTACCGTACCGGTGGTTACCGTGGCTGTCCAGCCAGTGATCGTCGTTCCGGCTGGTGCCGTATCCACCACGTTCACATCCTGCGCATCGCTCGGGCCGTTGTTCGTCACCGTGATCGTGTAGTCTACCGACTCACCCGGGGTGAACGTTGCCTGCGTGGCATCACTCACCACCTTCACCGTTACGATGTCCGCCTGCGGATCAGGTGTCAGCGGCGGGGTCTCGCAGTCATCGCAGGTCGGATCCGGGTCGGGTGTCGGTGTGGTCACCGTAACCGTATTCACCAGCGTGCCTGAGAAATCCGATGGTGTCTGAACCGTCACCGTATAAGTTACCACAGCGCCGTCAGGCAATGTGGCGATCGTCTCATTGATGTCGCCCGTGCCGCTGGTGTTTGGCAATGTCACCGTGCCCGTCGTGACTGTTGCACTCCAGCCAGTGATCGTCGTGCCGGCCGGAGCCGTATCCACCACGTTCACATCCTGCGCATCACTCGGACCGTTGTTGGTCACCGTGATCGTGTAGTCAACCGACTCACCCGGGGTGAACGTTGTCTGCGTGGCATCACTCACCACTTTCACCGTTACGATGTCCGCCTGCGGATCAGGTGTCAGCGGCGGGGTCGTGCAGTCATCGCAGGTCGGATCCGGGTCAGGTGTCGGTGTGGTTACCGTAACCGTATTCACCAGCGTGCCCGAGAAATCCGATGGTGTCTGCACCGTCACCGTATAGGTTACCACTGCACCATTCGGAAGCGTGGCTATTGTCTCATTAATGTCGCCCGTGCCACTGGTGTTCGGCAATGTCACCGTACCGGTGGTCACCACCGCTGTCCAGCCAGTGATCGTCGTGCCGGTTGGAGCCGTATCCACCACATTCACATCCTGTGCATCGCTCGGGCCGTTGTTCGTTACCGTGATCGTGTAGTCAACCGACTCACCCGGGGTGAACGTTGTCTGCGTGGCATCGCTCACTACTTTCACCGTTACGATGTCCGCATGGGGATCAGGTGTCAGCGGCGGGGTCGTGCAGTCATCGCAGGTCGGATCCGGGTCGGGTGTCGGCGTGGTCACCGTAACCGTGTTCACCAGGTCATCGTCGAAGTCAGCCGGTGTCTGCACCGTTACCGTATAGGTCACCACAGCGCCGTCAGGCAATGTAGGTATGGTCTGATCCAAGTTACCCGTGCCGCTCGTGGCCGGAAGGCTCACCGTACCGGTGGTTACCACCGCTGTCCAGCCAGTGATCGTCGTGCCGGTTGGAGCCGTATCCACCACGTTCACATCCTGTGCATCGCTCGGGCCGTTGTTCGTTACCGTGATCGTGTAGTCTACCGATTCACCCGGGGTGAACGTTGTCTGCGTGGCATCGCTCACCACTTTCACCGTTACGATGTCCGCCTGCGGATCAGGAGTCAATGGCGGGGTCGTGCAGTCATCGCAGGTCGGATCCGGGTCGGGTGTCGGCGTGGTCACCGTAACCGTGTTCACCAGGTCATCGTCGAAGTCAGCCGGTGTCTGCACCGTTACCGTATAGGTCACCACAGCGCCGTCAGGCAATGTGGCTATCGTCTCGTTGATATCACCCGTGCCGCTGGTGTTTGGCAATGTCACCGTGCCGGTGGTCACCACCGCTGTCCAGTTTGTGATAATGGTTCCGGCAGGCGCCGTATCCTCCACGTTCACATCCTGGGCATCGCTCGGGCCGTTGTTGGTTACCGTGATCGTGTACTCAACCGATTCGCCGGGGGTGAACGTTGTCTGCGTGGCATCGCTCACTACTTTCACCGTTACGATGTCCGCATGGGGATCAGGTGTCAGCGGCGGCGTCTCGCAGTCATCGCAGGTCGGATCCGGGTCAGGTGTCGGTGTGGTCACCGTAACCGTGTTCACCAGGTCATCGTCGAAGTCAGCCGGTGTCTGCACCGTCACCGTATAGGTCACCACAGCGCCATTCGGCAGCGTGGCAATCGTTTCATTGATATCACCGGTACCTGAAGTATTCGGCAATGTCACCGTGCCGGTGGTCACCACCGCTGTCCAGCCAGTGATCGTCGTGCCGGTTGGAGCCGTATCCACCACATTCACATCCTGTGCATCGCTCGGGCCGTTGTTCGTTACCGTGATCGTGTAGTCAACCGACTCACCCGGGGTGAACGTTGTCTGCGTGGCATCGCTCACCACTTTCACCGTTACGATGTCCGCCTGCGGATCAGGTGTCAGCGGCGGCGTCGTGCAGTCATCGCAGGTCGGATCCGGGTCGGGTGTCGGTGTGGTCACCGTAACCGCATTTACCAGCGTGCCCGAGAAATCCGATGGTGTCTGCACCGTTACCGTATAGGTTACCACAGCGCCGTCAGGCAATGTAGGTATGGTCTCATTCAGATCGCCCGTGCCACTGGTGGCCGGAAGGCTCACCGTGCCGGTGGTTACCACCGCTGTCCAGCCAGTGATCGTCGTGCCGGCTGGTGCCGTATCCACCACGTTCACATCCTGTGCATCGCTCGGGCCGTTGTTGGTTACCGTGATCGTGTAGTCTACCGACTCACCCGGGGTGAACGTTGTCTGCGTGGCATCGCTCACCACTTTCACCGTTACGATGTCCGCCTGCGGATCAGGTGTCAGCGGCGGCGTCGTGCAGTCATCGCAGGTCGGATCCGGGTCGGGTGTCGGTGTGGTCACCGTAACCGCATTTACCAGCGTGCCCGAGAAATCCGATGGTGTCTGCACTGTCACCGTATAGGTTACCACAGCGCCGTCAGGCAATGTAGGTATGGTCTGATCCAAGTTACCCGTGCCGCTCGTGGCCGGAAGGCTCACCGTACCGGTGGTTACCACCGCTGTCCAGCCAGTGATCGTCGTGCCGGCAGGAGCCGTATCCACCACGTTCACATCCTGCGCATCGCTCGGGCCATTGTTCGTCACCGTGATCGTGTAGTCAACCGACTCACCTGGGGTGAACGTTGTCTGCGTGGCATCACTTATCACTTTCACCGTTACGATGTCCGCCTGCGGATCAGGAGTCAATGGCGGGGTCGTGCAGTCATCGCAGGTCGGATCCGGGTCGGGTGTCGGTGTGGTCACCGTAACCGTATTCACCAGCGTGCCCGAGAAATCCGATGGTGTCTGCACCGTCACCGTATAGGTCACCACTGCACCATTCGGAAGCGTGGCTATTGTCTCATTGATATTACCGATACCTGAAGTATTGGGAAGCGTTACCGTGCCGGTGGTTACCACCGCTGTCCAGCCAGTGATCGTCGTGCCGGTTGGAGCCGTATCCACCACGTTCACATCCTGGGCATCGCTCGGGCCGTTGTTGGTTACCGTGATCGTGTAGTCAACCGATTCGCCCGGGGTGAACGTTGTCTGCGTGGCATCGCTCACCACCTTCACCGTTACGATGTCCGCCTGCGGATCAGGAGTCAATGGCGGGGTCGTGCAGTCATCGCAGGTCGGATCCGGGTCGGGTGTCGGTGTGGTCACCGTAACCGTGTTCACCAGGTCATCATCGAAGTCAGCCGGTGTCTGTACCGTAACCGTATAGGTTACCACAGCGCCGTCGGGCAATGTGGCTATCGTTTCATTGATGTCGCCCGTGCCGCTGGTGTTTGGCAATGTCACCGTGCCCGTCGTGACTGTTGCACTCCAGCCAGTGATCGTCGTGCCGGTTGGAGCCGTATCCACCACGTTCACATCCTGTGCATCGCTCGGGCCGTTGTTGGTCACCGTGATCGTGTAGTCTACCGATTCACCCGGGGTGAACGTTGTCTGCGTGGCATCGCTCACCACTTTCACTGTCACGATGTCCGCCTGCGGATCAGGAGTCAATGGCGGGGTCGTGCAGTCATCGCAGGTCGGATCCGGGTCGGGTGTCGGTGTGGTCACCGTAACCGCGTTCACCAGGTCATCATCGAAGTCAGCCGGTGTCTGCACCGTTACCGTATAGGTTACCACAGCGCCATTCGGAAGCGTGGCAATCGTTTCATTGATGTCACCGGTACCTGAAGTATTCGGCAATGTTACCGTGCCGGTGGTGACAACCGCTGTCCAGCCAGTGATCGTCGTGCCGGCAGGAGCCGTATCCACCACGTTCACATCCTGCGCATCGCTCGGGCCGTTGTTGGTTACCGTGATCGTGTAGTCAACCGATTCGCCCGGGGTGAACGTTGTCTGCGTGGCATCACTCACCACTTTCACCGTTACGATGTCCGCCTGCGGATCAGGTGTCAACGGCGGGGTCTCGCAGTCATCGCAGGTCGGATCCGGGTCAGGTGTCGGTGTGGTCACCGTAACCGTATTCACCAGGTCATCATCGAAGTCAGCCGGCGTCTGCACCGTCACCGTATAGGTCACCACAGCGCCATTCGGCAGCGTGGCAATCGTTTCATTGATATCGCCCGTGCCGCTGGTGTTCGGGAGGGTTACCGTACCGGTGGTCACCACCGCTGTCCAGCCCGTGATCGTCGTGCCGGCAGGAGCCGTATCCACCACGTTCACATCCTGCGCATCGCTCGGGCCGTTGTTGGTTACCGTGATCATGTAGTCTACCGATTCACCCGGGGTGAACATTGTCTGCGCGGCATCGCTCACCACTTTCACCGTTACGATGTCCGCCTGCGGATCAGGTGTCAGCGGCGGGGTCGTGCAGTCATCGCAGGTCGGATCCGGGTCGGGTGTCGGTGTGGTCACCGTAACCGCATTTACCAGGTCATCATCGAAGTCCGGAGGCGTCTGCACCGTCACCGTATAGGTCACCACAGCGCCGTCAGGCAATGTGGCGATAGTCTCATTAATGTCGCCCGTGCCACTGGTGTTTGGCAATGTCACCGTACCCGCTGTGACTGTTGCACTCCAGCTTATGATAATGGTTCCGGCAGGAGCCGTATCCACCACGTTCACATCCTGCGCATCGCTCGGGCCGTTGTTGGTCACCGTGATCGTGTAGTCTACCGATTCACCCGGGGTGAACGTTGTCTGCGTGGCATCGCTCACCACTTTCACCGTTACGATGTCCGCCTGCGGATCAGGTGTCAGCGGCGGGGTCGTGCAGTCATCGCAGGTCGGATCCGGGTCGGGTGTCGGTGTGGTCACCGTAACCGTGTTCACCAGGTCATCATCGAAGTCAGCCGGTGTCTGGACCGTTACCGTATAGGTTACCACAGCGCCGTCAGGCAATGTAGGTATGGTCTCATTGATATCACCCGTGCCGCTGGTGTTTGGCAATGTCACCGTACCGGTGGTCACCACCGCTGTCCAGTTTGTGATAATGGTTCCGGTTGGTGCCGTATCCTCCACGTTCACATCCTGGGCATCGCTCGGGCCGTTGTTCGTCACCGTGATCGTGTAGTCTACCGACTCACCCGGGGTGAACGTTGTCTGCGTGGCATCGCTCACCACTTTCACCGTTACGATGTCCGCTTGTGAAGTATACGTCAACACCACATCGTCAAAAGCGACACACGTTCCATTAGTAACCGTCCAACGCAGGGTTACAGACGTATTCGGATCCAATGTAATGATTGCGTTCGGATCGGTAGCATCCACTATTCCAACTGCAGGCGTACCACTAACCACGCTCCATTCGCCGGTTCCCGGAGTCGGAGCCGTAGCATCTAATGTAAATTCTCCGCTGTTATACTGCG
>NZ_JBHRTA010000006.1:0-2203 GCF_042646065.1 Parapedobacter deserti
CGCAGTATAACAGCGGAGAATTTACATTAGATGCTACGGCTCCGACTCCGGGAACCGGCGAATGGAGCGTGGTTAGTGGTACGCCTGCAGTTGGAATAGTGGATGTTACCGATCCGAACGCAATCATTACATTGGATCCGAATACGTCTGTAACCCTGCGTTGGACGGTTACTAATGGAACGTGTGTCGCTTTTGATGATGTGGTGTTGACGTATACTTCACAAGCGGACATCGTAACGGTGAAAGTGGTGAGTGATGCCACGCAGACAACGTTCACCCCGGGTGAATCGGTAGACTACACGATCACGGTGACGAACAACGGCCCGAGCGATGCACAGGATGTGAACGTGGTGGATACGGCTCCAACCGGCACGACGATCACTGGCTGGACAGCGGTGGTGACCACCGGTACGGTGACATTGCCGAATACTTCAGGTACCGGTAATATCAATGAGACGATAGCCACATTGCCTGACGGCGCTGTGGTGACCTATACGGTGACGGTGCAGACACCGGCTGACTTCGATGATGACCTGGTGAATACGGTTACGGTGACCACACCGACACCCGACCCGGATCCGACCTGCGATGACTGCACGACCCCGCCATTGACTCCTGATCCGCAGGCGGACGTGGTAACGGTGAAGGTGGTGAGCGATGCCACGCAGACAACATTCACCCCGGGTGAATCGGTTGACTACACGATCACGGTGACCAACAACGGTCCGAGCGATGCCCAGGATGTGAACGTGGTGGATACGGCTCCGGCCGGCACGACGATCACTGGCTGGACAGCGGTGGTAACCACCGGCACGGTAACGCTTCCCAATACTTCAGGCACGGGTGATATCAACGAGACAATAGCCACATTGCCTGACGGCGCTGTGGTAACCTATACGGTAACGGTACAGACACCGGCTGACTTCGATGATGACCTGGTAAATGCGGTTACGGTGACCACACCGACACCCGACCCGGATCCGACCTGCGATGACTGCACGACCCCGCCGCTGACACCTGATCCGCAGGCGGACATCGTGACAGTGAAAGTGGTGAGTGATGCCACGCAGACAACGTTCACCCCGGGTGAGTCGGTTGACTACACGATCACGGTGACCAACAACGGCCCGAGCGATGCGCAGGATGTGAACGTGGTGGATACGGCTCCTGCCGGAACCATTATCACAAGCTGGAGTGCAACAGTCACAGCGGGTACGGTGACATTGCCAAACACCAGTGGCACGGGCGACATTAATGAGACGATAGCCACATTGCCTGACGGCGCTGTGGTAACCTATACGGTAACGGTGCAGACGCCGGCTGACTTCGATGATGACCTGGTGAATACGGTTACGGTGACCACACCGACACCTGACCCGGATCCGACCTGCGATGACTGCACGACCCCGCCATTGACACCCAATCCGCAGGCTGACATCGTAACGGTGAAAGTGGTGAGTGATGCCACGCAGACAACGTTCACCCCGGGTGAGTCGGTAGACTATACGATCACGGTGAGCAACAACGGCCCGAGTGATGCACAGGATGTGAACGTGGTGGATACGGCTCCAACCGGCACGACGATCACTGGCTGGAGTGCAACAGTCACGACGGGTACGGTGACATTGCCAAACACCAGCGGCACGGGTGATATCAATGAGACGATCGCCACATTGCCTGACGGCGCTGTGGTAACCTATACGGTGACGGTGCAGACACCGGCTGACTTCGATGATGACCTGGTAAATGCGGTTACGGTGACCACACCGACACCTGACCCGGATCCGACCTGCGATGACTGTGAGACCCCGCCGCTGACACCTGATCCGCAGGCTGACATCGTAACGGTGAAAGTGGTGAGCGATGCCACGCAGACAACGTTCACCCCGGGTGAGTCGGTTGACTACACGATCACGGTGACGAACAATGGCCCGAGCGATGCGCAGGATGTGAACGTGGTGGATACGGCTCCAACCGGCACGACGATCACTGGCTGGACAGCGGTGGTGACCACCGGTACGGTGACATTGCCAAACACCAGTGGCACGGGCGACATTAATGAGACGATAGCCACATTGCCTGACGGCGCTGTGGTAACCTATACGGTAACGGTGCAGACACCGGCTGACTTCGATGATGACCTGGTGAATACGGTTACGGTGACCACACCGACACCTGACCCGGATCCGACCTGCGATGACTG
>NZ_JBHRTA010000006.1:2211-3810 GCF_042646065.1 Parapedobacter deserti
GATGCCACGCAGACAACGTTCACCCCGGGTGAATCGGTTGACTACACGATCACGGTAACCAACAACGGCCCGAGCGATGCCCAGGATGTGAACGTGGTGGATACGGCTCCAACCGGCACGACGATCACAAACTGGACCGCGGTGGTAACCACCGGCACGGTAACGCTTCCGAACACCAGCGGTACTGGCGACCTGAACGAGACGATCGCCACATTGCCTGACGGCGCAGTGGTAACTTATACAGTGACGGTACAGACACCGGCTGACTTCGATGATGACCTGGTGAACGCGGTTACGGTGACCACACCGACACCCGACCCGGATCCGACCTGCGATGACTGCACGACCCCGCCATTGACCCCGGCACCTGAGGCTGACATCGTAACGGTGAAAGTGGTGAGTGATGCCGCGCAGACAACGTTCACCCCGGGTGAGTCGGTAGACTACACGATCACGGTAACCAACAACGGTCCGAGCGATGCCCAGGATGTGAACGTGGTGGATACGGCACCAGCCGGCACGACGATCACGGGCTGGACAGCGGTGGTAACCACCGGCACGGTAACATTGCCGAATACTTCAGGTACCGGTAATATCAATGAGACGATCGCCACATTGCCTGACGGCGCTGTGGTGACCTATACGGTGACGGTGCAGACGCCGGCTGACTTCGATGATGACCTGGTGAACACGGTTACGGTGACCACACCGACACCCGACCCGGATCCGACCTGCGATGACTGTGAGACCCCGCCGCTGACACCTGATCCGCAGGCGGACATCGTAACGGTGAAAGTGGTGAGTGATGCCACGCAGACAACGTTCACCCCGGGCGAGTCGGTAGACTACACGATCACGGTAACCAACAACGGCCCGAGCGATGCCCAGAATGTGAACGTGGTGGATACGGCTCCAACCGGCACAACGATCACAAGCTGGAGTGCAACAGTCACGACGGGCACGGTGACATTGCCCAACACCAGCGGCACGGGCGACATCAATGAGACGATCGCCACATTGCCTGACGGCGCTGTGGTAACCTATACGGTAACGGTGCAGACGCCGGCTGACTTCGATGATGACCTGGTGAACGCGGTTACGGTGACCACACCGACACCCGACCCGGATCCGACCTGCGATGACTGCACGACCCCGCCGTTGACACCTGATCCGCAGGCGGACATCGTAACGGTGAAAGTGGTGAGTGATGCCACGCAGACAACGTTCACCCCGGGTGAGTCAGTTGACTACACGATCACGGTAACCAACAACGGCCCGAGCGATGCGCAGGATGTGAACGTGGTGGATACGGCTCCTGCCGGCACGACGATCACTGGCTGGAGTGCAACAGTCACGACGGGCACGGTGACATTGCCAAACACCAGCGGCACGGGCGACATCAATGAGACAATAGCCACGCTTCCGAATGGTGCAGTGGTAACCTATACGGTGACGGTGCAGACACCATCGGATTTCTCGGGCACGCTGGTGAACGCGGTTACGGTGACCACACCGACACCCGACCCGGATCCGACCTGCGATGACTGCACGACCCCGCCGCTGACATCTGATCCGCAGGCGGACATCGTAACGGTGAAA
>NZ_JBHRTA010000007.1:0-6078 GCF_042646065.1 Parapedobacter deserti
GCCAGCAGATAACTATGTGCATTACGTCTCATCTTGTGATCTTCTATTGCATAATCAAACTAACCATACTATTTCCGCTTCAGTATCACCCAGCCCTTCTCTTCCTGTTCCTGGTTACCCCTGATCAGTTTTATCATGTAGTAATAGGTACCTTCGCTCAGGTTCTGGCCTTCCCAGGTGTTACGGTATTCACGGCTCCTGTAAACCTCATTTCCCCACCGGTTGAAAATCACCAGCTCGACCCGGTCGTAAGCCTCTGTACCGATAATCTCGAACTTATCGTTCTGGCCGTCGCCGTTCGGCGTAAACACGTTCGGTATTTTCAGCGGGTTCGGCTCCACCGTGATCGTTACGGTAGCCTCGTTACTCCAATTGCCCCCGCTGTCCCTTACCCGGTAGGTAAACGTATCATTACCCATGTATCCCGGGTGGGGCCTGTAGGTGACCGTTCCATCCGGATTGATGGTAAGCGTACCGTTCTGCGGCGGGCTCACGATCTCGACGGAAGACGGATCCAACGGATATGTCGATCCGCTGTCATTGTCGGTAATCGGAATCACGATAGCATCGTTTGCGTTTCCGGCAACCTGATCGTGATCAGCAACAGGAGGCCGTATCGGCGAAAGGGTTACTTCATCCTCATTATCGGCGTCATCCGGATCCTGCTGGTTACCGCTTACCGATGCAATATTCCGGTAGTCACCGGTGGCATTTACGGTCACGGTGATTTCCAGTAAAGCCGTCGCTCCGTTGGCAAGGCTGCCTACCTGCCATACACCGCTGCCTGGATCGTAAGTGCCTATGCTTGCTTCATGCGACACCAGCGTATAACCGGATGGCAACCGCTCGATCACTTCCACGCCCGATGCATCGTGCGGCCCTGCATTGGAAACCTCAATGGTAAACACCACCTCGGCTCCGATCAGCGGGGCGGAAACGTCCGCGGTTTTCACCACACTCAGGTTCGATATCCCGCTCACAGGGACTGGCGGCGAGGCCGGCGTCTGCGGATTCCCGGGATTCTCAGGATCCGTAACGGTAGCTGTATTGGTTATTCCGCTTACACCCGTGAGCGCTGCGTTGACCGTTACCTTAAAGCTTACACTGACGGACTGCCCCCTTGGCACGTCCACCGTCCAATTCAGCGCTCCGCCGGACAACATACCGCTATGGCTTGCCGAACCTGCCACATAAGTTGTATTGGCCGGCACCGGGTCGGCGATGGCTATGTTTTCCAGATCAGCCTGCCCGGTGTTTGTCACGGTAATGGTAAATGTCAGCTCCTCACCTGCCTGTGCACTGCCGTCTCCGTTCGCATCGCTTACCGTTTTCGCCGTTGAGAACCTCCGGTCAAGCAGCGGCGGGGTCGTGCAGTCATCGCAGGTCGGATCCGGGTCGGGTGTCGGTGTGGTCACCGTAACCGTATTCACCAGCGTGCCTGAGAAATCCGATGGTGTCTGGACTGTCACCGTATAGGTTACCACAGCGCCGTCAGGCAATGTGGCGATCGTCTCATTGATGTCGCCCGTGCCGCTGGTATTCGGCAATGTCACCGTGCCGGTGGTCACCACCGCTGTCCAGCCCGTTATCGTTGTGCCGGTTGGAGCCGTATCCACCACGTTCACATCCTGTGCATCACTCGGGCCATTGTTCGTTACCGTGATCGTGTAGTCAACCGACTCACCCGGGGTGAACGTTGTCTGCGCGGCATCACTCACCACCTTCACCGTTACGATGTCCGCCTGCGGATCAGGTGTCAATGGTGGGGTCGTGCAGTCATCGCAGGTCGGATCCGGGTCGGGTGTCGGTGTGGTCACCGTAACCGCGTTCACCAGGTCATCATCGAAGTCCGGCGGTGTCTGTACCGTTACCGTATAGGTTACCACAGCGCCGTCAGGCAATGTGGCGATCGTCTCATTGATGTCACCGGTACCTGAAGTATTCGGCAATGTTACCGTGCCGGTGGTGACAACCGCTGTCCAGCCAGTGATCGTCGTGCCGGCAGGAGCCGTATCCACCACGTTCACATCCTGCGCATCGCTCGGGCCGTTGTTGGTTACCGTGATCGTGTAGTCAACCGATTCGCCCGGGGTGAACGTTGTCTGCGTGGCATCACTCACCACTTTCACCGTTACGATGTCAGCCTGCGGATCAGGTGTCAATGGCGGGGTCTCGCAGTCATCGCAGGTCGGATCCGGGTCGGGTGTCGGTGTGGTCACCGTAACCGCATTCACCAGCGTGCCCGAGAAATCCGATGGTGTCTGCACCGTCACCGTATAGGTTACCACAGCGCCGTCAGGCAATGTAGGTATGGTCTCGTTCAGGTCGCCAGTACCGCTGGTGTTTGGCAATGTTACCGTACCGGTGGTCACCACCGCTGTCCAGCCAGTGATCGTCGTGCCGGCAGGAGCCGTATCCACCACGTTCACATCCTGTGCATCGCTCGGGCCGCTGTTGGTTACCGTGATCGTGTAGTCAACCGATTCACCCGGGGTGAACGTTGTCTGCGTGGCATCACTTACCACTTTCACCGTTACGATGTCAGCCTGCGGATCAGGTGTCAGCGGCGGGGTCGTGCAGTCATCGCAGGTCGGATCCGGGTCGGGTGTCGGTGTGGTCACCGTAACCGCATTCACCAGGTCATCGTCGAAGTCCGGCGGTGTCTGGACTGTCACCGTATAGGTCACCACAGCGCCATTCGGAAGCGTGGCTATTGTCTCATTGATATTACCGGTACCTGAAGTATTCGGGAGGGTTACCGTGCCCGCTGTGACTGTTGCACTCCAGCTTGTGATCGTCGTGCCGGTTGGAGCCGTATCCACCACGTTCACATCCTGTGCATCACTCGGGCCGTTGTTCGTCACCGTGATCGTGTAGTCAACCGATTCACCCGGGGTGAACGTTGTCTGCGCGGCATCACTCACCACCTTCACCGTCACGATGTCCGCCTCAGGTGCCGGGGTCAATGGCGGCGTCTCGCAGTCATCGCAGGTCGGATCCGGGTCGGGTGTCGGTGTGGTCACCGTAACCGTGTTCACCAGCGTGCCTGAGAAATCCGATGGTGTCTGCACCGTTACCGTATAGGTTACCACAGCGCCATTCGGAAGCGTGGCGATAGTCTCATTAATGTCGCCCGTGCCACTGGTGTTTGGCAATGTCACCGTACCCGCCGTGACTGTTGCACTCCAGCCAGTGATCGTCGTGCCGGTTGGAGCCGTATCCACCACGTTCACATCCTGTGCATCGCTCGGGCCGTTGTTGGTTACCGTGATCGTGTAGTCTACCGATTCACCCGGGGTGAACGTTGTCTGCGTGGCATCACTCACCACTTTCACCGTCACGATGTCCGCCTGCGGATCAGGTGTCAATGGCGGCGTCTCGCAGTCATCGCAGGTCGGATCCGGGTCGGGTGTCGGTGTGGTCACCGTAACCGTGTTCACCAGGTCATCATCGAAGTCAGCCGGTGTCTGCACCGTTACCGTATAGGTTACCACAGCGCCGTCAGGCAATGTGGCGATAGTCTCATTAATGTCGCCCGTGCCACTGGTGTTTGGCAATGTCACCGTACCGGTGGTCACCACCGCTGTCCAGCCAGTGATCGTCGTGCCGGTTGGAGCCGTATCCACCACGTTCACATCCTGCGCATCGCTCGGGCCGTTGTTGGTTACCGTGATCGTGTAGTCTACCGATTCACCCGGGGTGAACGTTGTCTGCGTGGCATCGCTCACCACTTTCACCGTTACGATGTCCGCCTGCGGATCAGGAGTCAGCGGCGGGGTCGTGCAGTCATCGCAGGTCGGATCCGGGTCGGGTGTCGGTGTGGTCACCGTAACCGCATTCACCAGCGTGCCTGAGAAATCCGATGGTGTCTGGACTGTCACCGTATAGGTTACCACAGCGCCGTCAGGCAATGTGGCTATTGTCTCGTTGATATCACCCGTGCCGCTGGTGTTTGGCAATGTCACCGTACCGGTGGTTACCACCGCTGTCCAGCCAGTGATCGTCGTGCCGGTTGGAGCCGTATCCACCACGTTCACATCCTGGGCATCGCTCGGGCCGTTGTTGGTTACCGTGATCGTATAGTCTACCGATTCACCCGGGGTGAACGTTGTCTGCGTGGCATCGCTCACCACCTTCACCGTTACGATGTCAGCCTGCGGATCAGGTGTCAGCGGCGGGGTCGTGCAGTCATCGCAGGTCGGATCCGGGTCGGGTGTCGGTGTGGTCACCGTAACCGTGTTCACCAGGTCATCATCGAAGTCAGCCGGTGTCTGCACCGTCACCGTATAGGTTACCACAGCGCCGTCAGGCAATGTGGCTATTGTCTCGTTGATGTCGCCCGTGCCACTGGTGTTTGGCAATGTCACCGTGCCCGCTGTGACTGTTGCACTCCAGCTTGTGATCGTTGTGCCGGTTGGAGCCGTATCCACCACGTTCACATCCTGTGCATCGCTCGGGCCGTTGTTCGTCACCGTGATCGTGTAGTCAACCGATTCACCCGGGGTGAACGTTGTCTGCGTGGCATCACTCACCACCTTCACCGTCACGATGTCCGCCTGCGGATCAGGTGTCAGCGGCGGGGTCGTGCAGTCATCGCAGGTCGGATCCGGGTCGGGTGTCGGTGTGGTCACCGTAACCGCATTCACCAGCGTGCCCGAGAAATCCGATGGTGTCTGCACCGTTACCGTATAAGTTACCACAGCGCCGTCAGGCAATGTGGCGATCGTTTCATTGATGTCGCCCGTGCCGCTGGTGTTTGGCAATGTCACCGTGCCCGTCGTGACTGTTGCACTCCAGCCAGTGATCGTCGTGCCGGCAGGAGCCGTATCCACCACGTTCACATCCTGCGCATCGCTCGGGCCGTTGTTGGTCACCGTGATCGTGTAGTCAACCGATTCACCCGGGGTGAACGTTGTCTGCGTGGCATCACTCACCACTTTCACTGTCACGATGTCCGCCTGCGGATCAGGTGTCAGCGGCGGGGTCGTGCAGTCATCGCAGGTCGGATCCGGGTCGGGTGTCGGTGTGGTCACCGTAACCGTGTTCACCAGCGTGCCTGAGAAATCCGATGGTGTCTGCACCGTCACCGTATAGGTTACCACAGCGCCGTTCGGCAGCGTGGCAATCGTTTCATTGATATCACCGGTACCTGAAGTATTCGGCAATGTCACCGTGCCGGTGGTTACCGTGGCTGTCCAGCCAGTGATCGTCGTGCCGGCAGGCGCCGTATCCACCACGTTCACATCCTGTGCATCACTCGGGCCGTTGTTCGTCACCGTGATCGTGTAGTCAACCGATTCGCCCGGGGTGAACGTTGTCTGCGTGGCATCGCTCACCACTTTCACCGTTACGATGTCCGCCTGCGGATCAGGTGTCAATGGCGGGGTCGTGCAGTCATCGCAGGTCGGATCCGGGTCGGGTGTCGGTGTGGTCACCGTAACCGCATTTACCAGCGTGCCCGAGAAATCCGATGGTGTCTGCACCGTCACCGTATAGGTTACCACAGCGCCGTCAGGCAATGTGGCGATCGTTTCATTGATGTCGCCCGTGCCGCTGGTGTTCGGCAATGTTACCGTACCGGTGGTCACCACCGCTGTCCAGCCAGTGATCGTCGTGCCGGCAGGAGCCGTATCCACCACGTTCACATCCTGCGCATCGCTCGGGCCGTTGTTGGTTACCGTGATCGTGTAGTCAACCGACTCACCCGGGGTGAACGTTGTCTGCGTGGCATCACTCACCACTTTCACCGTTACGATGTCCGCCTGCGGATCAGGAGTCAATGGCGGGGTCGTGCAGTCATCGCAGGTCGGATCCGGGTCGGGTGTCGGTGTGGTCACCGTAACCGTGTTCACCAGGTCATCATCGAAGTCAGCCGGCGTCTGCACCGTCACCGTATAGGTCACCACAGCGCCATTCGGCAGCGTGGCAATCGTCTCATTGATGTCGCCCGTGCCGCTGGTGTTCGGCAATGTCACCGTACCGGTGGTCACCACCGCTGTCCAGCCAGTGATCGTCGTGCCGGCAGGAGCCGTATCCACCACGTTCACATCCTGCGCATCGCTCGGGCCGTTGTTGGTT